>NZ_ATVS01000025.1 GCF_000420845.1 Butyrivibrio sp. AE3009 | reverse complement strand
GTCACCGTGTTTCGAGAGCTTTTTTCATTATGTCACTGGAGTGGTCCGGGAAGGCGAAAGAAGCGAGACTGTAGTCATATCGATCAGCCGGGAGACCTGCCTGTCGTCGTACATGGGAAACCAAGTCACGAGGAATTGACTGTACAAAGCTATGTAGGTAAATGCCCGAAATGAGCGTATCGGCGCATTTGCTTTGATTTTGTGCACATAAAAGTCTTCACCATCTTGGTGGAGGCTTTTTTTGTAGCACAAGACCGGCAAGCGAATGGATGCTTGCATACAAATTCATTTGCCGGTCGTAAGAACATGGAGCATGAAATGCGGAATGTTCGTGTGCGAAATCAAGTAGGAGTCAGCCTACTCGATTATATATATTTCACATATATATTATATAACATTTAAGGAGACATTATTATGAAAAAGAAAATGCTGGCAGTCCTTATGGCTGCGACAATGGTAGCTGCAGTAACAGCAGGCTGCGGAGAAAAGGCAGTTCAGGAAGCTGAACCCCAGGCCACGGAGGCAGTAAGCGAAGAAGTAAAGGAAGAGAACGTTGAGTCCGTCACAGCTGAAAAGGCTGAGGAACCAGCAGAGGACACAGCAGTTCTTGAGGATGGAACCTACACAGCAACTTTCACAACAGATTCAAGCATGTTCCACATCAATGAAGCCTATGGAGATAAGGGAATTCTTAAGGTGCAGAATGGAGAGATGACCATTCATATCACACTTCCTTCCAAGAATATCATCAATCTTTTCCCAGGAAGTGCCGAGGATGCCCAGAAGGACGGCGCAGTTCTTCTTGAGCCCACAACAGATATAGTTAAATATGAGGATGGAACCACAGAAGAAGTATACGGCTTTGATGTTCCCGTACCTGCCATTGACGCAGGATTCCCGCTGGCTCTTATAGGAACCAAGGGAAAATGGTACGACCATGAAGTAACAGTATCTGATGTTCAGGCATCTAATGGAGAAGAGGACGAGAAATTGGCTAAGGAAGTAGCAGATCTTATTGATGCAATTTATGTTCAGACCTACAACGACAACACCTACGCGGATTGCGAAAAGGCTAAGGCAGCCTGGGATGCTCTTACAGATGATCAGAAGGAACTTGTAGAGGGCGAAGATGCAGATCCTGACTACTTTGGAAGAGATACAGGAGATGCGAGTAAGGATGATCCCCTTAATGGAGATGATATCGGAGAAAATGAGCTTCTTGTTGTAAGTTTCGGAACATCCTTCAATGACAGCAGAGCCAAGGACATCGGCGGTATCGAGAAGGCCCTTGCAGCAGCTTATCCTGACTGGTCAGTTAGACGAGCTTTTACAGCTCAGATCATTATCAATCACGTATACGCAAGGGATGCTGAGAAGATCGACAACGTGGAGCAGGCCCTTCAGAGAGCTGTTGACAACGGCGTTAAGAACCTTGTTATCCAGCCTACACACCTTATGCATGGCGCTGAGTACGATGAGCTGATGGAAGTTGTTGAGAGCTACAAGGACAAGTTCGAGACAGTAGCCATCGCTGAGCCTTTACTTGGAACTGTGGGAAAAGATGCTTCCGAGATCAACGAGGATAAGGAAAAGGTAGCAGTTGCTGTAACAGAGGCAGCAGTAAAAGAGGCCGGTTTTGCCGATCTTGCAGCAGCAAAGGATGAAGGAGTAGCCTTCGTATTCATGGGCCACGGAACTTCACATACAGCAAAGGTTACCTACAGTCAGATGCAGACTCAGATGCAGAAGCTTGGTTATGAGAACGTGTTTATCGGAACCGTTGAGGGCGAGCCCGAGGAGACCGAGCTGACAAATGTTATTGCAGCAGTAAAAGAGGCAGGCTACAAGAAGGTTGTGTTAAGACCCCTCATGGTTGTTGCAGGAGACCACGCCAACAACGATATGGCAGGAGATGATGAGGATTCCTGGAAGAGCGGCTTTGAAGCAGACGGAAGCTTCGAGAGCGTAGACTGCCAGATCTCAGGTCTTGGCGGAATTGAAGCAGTTCAGGATATCTATGTTAAGCACACAGGTGATATGATCAAATAATAGGTATGGAGCAAAAAAGAGAGGTTGTTCAGTATATAAAAAGCCTTATTCTTCTGCTTACAATATTCTTATGTATTACGGGATGCGGCGGTGTTTCCGATGGGGAATACACCGCATCCGTGGTGCTTAAGGGAGGAAGCGGTAAGGCATATATAGAGAGCCCATGCCGCGTCACCGTAAGGGACGGGAAGGCTGTGGCAACACTGATATGGAGCAGCTCCAATTATGATTATATGGTGGTTGACGGACAGACTTTTTACCCTGTCAGCACCGAGGGCGGCTCTGTATTTGAAGTTCCTGTTGTTCTGGGAAAAGAGTTCGCAGTTCAGGCGGATACCACTGCCATGAGCAAGCCTCACCTTATTGAATATACGCTGCTTCTTACTATTGGAGGCGGTGACGGTGCCGAAGAGACTGCAGCTGCTGATAATCAGGCAGAGAGTAGCGATGTTACTAAGAATCCATCAAATGGGGCTGCGCTACAGCCGCCTGCAATACCGGGCCTTACCTATATTTCTACAGACGAAAATGCCTATGCGCAGTGTTACCGCATTCACCGTTACAGCGATGAATACGTTGTAATAAGCGTGGATGATGGCAGTAACTACCTTCTCATTCCGGAAGGAGGAGAAATTCCACAGGTTTCATCCGATATCACTGTACTTATGAGACCGCTGGACTCAGTATATATGGCGGCTTCAAGTGTCATGTGCCATTTCGACAGCCTTGGAAGCGTTGGAGACATCGCTTTATCAGGCACCATGCAGGATGACTGGTACATTGATTCGGCAAAAGAGGCCATGGAGAGTGGAAACCTTGCCTATGGCGGTAAATACAGCGCTCCCGACTATGAGCAGATAGTCATGAAGGACGTGGATCTTGCCATTGAAAACACTATGATCCTGCATGTTCCCAAGGTTCGGGAGAAATTGGAACAGCTGGGAATTCCGGTTTTTATCGACAGGTCAAGCTATGAGCAAGAACCCCTTGGAAGATGCGAATGGGTTAAAGTATACGGCGTTATAGCCGGCAAAGAAGAGGCTGCCAGTGAGATTTTTTCTGAGCAGGAGCAGCATGTTGAGTCGCTGGATTTAAGTGATGTTTCAGGCAAAAACGTTGCGATCTTTTCCATTAATTCCAATCATCAGATAGTCACCAGAAGAAGCGGAGACTATTTTGCCAAGATTGTGGGAATGGCAGGAGGAACGTATCTGGCGCCAACAGGAGATGATGACAGCGCAGCATCCCAGGTAACTATCAGTGTTGAGGCGTTCTATGACTACGCACAGAATGCCGACATACTTATCTATAATGCAACTATTCAGGATGCGCCGGAGACTCTTACGCAGCTCGTTGAGGAGGACGCCGTGTTTGGCGACTTCGGGGCTGTTTTATCGGGAAATGTCTGGTATACGGATAAGTCCCTGTATCAGCTCTCTGACAGCACGGGAACCATAATCAGGGACCTTTACAGCGTAATAAATGAGGAAAAAGAGGAAACGGAGTTTTTCCATAAACTTAAGAGGTAAAATATTTGGCCAAAAATCTAATGATCCAGGGCACCATGTCCGGAGTTGGAAAAAGCATACTGACAGCGGGGATACTAAGAGTTCTTATGCAGGACGGCTATAGAGTTGCGCCCTTTAAATCCCAGAACATGGCCCTTAATTCCTTCGTAACCCCTGACAACAGGGAAATAGGGAGAGCCCAGGCCCTTCAGGCTGTGGCGGCGGGAAGACAGCCCTCTTCGGACATGAATCCGATACTTCTGAAGCCTATGGGGGATACCACCTCGCAGGTCATTGTTAACGGGCTTCCCATAGGAAACATGCCGGCCAGGGAGTATTTCAGGATGAAGAGGAGCCTTATTCCTGATATCAGGGCTGCCTATGACAGATTGGCCAAGGATTCCGATATCATCGTGATCGAAGGCGCCGGAAGCCCTGTGGAGATCAACCTCAGGGAAAATGACATAGTAAATATGGGCCTTGCGGAGATCCTTGATGCACCGGTAATTCTTGCTGGAGATATTGATCCCGGTGGAGTGTTCGCACAACTCCTGGGTACCATCAGCCTTTTTTCCCGGGAAGAACGAGATAGGGTAAAGGGTCTGATAATCAATAAATTCAGAGGAGATGTGACGCTTCTGGAGCCGGGACTTGAGATGTTTGGGGCTTATAGTGACATCCCCTTTGCAGGGATCGTGCCCTATGTGAAGCTGGATCTTGATGAAGAGGACAGTGTGTCCGAGAGGTTAAGGCGAGGCAGCGAGACGGCAGCAGACGCCAAGGTCAGGATAGCTGTTGTAAGGCTTCCTTTTATCAGCAATTATACGGATTTTACCATCTTTGAAAATATACCGGGGGTGAGTCTGTTCTATGCGACTTCACCGGAGGAACTGGAAGATATTGATATTGTTATATTGCCCGGCACCAAGAACACTCTTGGTGATCTTACGTGGCTTTATAAAGAGGGGTTCGCCGCAAAAATAGGTGAACTTGCCGGTAACGGGGTGCTTGTTATCGGCATATGCGGCGGTTTTCAGATGCTGGGGAGATGCATCACAGATCCGGAGTGCAGTGAGACGGGAGGAGAAGCAAAAGGCCTGTCTCTACTGCATGTGGATACGGTTTTCGAAAAGACCAAGAACCTGCGTCAGGTCAGCGGGACAATCGGTAATCTGACCGGAGTCTATGCGCCGCTTTCCGGAATGGAGGTTACGGGCTATGAGATTCATATGGGAGAAAGTACTGCAGACACTGATACTTTTCCCGTAATTGCCAATGAGAATGTGCTGGGGACCTATATCCACGGCATTTTTGATTCAGCGGACCTGACACAGGCCCTGCTTAAGCTGGTTTATGACAAAAAGGGCATAACGGAGCCGGTTCCTGAGATTGAGGGAGCCTTCGTTCATCAGGAAAAAGAGCTGAACAGACTGGCGGATGTTCTGAGGCAGAGCCTTGACTGGGAAATGATCTACAGGATCATCGGAATATGATCATACTGATCAAATTCATTATTGTGTGAGGAATGTGAATGAATCTTGAACATATCAAGCCTTCTGATATAGAGAAGGAGAGCTTTAGAATAATAGGACAGGAATTAAAAGAGCTGGGAAAAGACATTGACGAAGAGCTTCTTCCCACAGTAATGAGGGTTATTCATACCACGGCAGATTTCGAGTACGCAGATACCCTTGTGTTTTCAGCAGATGTGATTGCCAAAGCCAGGAAGGCCATACAGGCGGGGGCTCATATAGTTACCGACACAAATATGGCTTTTTCAGGCATCAGCAAGAAGACCCTGGCTAAGTTCGGGGGCGAGGTTCACTGCTTTATGGCAGATGAGGACGTGGCAAAAGAGGCTAAGGAAAGAGAAGTTACCAGAGCCATAGTCAGCATGGAGAAGGCTGCAAAGCTGGAAGTACCGATGATCTTCGCAATAGGCAATGCTCCCACGGCGCTGGTTAGGATCAAGGAGCTGATGGAGGAAGGGGCTCTTAAGCCGGAGCTGGTTATAGGCGTACCGGTGGGCTTTGTAAACGTGGTTGAGGCCAAGGAGCTTATAATAGATAGTGGCGTCCCCTATATTGTGAACAGAGGCAGAAAGGGCGGAAGCACAGTGGCTGCGGCAATCTGTAATTCTATTCTGTACAGCCTTACGAAGCGGTGTTAAGTAGTTTATGGAGATCAGTGAAGAAGGATTATTCATCGTAAAGGGTGATAAGAGGTTAAGATGCGGTTTTACTACAGGGAGCTGCGCTGCGGCTGCCTCTAAAGCTGCGCTTATCATGCTGATAACGGGAAGCGATATTCATAATGTCAGTATTATGACTCCCAAGGGGATTGCCTATAATGCTGAGATTACGGATATCGAAAGAGATGAAGCTAAGAAGACGGTGAGCTGCGCCGTTATCAAGGATGGAGGAGATGATCCTGATGTAACCGCAGGTTCCAAGATCTTTGCAACGGTAGAGCTGGTGCAGGAGCCGGAAATCAATATAGACGGCGGAGAAGGCGTGGGAAGGGTTACCAAACCCGGAATGGATCAGCCTGTGGGCAATGCGGCCATTAACTCTGTTCCGAGAAAAATGATCAGGGAGAGCCTTGAGGCAGTTCTTGAAAAGTACGATATGACAGACCGGGGAGTGAGAGTTACCATCAGCGTTCCCGGAGGAAAAGAGCTGGCAGAGAAGACCTTTAATCCTAAGCTTGGCATTGTTGGAGGTATATCGATTCTTGGAACCACCGGAATCGTGGAACCCATGAGTGATACGGCGCTTCTTGATACCATTCGCACGGAAATAAGTGTTAGAAGAGCCGAGGGCAGGGATATGCTGATGGCGGCGCCGGGTAATTACGGCTTAACTTTCCTGCAGGAGGTCTACGGCATCGATGAAAATGACGTGGTCATGAGTTCAAATTTTATCTGCGATACCGTGAAAATGGCTGCAGAAGCAGGTTTATCAAGGCTACTCTTTGCAGGGCATATAGGTAAGCTCGTTAAAGTGGCAGGGGGAATCAAGAACACCCACTCCATGTACGGAGACCACAGAATGGAGATTCTGGCGCAGTTGTCTAAGGAGTGCCTTGACGAAGATAAATATTTAGCCGTAAAAGACCGCATTCTTAACTGCGTAATGACGGACGAAGCGGTGGGAATAATTAACGAGACAGGCCGGGGAGAGGCGGTTTTCCGGCTCATGGCTGAGAAAATAAGGGAATATCTTGAGACCTGGTCTGAGAGCAGAGTAAAGGCTGAGGTAATCGTTTTTTCCAAGGAAAATACTGAGCTTGTGGCAACGGCTGGGGCTCATGAGTGGATAAAGGAAGTATAGCTTATGGTACATTTTGTAGGTGCGGGCCCCGGAGCCAAGGATCTGATAACTCTAAGGGGCAAGGAACTGATAGAGAAGGCGGATGTGATAATCTATGCGGGATCTCTGGTTAATCCGGAGCTCCTGGACTATGCGAAAGAGGGCTGCAGCATCCACGACAGCAGCAAGCTGGATATAGATGAAGTGCTGGAAATAATTAAAAATGCGGAAAAAGAGGGACTGACGACGGTAAGACTTCACACGGGAGACCCCAGTATCTATGGTGCCATCAGAGAACAGATGGACCTTCTTGATAAGGACGGCATAAGCTACGACGTTACGCCGGGTGTGAGCTCTTTTTGCGGGGCAGCAGCCAGTCTGAATCTGGAGTATACCCTTCCGGGGATAAGCCAGAGCGTCATAATAACAAGGATGGAAGGAAGAACCAAGGTCCCGGAAAAAGAGTCGGTGGAGGCCCTGGCGGCCCATGAAGCCACGATGGTCTTTTTCCTGTCAGCGGGAGATTCGAAGAGGCTGTCTGAGAGGCTCATTGCTGCGGGACTGACCGAGGATACTCCCTGCGCCATAGTCTACAAGGCCACCTGGCCCGATGAAAAGAAGGTCATCTGCAGTCTTAAGACTCTTCCGGAGGCAGCAAGCAAAGAGGGCATAACCAAAACAGCCCTTATCATAGTGGGAAAAGCCGTAGCCCAGAGCGGTTATGAGATGTCGAGGCTCTACGCTCCGGAATTTACCACAGAATATCGCAAAGGAAAAAATAAGGATGCATGACCGCGGCAGACGCCGTATTGTGTGCGTGTTCGTAATTCTGATGATCCTGGCGATCACGTCAATACTGCTTAATCTCCTTGTGGGCAACGTAAGGATTGATCTGCGGAGCTTTTGGGAAATACTGACAGGCGCAGCGGCGGATGAGAAGAAGAGAAATATCATAATGAATATCAGGCTTCCAAGGACAATTATGGCATTTGTGCTGGGAGGCGCACTTGCTGTGTCCGGATTTCTGCTGCAGACGTTCTTTTCCAATCCCATTGCGGGACCTTATATTCTGGGCGTTTCCTCAGGAGCTAAGATGACGGTGGCACTTCTCCTTATTCTGGCGGCAGGAAGGAGTTTTACCGGCGGCGTATCAGGGATAATGCTGATAGCTGCGGCTTTTGTGGGTTCGCTACTGGCCACGGGATTCATAATACTAATATCCAAGAGCGTCAAGAATATGGCGGCTCTTCTGGCGGCGGGAATTATGATAGGCTACATTTGCAGTGCTATCACGGAATTCCTGATTGCCTTCGCAGATGATTCGGATATTGTTAACCTTCACAGCTGGTCCCAGGGAAGCTTCTCCGGGGCAAATATTGAAGGAGCCATATACTGTGTAGTTACAGTGGTAGTGGGGATGCTGGGAGTACTGCTCCTGTCAAGGAGTCTCGATGCCTTCAGGCTTGGTGAGTCCTATGCCAGAAGCGTCGGTGTTAATGTAAAGCTCTGCAGAGTGCTGATAATACTGTTGTCCAGCCTTTTGTCAGCCTGTGTCACAGCCTTCGCAGGACCTGTTTCCTTCATCGGAATCGCGGTGCCCTTCCTTATGAGGGAGTCTCTTAAATCCTCCAAGCCCGTGGTGCTGATTCCGGCGTCCTTTATTTCAGGCGCAATTTTCTGCCTTTTCAGCGATCTTCTTGCCAGGATGATGTTCGCACCTATGGAATTAAATGTTTCGGCGGTTACATCCCTTTTTGGTGCACCTATAGTGATATTTATGATAATCAGGAGGCACAAGAGACATGAGAATTAAGGATCTAAGGGCAGGTTATCATAAAAAAACGGTACTTACCGGAGTTAATCTTCAGGTGGAAAAGGGAGAGATAATCTCTCTAATCGGGCCAAATGGCGGCGGAAAATCAACGCTTCTAAGGAGTATCTCCGGAGAGCTTAGGGCAATGGGCGGAGCGGTGCTTTTAGAGGATCAGGAAATAGGAAAGATTCCCCTTAAGGAGCTGGCCAGGCGCATGGCCATTGTCAATACCGACAGGGTAAAGCCTGAGCATATGAGCGCCTATGACGTGGTACTGTCGGGAAGACTTCCCTACAGCGATGGTTTCGGACTTTTTGGAAAAGAGGATCATCAGGCAGCAAAGGAAGCCTGCGAACTTATGGCTATCGATGACATCAGTGACAGAGCATTTCTTGCCATGAGCGACGGACAGAAGCAGAGAACGCTGATAGCAAGGGCAATCTGCCAGGATCCGGAATATCTTGTAATGGATGAACCCACATCGTATCTGGATATCAGACACAGACTGGAGCTGATGGAGGTAATAAAGGGGCTCTCAGCCCGGGGAGTGACCATAATAATGTCACTTCATGAGCTGGAACTTGCACTTGAGATTTCGGCCAGATGTCTTTTGGTAAAAGATGACGGAACTACACTGTGTATGACACCGAAAGAAATAGTGGACAGCGGCGTTATACAGCCTTTATATGGGCTTTCTCTCGATATGTACAGAAAAGTAAGAAAACAACTGTTATCTGTAATAGCGAGCAAATAAATTATTTTTAAAAAAATATTTTGAATATATACGGCAGGGGAAAATGGAAAAAACCGAGTGCGGAAGATATAAATTCATATGCTTTACAGAGGCCGGAAGAGAGCTGATGCTCAGGATCAAAAAGGGCATTTCCGGGGAAACGTCGGAAGAGTCAGATTATGAGAAGGCAAGCGGCCTGTCTGAATGGACAAGTGAGAACTTCAGGCAGGGAAATATACTTGTTTTTATCGGGGCGACAGGAATCGCTGTTAGAGCAATTGCACCTTTTTGCAAGGATAAGACCACAGACCCCGGAGTTGTGGTGATAGATGAGAAGGGAAGCTTCGTGATACCGCTTCTGTCAGGTCATATCGGCGGCGCAGTTGAGGCTGCGAGGGAGCTGGCGGCTATTATAGCTGCAGTACCGGTAATCACGACGGCGACAGATGTGAATGGTGAGTTTGCTGTGGACGTTTTTGCCAAAAACAATAACATGGTCATAAACGACATGAAGGAAGCCAAGGCTTTTTCCGCAAGATTGCTGGCGGGAGAGGAAGTAGAGTTTACTGTTTCGCCAAAGATGCGGAAAGAGGAGGGGCTGTGCCTTATCCCTAAGAGCACCGTTGTGGGAATGGGCTGCAGACGGGGAAAAAGCTGTGAGGAACTCTATGATTTTCTTACCGGCAAGCTTCGGGAATTGGGAATCGATGCAAAATCCCTCAAGGCACTGGTCTCAATTGATAAAAAGGCGGATGAGCAGGGGCTTATAGAGCTGGCTGAGCGCCTGGGAATACCATTTATGACATACTCGGCAGAGTTTCTGATGGAACAGGGCGGAGATTTTGCCCACTCTGATCTGGTTATGGAGGCCACAGGCGCTGATAATGTTTGTGAGAGGGCGGTTGCGGCCTATGGCTATGACAAAATGGTCCTTCATAAGACCTCGAAGGATGGAATGACACTGGCGATAGGAATGTTGGATGTGCTGATGAAAGCCTGATCGGAGACTGGCAGGGATAGATATAAGGCTGAAAAAATCAGATAAAAGATAGCGATTAGCGGGTAAAAGGAAGATACATGAATAAAAACGAAAACAAAAACAAATTATGGGTAGTGGGAATAGGCCCCGGCGATAAAGAAGATATGACATTTCGGGCAGCGCAGGTCCTTACGGAGTGCGACGTGATCTACGGATATACGGTTTACTGCGAGCTAATGAAGCCTCTTTTCCCGGACAAGGATTTTATCAGTACTGCCATGACCAGGGAAGAGGACAGAGTCAGAATGGCACTGGAGAAGGCAGCAGAAGGCAGCGAAGTTGCTCTGATCTGCTCCGGAGATGCCGGCGTATATGGCATGGCGGGGCTTGCCTACAAGCTGGGAGGTGACTATCCCAAGGTAGCGGTGGAGGTTGTGCCGGGAGTGACGGCAGCTCTGTCAGGAGCCGCAATGCTTGGAGCGCCGCTTATTCACGACTTCTGTCTGATAAGCATGAGCGACAGGCTGACACCAATGGAGCTGATCGAAAAAAGGCTGCGGGCAGCGGCATCAGCGGACCTTGCCATAGTCATCTACAATCCTGAGAGTAAGGGCAGAGCCGGCTATCTGGCCCATGCTTGCGACATATTGATGGAAACACTTCCGGGCAGCATAGTCTGCGGAATAACAAGAAATATCGGCCGCGAAGGTGTAAGCTGCGAAGTTATGAGCCTGCAGGAACTCAAAAATGCCAAGGCAGATATGTTCTGCACTGTTTTTATAGGTAATTCATCCACGGAGAATATCGGTGATTATATGGTCACCGCAAGAGGATACAGAAGTGAAGGGTAAAGTGCTTGTTTTTGGCGGAACCACAGAGGGAAGAATACTCTCGGATTATCTGAGGGACTATTGTATTCCCCATGAGGTCAGCGTTGCAACTGAATACGGAAGAGACATCCTGGCGGAAAAGGGCGAGGACAAGCTTCTTGTGGGCAGAAAAGACCGCGGGGAGATAGAGAAAGTCATTAAAGACGGCTCCTTTACCATAGTTGTGGATGCCACACATCCCTTTGCCACTGTGGTTTCGGAGGAAATAAAAGGAGCCTGCGACAGTGCGAAGGTGCGATATTTAAGGCTCAAGAGGGACACCGGCAAAGAACTTACGGGCAGAGATGACATTATTTACGCAGACACGCTAAAAGAAGCAGTATCAGCGCTTGCTGCAATAAGCGGAAACATCCTTCTTCTCACAGGTAGTAAGGATCTTCAGGACATAAGTGATTCTTTCCATGATGTTTCAAGGCTCTATGCCAGGGTACTGCCCAACGAGGAGAGCATAGGCAAATGCGTCAAGGCGGGCCTGTCGGGAAAGCAGATAATCGCCATGCAGGGACCATTTTCCAGGCAAATGAACGTGGCTACCATTAAAGAGATCAATGCTTCTGCCATATTTACGAAGGAAAGCGGAAGGACAGGCGGACTGTCGGAGAAACTTGAGGCAGCGCTGGAGTGCGGCATTAAAGCCGTTGTGCTCAAAAATCCCGAGAACAAGAGCGAGAATAGCGAGGGCTACAGTCTCGAGGAGGTATTGCAGCTTCTGGCTGAGCACTGTGAGATTGAAATAGTACCTCAAAAAAATATTACACTTGCAGGAATCGGTCCGGGCGGAGAGGAATTTTATACAAGGGAGCTGACAAAAGAACTTGAGATAGCGGATGTTATCTTTGGAGCCCAGGCTGTTATCAGGAATTTGAGCAATGGTTTTATTAAAAAATTCCATAAAGAAACTCCAATTATTCCTGAATACAGCGGGGAAAAAATATATGAATATCTGGAGGAAAACAGTGAATTTAAGCACCCTCTGGTGTTGTTTTCCGGGGATATAAGCCTATGCAGCGGTGCCAAAAAGGTTTCCGAATATTTCAGGGACAGGAATTATAAGATTAAGCGTATCTGTGGCATCTCTTCAGTGACATTTTTGGCGGAGAGACTAGAACTATCTCTGGAAAAAGTGCGGATTGTCAGTGCCCATGGAAGGCAGTGCAATGTAAGAGGATATGTGGCTCAAAATGAAGAAGTAATAATACTTCCCTCAGATGCAGACCACGCAAGGGAAATCTGCAGTTTAACGGCAGGCAGCAGTAAGATCATTGGTATGTCAGAATCTGTGGCAGCTAAGGCCCAAAATACTGGGGAGAATATGGTCGTGACAGTTGGCTGTGATCTGGGAACCACTGATGAGAAGATTCTCAAAATCTCCGAAAAGCCGGAACTTGCAGCAGATATAAGCGGCAAATGCCTTATCTATGTCAAAAATCTCACAGCTGTGCATCAGCCTGTTGCGCATGGACTATCCGACGATGAGATAATCCGCGGAAAAGCTCCTATGACCAAAGAGGAGATACGGGCACTTTCCATGAGAAAGCTTGCTCTTACCGGTAATGCCGTATTCTACGATATCGGAGCGGGAACGGGCTCTGTTTCTCTCGAGGCAGCCTTACTATCGCCGGATATTAAGGTATATGCAATTGAAAAAAAAGACGAGGCTGTAGCTCTTTTGCAGCAGAATAAGGAAAAATTCGGGGCCGATAATATCGAGATCATTCATGGAGAGGCTCCGGAGGCGCTTGATCTTCCCGCTCCCACCCATGTATTTATTGGCGGCAGCGGCGGAAATATGGGCAAGATACTAGCTACAGTATTTACAAGTAACGAAAGCGCCAGGATCGTGATAAATGCGGTAACTGCCGAGACCTTCGCGGAGATTATGGAGTGCCTGCGGGATTACCCCAATATTGAGCCGGACATAATTCAGGTCTTTGCCTGCAGATACAAAAAGGCCGGGAGCTATCACCTTGCGGATGCTCTGAATCCGGTATATATCATTACTCTTCAAAAGGGGGAGAAGCATGACAGAGACTAAGTCTTTTCCCAGAATCATGATATGTGCGCCCGGAAGCGGCAGCGGCAAGACGCTGATCACCTGCGGACTTCTGCGGATCCTTGAAAAGCGGGGATTCCTGCCGGGAGCCTTCAAATGCGGCCCGGACTATATAGATCCTATGTTTCACAGGAAGGTGTTGGGGATTCCCTCAAGGAACCTTGACGTCTTTTTAATGGGGAACGTTGGTGTAAAAGAGGCTCTGGCAAGAGGCGCTGATGGCCGCTCCTTCGGAGTGTTGGAAGGAGTCATGGGACTATTTGACGGACTAAGAGCTGATTCTACGGAAGGTTCGTCATATGATATTGCAAGCATTACAGGCACTCCGGCTATTCTTGTGGTAAACTGCAAGGGTATGAGCAGATCGGTGGTACCACTTGTTAAGGGATTCTGTGATTATGACAGGGAGAAGCTCATACAAGGAGTTATCCTTAACAACATTTCCTCAATGGTTTCTGAAGATATCAAAAAAGGAATAGAGGAAGAGACAGGTATTCCTGTGATTGCTACTCTCCCTAAGATGTCCGAAGTTAATCTGGAGAGCCGCCATCTGGGACTTGTGATGCCCGGAGAGGTTCAGGGGCTTCTAAAAATGATAGACAAGGTGGCGGATGCCCTTTCCGAGAGCCTTAATTTCGAGAAATTTGTGGAAATAGCTCAGAATGCAAAAAAGATAACGGCGCCGGTGGAATTTCACATCCCGGAGTCCTTAAAAACGAATACAGAGAAGATTAAGGTTGGAGTGGCACTTGATGAGGCTTTTTGCTTTTATTATGAGGACAATCTCGATCTTCTGAGGCAGATGGGGGCGGAGCTTGTTTTCTTTTCCCCGATTCATGACAAAAAGGTCCCTCAGGTATCAAGACTTATTATCGGCGGGGGCTATCCTGAGCTTCATGCGAAGGAACTGTCGGAAAATGTATCGATGAAAGAGGAGATTCGCAGGGCTGCAAAGACAGGAATGCCCATTCTGGCTGAGTGCGGCGGCTTTTTGTACCTACAGGAGAGCCTCACTGACCCGGAGGGTCAAAGCTATGAAATGGTGGGGGCAATTTCCGGTCGGGGACATATGACAAACCGTCTTGGACATTTTGGGTACGTCACAGTGACATGTGCCTTGGAATCCTCATATCTCAAGGCTTCTGAGGATATCAGAGCTCATGAATTTCATTATTATGACACAGATGACAACGGGGAGTTTTGCTACCTGACAAAGCCGTCAGGAAAGTCCTGGATGGGCTACAGAGCTGAGGAAAACGTGTTTGCGGGCTTTGCTCATCTGTATTATCCTTCAAGACCTGAATTAATTGCGAGGTTTTTGGAATGTTAGACCATACAATCCTGAAAGAATTAAATGAGATTAAAATAGATAAGCCGGACAGCGCGATATACAGCCATATCAAAAGCTGTTGGGACGGCATTTCCAAGCCTATAGACGGGCTTGGTGACTTTGAGGAACTGATCTGCAGGATCGGAGCCATTCAGAGAAACAAGGATCCTCAGACTTTTAAAAGAGCAGCCATAATATTCTGCGCTGATAACGGTATTGTGGAAGAGGGAGTATCCCAGAGCGGCAAGGATATTACTTTATCCGTCGCTAAGGCTCTTGGTAGCGGTATCAGCAGCGCCTGCAGCCTTGGAAGATACGCCAGAACAGATATTGTTCCCGTGGATATTGGAATTGATTCAGACGAGGAAATCCCCGGAGTAAGAGACATGAAGGTCTCAAGGGGGACCTGCAATTTTACCAAAGAACCAGCCATGACCTATGAACAGGCCTTAAGCGCTATTGAAAAGGGCAGAAACCTGGTCAAAGAGCTCTCTGACAGCGGCTATGGCATAATAGCCACAGGCGAGATGGGGATAGGTAATACCACAACCTCCGCAGCGGTTCTGACAGCGCTTCTTGGGTTTACAGGGGGCAATCTGGCAGGGCGCGGAGCAGGGCTCTCCGACAGTGGGCTTGACCGTAAGAGACAGGTTATCGGACAGGCCATAGCCCGGTATTCTTTTGACAGAATTACAGATGAGAGAGTGCGGGCTTTTGAGATACTAAGTACCCTTGGAGGTCTTGATATTGCGGGACTTACGGGAGCCTTCATAGGCGGTGCTCAGTGCCATATTCCGATGGTTACAGACGGAGTTATCAGCAATACAGCGGCTCTCGTGGCAGACATTCTGGTGCCGGGGGTCAGGGACTATCTTATTCCTTCCCACAGAGGCCGTGAAGCGGGCAATAGTCTTGCGCTTGAGAAACTGGGACTTATGCCCTACATCAACGGAAATATGGCTCTGGGAGAGGGCACAGGAGCGCTTATGCTTTTTCCTCTTCTGGACATGGTTATGGATTATTATCTGAACGGCGCCAAGTTCGCTGATTACAGCATCGATGAATATAAGAGGTTTGATACATGATATATCTGGTACTGGGAACTCCCGACAGCGGCAAATCCCGTAGAGCTGAAGATCTTGTGGCTGAGATTGCCGGGAATGAACCTAAATACTATATCGCAACCATGATCCCCTTCGGGGAATCGGGAAAAGAGCGTGTGAAAAAACATCGCAAAATGAGAGAAGGGAAGGGCTTTGAGACAATAGAGAAGACTATTAAGGTCCATGAACTCATAGATGAACTTGGTAATCTCCCAAAGGCAACCTGCCTTCTGGAGTGCATGTCTAATCTCGTCGGAAATGAGATGCATGAGGAGCAGAACCTTCCTAAGAGCTGCGAGGAGATTGCGGACTACATCACGGAGTCGGTGATGAGCCTTGCGCAGCAAGCTGAGAATATGGTTATTGTAGCCAACTCTTTTCCCCTTGAAGGAGAGAGCTACGATGAAGATACGAAAAAATATGTCCGCATAGTGGATATGGTCAATAAAAATCTAAAAAGCAGGGTGGACAAGATCTATGAACTTATTTAAGAGTATGGCAATCTCTTTTTCAATGTATTCGAAGATTCCCATGCCGAATTTTGAATGGGATGAAGATAATTACAAGCATGCTATAGCTTTCTTACCGCTGGTTGGGATGGTGATCGGCGGTATAGCCCTTATGGCTGCAAGACTCCTGGATCTGTTGGAGCTTCCGGCACTGGTGGTTGCCATATCTACGGCGCTGGTTCCGCTGGTGATCACAGGGGGATTTCACGTGGACGGATTCATGGACGTTAAGGATGCACTTAGCTCCTATCAATCCAAGGAAAAGAAACTGGAGATCATGAAGGATCCCCACATCGGAGCCTTTGCCGTAATCGGAGCAGGAGTAGAGCTTCTGATATGGCTCGGAGCGGCGTATGTGTTGGTGTACAGGGCCTTTGACAGCAACATGACAGATATTCTCCGGGGCTTTTATGGCAGTTTCCCTCTTGTCAGGGCAGTCTGCGGCATTACCAGTATTGTTTTTCCGAGGGCCAAAAAGGACGGAATGCTGGCTATGGAGACAGGTAAGAGCGGAGTGCCTGATATCTGCATTCTGACATTTTGGGGGATTTTGTCACTGGTATATATTTTTATGACTAATTTCTTTGCGGGAATCTGTGCAGTGGCGGCACTTGTAGTCTATACGCCTCTGTACGGATATAAGTGTAACAGGAATTTTGGCGGCGTCACCGGGGATACCGCAGGATATTATGTAGTTACGGGCGAGACGGTTATTTTAGTTGTAATGGCTGTTTTCAGCGCCCTTTGGGTATGAGGAGAAAAAGGTGGAGAAATACCATATTATCGCATTTATCATAGGTTTTTTCCTGGATCAGATCATAGGAGATCCCTACAATATTCCCCATCCCATCAGGGCAATTGGGAGTTTCATCGGATTTTTGGATAAAAAGCTCTTAGGTGATGTGGAAAACAAAGACAGGGACTACAAAAGTGAGCAAAGAAGAGGAATTCTGTTGTGTATATTGGTTATAGCTGTAACGGTGGCTGTGACCGGAGCCCTGATGTTTGGGGCCTATTTTCTTCATCCGTATCTGGGAATGGCAGTTGAGGCAATACTTACCTGTTACATTCTGGCGGCCAAGAGCCTTCATGTGGAGAGTATGAAGGTGTACGATGCGCTTAGAAACGGCACTATCGAGGATGCAAGGAAGGCTGTATCCATGATCGTGGGCAGAGATACCGAATGTCTGGACGAAGCAGGAGTCACAAGGGCAGTGGTGGAGACAATTGCAGAAAATACTTCAGACGGAGTCATTGCACCACTAATCTTTACCTTTATTGGCGGCCCGGTATTAGGGCTGTTATATAAGGCAATAAATACCATGGATTCCATGGTTGGATATCATAACACACGTTATGAATATTTCGGGAAAGTCGCAGCAAAACTGGATGATGTGGCAAATTATATCCCCTCAAGACTAAGTGCCTTGTTTATGATTCTGGCAACCTTATTCGGTGGTAAGAATTATTCTTTTAAGGGCGCTGCGAAGATTTTCAAAAGAGACAGATACAATCACAAGAGTCCCAATTCCGCCCAGACAGAGAGCGTCTGCGCCGGGGCTCTGTCCCTGCGACTGGCGGGAGATGCCAGTTATTTTGGCAAAGTGGTCAAAAAGCCCTATATCGGCGACCCGGTAAGGGAAATTGAAATAGATGATATTAAGAGAGCGAGCCTGCTTATGTACCTGACAGAATACCTCTGCGGGGGCTGTATGGTGATTCTGTGGGTAATCGCATATTGTGCCCTGAGATGAGGGCCGGTATATTGGCAAATAAATTAATTAGTACCACAGGGAGATATAGTGATACACGGCGGAGATATATACGGAAAGACAATTGAATACGACCTCTCGGTCAACCTCAATCCCAATCCCTGTCCTAAGGAGATAAGGGCTTCTTTGGAGCGGGCGATAGACGATGTGGGAAAATATCCTGACATCGCCCAGAGGGATTTCAGGTGCGCGGTGGCAGAGGCGGAAAATAAGCTTGTTAAGTGCTCATTTTTGACCGCAGATAACATTCTTGGAGGAAATGGTGCCTCGGAGCTTATCTTCGCCATAATAAGGCTTATAACCCCAAAAAACGTGGTGCTTCCCGTGCCGGGATTCTACGGCTACAGACACGGACTTAAGGCTCTGGAGGGCGTTAATATCAGGGAATACAGGCTGAGGGAAGAGGAGGACTATGCCCTTACAGATGATTTTGCCCGGGAGATAAAGGAAGATACTGATCTTGTGATCCTGACCAATCCCAACAATCCCACGGGAAGGGCAATTCCGGGGCAGGTACTTGATACAGTCCTGCAAAAATGTGCATCGGTGGGCGCAGCGGTTCTTATTGATGAATGTTTCCTTCATCTTAGCGATGGAGCAGAGAGTGCTGTAAGATACCTTAAGGACATTCCGAATCTGTTCATCGTAAATGCTTATACCAAGCTCTTTGGCATTCCCGGAGTGAGGATCGGCTATTGTATGGGTGCTTGCGAGAATATCGACAGACTTAAGGCCTGTGTTCCCGAGTGGAACATGTCAGTTTTTGCGCTGGAGGCGGGCCGGGCCTGTGCAAAATATATCGTTGACACTGATTATGTCGCATTATCCAAGGAGATTATAGCTGACCGCAGACAGGAGCTGGCAAAGTTTCTGGAAAGCAGAAAAATAAAGGCCTATCCTTCCGATACCTGCTATGTTTTAGTCAGGACAGAGGACGACCTTTACAATAATCTTTTTGATAAAAAAGTTCTGATAAGGGACTGCTCTAATTTTGAAGGGCTGTCCAAGGGCTATTATCGAATATCCGTGGCGGGAAGTAGGATTCTGCCTGATATATTCTGATCGGATAACATTATTTTACAGTCTCCATTTTGTCACAGGCCGTTGCCCTGAGGACTCTTGGATCTACGTGAACGTCACTGCCAAGGGCTTCGCTTCCGTATTTTTTGACCATGAGCTCTACGGATCTTGGGGTAATACGTCTGTGGATGGAGCTAAGGAACAGGGCGTCAAAATTGTCTTCGTTGGCGCCGATATTGTCTCTGGCATCGTACATGTAGTGCTTGAGAATATCCATGACCCGGAGAGAGGGGTAGACTCTGTCCGAGGTTCTTATCACATCACCGTCTCCCTGTCTTATCACATCGATATATCCCGGATTAAAGGAAATATTGCCGCAGTTGATGGCGCAGAGCTCCGAAACCCTAAGGCCCGTGTCGAGGATCAGAAGGACTATTGCTTTGTCACGTATTCCTAAGTGGGGACGCATGAGATCCTTGGGAGTCTGCTTTACTGTGGAGGTCTGGGATATCTTGTTTTTAGCCTTGGTAATATCTGCGTCAATGACCTTGAGGAGTTTGTCACACTGATCTGTGGTCAGAATAGCGATGGCTTCCCTGGGCTTTTTGGCTATCTTGGGAATAGTGACTTCCAGTGAAGGATTGGCATAAATATAGCCTTTGGAGCTCAGGAAACTGTACAGTGACTTGATGGACATTATTTTTCTCTTCTTGGAGGCGGGACTGTTGGTCTTGGCCTTCTCGTTGTCATCCTTATCATCAAATTTGTAGTCGGAGAGCCAGATCAGATAGTTGTCAAAATCAGAGACATTAAGGTTTTCCAGGACTTTGGGCGTAACATCGCTTACGGTCTTGACTTCAGGGAGTTTTTTGACAAGATATTTGAAAAAGTTGTAGATGTCGAAGACATATTCCATACGGGTCTTGAGGGAATTCCTGTCCCTTACGAAGACTTCGTATTCTCGGCAGTAGGAAGGGAGCTCGGTCAGCAGGGTATCCATGCGCTGATTATACTGAATTTCAAGCTTTTCTTTGTATTCTATGGTGTTATTATTGATAATCATTTTTTCACCCCCATCTTTCGCATAACTAATAACTAATATACCACAAAAACCCCTCAAAAACATGAATTTTTTAATTATGATTTTTTCATTTAAAAAACCTTCTGCCAAACAGCTTTCCTACAATCAGGACATTCAGTCAGATGCTCTGAGGGCTGTCAGAAAGGGCGCTTTTTAAAACAAAAAAATAAGCAAATTGTGACTATTGATTTACTACCTAAAACATATTAAATTTAGGTAGTAAATTTTTTTGGAATAAAAAATTCGGAGGCAAAAACATGATCCAGGATATATTTCCCAGTAGGCTTAGAAATGAATATATCGACTGTGAAATGGGAGATATGGACTATGCTGTTGCCTTTAACCGCGATGGTAAGATTCTTCTTTATACCGACCGGGAGGAAAGTTTGTTTCCGTTAGGGAAGGACTGTGAGGCAGCAGAGGGAATATACCTGTTTTCGTTGGATGACAGGCGGTTCTTCCTGGTTCGGGAGGACTCTTTTTCAGAAAAAGAGGGTTGTGAATATTACTCAATACGTGATGCCAGAGATAGGTTCGAGGGCAAGGATGTATTTGCGATATTTACGGCTTATCATCTCTGGAGATGGTACGAAGATAACCATTTTTGCGGAAAATGCGGACAAAAGCTCATACACAGCAGGACGGAAAGGGCGCTTACGTGTCCTGAATGCGGCAATATTATCTATCCCAGGATCAATCCCGCAGTGATTGTGGGAGTAACCAAGGGAGACAGCCTTCTGATAACGAGATACAACAGAGGCTATGCTCACAATGCACTTGTGGCAGGATTCACCGAGATTGGGGAGACTCTCGAGGAGACCGTTGCAAGGGAAGTTATGGAAGAGACAGGGATCCGTGTAAAAAACATCTGTTATTATAAATCTCAGCCCTGGGGCATGGCTCAGGACATTCTTACAGGATTTTTCTGCGAGGCCGATGGGGACGATGAGATACACAGGGATGAAAATGAGCTGAAATACGCTGAATGGGTTAAGAGAGAGGATATAGTGCTCCAGCCCAATAATTTAAGTCTTACTAACGAAATGATGGGGATTTTTAAAGAGGGGAAAAGATAATTGTTGTCAGGGAGGAATGAAAATTGATTTGTTCTAATTGTGGAAGTGAGATCACTCCGGGTTCACCATACTGCTCAACCTGCGGTGCCAAGGCACCTGAGCAGATGAATGCCGGTGCAGGTCAGATGAATACCGCTACGCCGCAGACTAATACCAATGTGGCAACAGCACAGGCTCAGTGGCAGAATCCGTATACTGCAGCAAATAATGCCCAGACTAAGGGGCAGAGTAGTTATGGCGCGCCCCAGAGCGGTTATGGAGCAGCTCAGAATAGCTATGGCACAGCTCAGAATGGCTATGGAGCAGCCCGGAATAATTACGGAGCAGCTCAGAATAGCTACGGAGCAGCCCGGAATAATTACGGAGCAGCTCAGAATAGCTACGGAGCAGCCCAGAATATTTATGGCACAGCTCAGAATGGTTACGGAGCAGCTCAGAATAGCTATGGCACAGCTCAGAATAGTTATGGTGCTTCTCAGTATAGTTATGGAACCGCTCAGAATAATTATGGAGCAGCTCAGAGTAGTTACGGTGCGGCTCAGAATTACGGTAACGCAACTTCAGCGCAGTACAATACGGTTCAAAATAACTATCAGATGCCCGGCAATAGTTATGCGGCGCAGAATACGGGCTATACGGCTCAGAACAATAACTATGCAGCCCAGAACTATGGCTATTCCACACAGACTTACGATTATGCAGGGCAGAAGGACACTTTCTATGTCCGCAAGCTCCCTATGGTTGTGATTGCGATACTTACAGTTGGTATGCTGCTCTCCGCATATTTTGTTCATGGAGGTAACGTAGCGCTTGCCTGCATTATTCCGATAATTCAGGGTATTACTCTTCTGGTACTGATCTATAGGCTTGACAAGATCGAGCCTGAGCCGATCCCGCTGCTGGTAGGTCTGTTTTTTGCCGGTGGTCTGGCGGTCCCTGTTGTTGTAATAATGATCGGTTCGGTGCTTGACATTGTGCTGGACTTTATTGCAGTCCGAGGGTCCATTATTTTCACTGTAATGGATGCCTTCATAGTGGCGGCGTTGACTGAGGAATGTTGCAAATATGCTGCGCTGCGGCTTATTACCTGGAAACATCCGGCGTTCAATTACCGCTTTGACGGAGTTGTTTATTCCACCACTGTTGCGCTTGGCTTTGAGCTGAGTGAGAACTTGCTGTATATGATAGGTTCCGATGCAGGCCTTGCGTTTACAAGATCTGCTTTCCCCGGACACTGCATTTTTGGAATATATATGGGATATTATTACGGACAGGCCAAGGCTCTGGAGAACAGGGGAGATAAAATCGGCGCAGGCAAGTTGAGGCGCAGGGGTATTGCAATAGCTGTTTTATTCCATGGCTTCTACGATGCGGCTCTTATGCTGGCATCCAAGATTCCAAACGCCATTTTCATTATTCTTTTCCTTTTTGCCGAGGCAGGAATCATGTGCGTTATGAATGTCAGTGCCTATAAGAGTATCAGGGAATTTGCCCATGAGGACAAGCCGGTATAATAGTATGTCAAGACTTGTGAAATAAGCAGAATAAAGTTAAAATATCGCTTATTGTGTTAATAAAAAACATATGAAACAGAGGATTTAATTAATGATTTGCCCTAATTGCGGATATGACAATGAAGAAGGGAATTTTTTCTGCGTAAAGTGCGGAACACGCCTTCTTGAAGCGGCAGCTCCGATTGCAGAGCCTGTAGCTACTGATGCACCTACTGACGCACCTGCTGACGTACAGGCAACGGAAGTTCCTGATGCGGAAGTACCTAATATGGATGCGCCCGGTATGGAAACACCTGACATGGAATCCCCTATCATGGATGCGCCCGGTATGGAAGCTCCTAATATGGAAGTACCCAGTATGGAAATACCCGGCACTGAAGTACCAGATATGGATACAGCAAGTACGGACGCACCAGGTATGGAGACTCCTAACGTGGAAACACCATACAGTGAAGGTCCTTACGTGCAGCCGATGAACAATGAGGCTCCTGCCATGGAAATGCCGGGAGCCGGAGTGCAGGGCGCAGAAATATATGGCCAGGGAATGCAGGGCTATAACAGCTCGATGAATTATGGCGCCATGGATAGTGGTATTATGAATAATGGCCCCATGAACAATGATCCTATGAACAACGGTCCTGTGAATAACACCTGGATGAACGATACGCCATATGGAAACGGTGCTATCGGCAATGACCCCATGATGGGTAACAGCTTCGGTCAGAGTGGTCAGATGGAAGATCCTACCTTCAATATGCCTGTGAACCCGCCGTCAACAGCCATGGAAGCTATGATGAATGGTAAGGGGCAGAAGAAAAATACCGGTCTTATTGCAGGTATTGTCGTAGTGGCGCTTATCGCTGCAGCAGGTATTGGTTTCTACGTGTATTCAGGCCTTCCTTCAACCAAGTACGGCAAAGGTGAAGCTGCTTTTAAAGAGGGCAATTACGAACAGGCGGTGGAATACTTTGAGGCTGCCGGCGATTATGAAGATGCCCCTGAGAAGATGAAGGAGGCTGAGGTTTGTATCCATTATGAGGAGGCTCAAAAGGCCATGGCTGAATCAGATTACGATACAGCACTCAAGGAACTGGAACAGACCGGCAACTACTCCGATTCCAAGGAACTTGCCAGGGAATGTCACTATGAGAAGGGCATGAAATATAAGAAGTCCGGTGACTACACGGCTGCCAAGGAAGAATTTGTCAAGGCTGACGGCTATAAGGATTCCACAGACCAGATCATTGCCATGGGAGAAGAACTTACTCAAAATGGCGAATATGCCGATGCTGCAGAGATCTTCAGCGGTGTGGAAGATGCTGAGAGCAATCAGTACAAAGCTTATGCCGAAGGAATGGTGTGCTACGAAGCAAAAGATTACGATGATGCTTCCACGTACTTCAAGGCAGCAGGGGATACTCTTGATGCTGATGAAAAGTACAAGGAATGTAAATATGAAGCCGGAACTCAGATGTTTGCCGCAAGGCAGTATGATTCCGCAAGGGGACTTTTTGCCAGCGCAGGTGATTACAAGGATTCCGAGAACATGGCCAATGCATGTTCGATGATGAAGGCCAAGGAGAAGATGGACGAGGGCTATCTTAATGCCGCACTTGAGGCGTTGAAGGCACTTCCGGAGGACACAGCCTATAACGATATTTCTGTATCCGGTCTTATCTCCAAGCTTGAGTCCAATCAGAAATGGCTGGATATATGCGGAGTCTGGACTTCTACCAAGGGCCAGATGAGAAGTACCGAGTCAACCTCCACCTATGATTCCTGGTGGTACCACGACTTTGGTGACGGTGATGTTTCCATTGACGTACAGTGCAGGCTCAATGATGACGGTACCTGCAATGTTACTGTTACAGGTTTCATCAATGTATTTACCAATTACGCCGAGAACAAAGAGGATATTAAGAAGAAACTTGTCACCATCATGCACACTGAGACCATGAAGGATCTCGGCAAAATAACAATAGACGATAATACCTCCGTTACCTTGAAGAAGGGCACTGTTACAGCCAACTACAAGGCCAGTGAGAGGAAAAACGGAAGAAGTTATACCTACAAGACAGATATAACCTTCGGAAACAGGCTTCTTGATTACTAAAAAGTAATTATTGTCCCCTCGGGACTTGGGTGGTGGTTCGTTTGCATGTATCGCCGCCTACGTTTCGAGGGGCATGTTATAGTTAAGACACATAAAAATATCGGGGGAATTGCAGAAAAATGAGTATGGAAAAGATTATTGTTGATCCTGACAACAGGGCCACCTTTCGCAACAACGTGGATTACTGCGTGGGAACGGGACGTCTGGGACTGGCCCTTACCGAGGAATACTTAAAGGAGCTTGAATTCGTTCAGAAAATGATCGGATTTTCCTATATAAGAGGTCACGGCCTTTTTTCAGATGATGTTTCAATCTATCATGAGTATGAAGAAGATGGCGAGACTAAGGTTGAGTACAACTATACTTATATAGACAGGATATTTGACAGCTACCTCAAGCTGGGAATCCGCCCTTACCTTGAGCTTGGCTTCATGCCGGGGCAGCTGGCCAGCGGAACCCAGACAATCTTTTACTGGAAGGGAAACACCACTCCGCCCAAGGATTACAAGAAGTGGACGGATATGGTCATTGCTCTTTTGCAGCATCTTAAGAAACGCTACGGCGAAGAGACCGTGACCTGGCCCATCGAGGTGTGGAACGAGCCCAATCTTCCGGGATTCTGGTACAAGGCGGACATGGAGGAGTACTTCAAACTCTTCAAGGAGACCTTTTTGGCCATCAAAGCCTATGACAGCCGCTATATGGTGGGAGGACCTGCTATCTGCGGAGTTAAGGACGCTGAGTGGATAGAGAGCTTCCTTAAGTTCTGTCAAAAAGAGGGAATCCGCCCCGACAGGATCACAAGGCATCACTACTGCGTGGAATTTCCTGAGAGAATAGGGCATTACGATTATTCCAAATTGGAAGATTCAGAGATGAGATTTGCAAACCTTCAGTCCACAAGGGATATTGTGGACTCTTTCGAGGAGTTTAAGGATACGCCGATCCATCTGACTGAGTTCAGTACTTCTTACACTCCCAAGGGTGTCATTCACGACACCAATATCAACGCAGCGTACCTTGCAAGACAGCTGTCAAGGCTTGGAGATGTGAACGAAGCCTATTCCTACTGGACCTTCGGAGATGTGTTCGAGGAGCAGGGAGTTCCGGATTCGCTGTTCCACGGCGGTTTTGGAATGGTGGCAGCAGGAAATATTCCTAAGCCGAGCTTCTGGACCTTCTATTTCTATAAGCAGCTTAAGGTTTTTGGCAGCGAATGTGTCCACAGGGATGATAACTGCGTTATTGTCAAAAATGAGAACGGCTATGCTGGAATTGTATGGAACATAGGCGAGACAGAGATTAAGCGTGAATATTTGTTGGGCGGAGCTGAGGGTGAATATGCTCTTGTCACCAAAACAGTTGATGAGACCTGCTGCAATCCTCTGAAAGTATGGCACGATATAGGAGAGCCTGCTTATCCGACCACTGAAGAGACTCAGCTAATTAAGAGCGCAGCTTATCCGGCTGTTGGAAGTGATGTGATCAAGGCAGATAATGGGCATATGACTGTTACCACATGCGTTAAAAAGCACGGAGTAGTGTATTTTACACTCAATAAGAGAAATTACACTCCGGACCGTGGCTATGACTATGACAAGGTAATCTCATTTTTCTGAGAAAATAGAGTAGTAGCGGGAACAAATGAAGTAATTACGAAGGAATAACAATAGTTATTGATGATAGAACAGGATTTTTTTGACAAATACGGCTCCGGGCTGAATGACAGTCAGCTCGAAGCAGTTAAGACCGTGGAGGGACCGGTTCTGTTACTGGCGGTACCGGGAAGCGGCAAGACGACGGTTCTTGTGAACAGGCTGGGGTATATGCTGTATTGCAAGGGAATTGCTCCGGAGCATATATTGACGCTGACCTATACAATTTCCGCAACCAGGGACATGGCCGAGAGGTTTCAGAAGCTTTTTGGCTCCGAGATGGCAGGAAGGCTGGAGTTTAGGACCATCAACGGAATCTGCGCCAAGGTCATAGCCCATTACGGCAGGATCATCGGCAAGAGCTCCTTTGAACTTGTTACAGATGAGAAGCTGACAGGTAAGCTCCTTAGCGATATATATGTCAGAGTGATGAAGGATTATCCTACAGAGAGTGATATCAAGACGCTTCGTACACTTATCACATATTGCAAAAATATGTGCCTTACGAAGGATGAAATCGATAAGCTGGGTAAAGATCAGGGGATTGAACTTCAGCCCATATATGAGGCTTATAACAGCGAATTGAAGGCACGTAGTCTAATGGACTACGACGATCAGATGATATATGCCTACAGGATGCTCAAGGGTTCCAAAGATCTGCTTGAATTTTACCGCAACAAATATCGATATATCTGTGTCGATGAGGCCCAGGATACCTCCAAGATTCAGCATATGATAATATCTCTTTTATCGGGAGAAAAGGGGAATCTTTTCATGGTGGGCGATGAGGACCAGAGTATCTATGGTTTCCGCGCTGCATATCCCGATGCTCTTCTTAATTTCGAGAAGGAGCACCCCGGGGCAAAGGTGCTTGTTATGGACAGAAACTACAGGTCCAATGCCAATATCGTGATGGCTGCTGACTATTTTATCCAGAGCAACAAGAGCCGCCATGAGAAGCATATGTGTGCTGACAAGGCATCAGGAAGTGATATTAGTCTCCTTGGTCTTGAGAGTCGTGAGGGCCAGTACAAGTATCTGCTCAAGGTGGCCAGGGAAACAGACAGGCAGACGGCGGTGCTGTACAGAGACAACGAGAGTATTCTGCCGCTTGTGGATATTCTGGAGAGGGAGCAGGTTCCCTACAGGATCAAGAGCGCAGACATGGCCTTTTTTACCCACAGAGTTGTGGTGGATGTGACAAATATGCTGAAGTTTGCGCTATCTCCTGCAGATCCGGAGCTGTTTATGAAGATATACTTCAAGTTCCAGGCATATCTGCGAAAGCCCGACGCTGAGGCTATGTGCCTTATCGCCGACAGGGATCATTCGGGAATTCTGGATGCGGCGGAGAGTATTGATATACACAAGAGGGTTCTTGCTAACTGCAGGTCGCTGCGAACCCATTTCAGGAACATGGCTTCCGAGAGCCCCTATAAGGCAATCAACAGGCTTGAGAACTACATGGGCTACGGAGAATACCTGGATTCCAACAACATGGACAGCAACAAGCTTTTTATCATGAAAATGCTGGCAAAGAACGAGAAGACTATCCCTTCCTTCCTGGAGAGGCTTGAGGAATTAAGGCTTATTATCACGGAAAAAGAGCCTGATTACAGCTCTAAGTTCATTCTTTCAACAATCCATTCCAGTAAGGGTCTTGAGTACGATTCGGTTATCCTTATGGATGTGGTAAACGGTGTTTTCCCAAGTAAGGTGGTAAAAAAGCTTGAGAAGGCCACGCCGCAGGAGATTCGGGACTTCGAGGAGGAGAGAAGGATCTTCTACGTTGGAATGACCAGGGCTAAGGAGAAGCTGTCCATATTTAAGTATGATGACAAGTCTTCCGTGTTCCTCAAGGAGCTGACCCATAAGGACAAGAAGAAAGCGGCAGCAGAGCCAAGACCGAGGAAAGGTGCTAAGCAGACGATGGTGACACCTCTTCTGAAGAAAAAGAACGCAGCTACTGTGGTGAATGAAGAGGATCTGGCACAACAGCTTATCATCGGCGAGAGGATCAAACAGGAGAAATACGGCTCCGGAACTATCGTCGACGTTAATTATGACGATGATGAGATCCCGACGAAGTTCATAGTGAGGTTTGACGACGGCGAAG
The DNA here is from genome assembly GCF_000420845.1 of Butyrivibrio sp. AE3009. Taxonomy (GTDB): domain Bacteria; phylum Bacillota; class Clostridia; order Lachnospirales; family Lachnospiraceae; genus Butyrivibrio. Next base: position 27,437 of record NZ_ATVS01000025.1, on the reverse strand, counting down.
AGAGGATATTTGTGTTCCCCGTTGCTTTCGCCATGGGAATGAGGATTGCCTCCGAGTGAGGTTATATAGCCAAAAGGCAGGTGAGGTAAGGTATGAAAAAAACAAGAAAAGAAGTAATGATCATCTTTGCGGTACGTGTATGTCTGTGGATCACAGCACTTGCTTCGACGATTTACTGGATCTATTATTCTGTGAAGCTCCACAGGGAGGGGATTTTTGATCCGAGTTTATATGCAACGCTTCTTAGGCCGGTGCTGTATACCTGCCTTGTTATCGCAGTAGCGGCGGTGTGCATAAGCTTTGCCCTGCGGGCCTACAGCAAGAAGAAATTCGGCTGAGAATAATGACAAAAAATAATGCTTCAGGCGACAGAAAATGAATTTCTATTATTGACATGCAGGGTTAAAATCATATAAGTGTTTTGATGGATTTTAAGAAATATAAGGATAATGGAAATGAATGAACAAAAGTCTGCAGTACTGAATATGACTGAAGGAAGCCCACTTTCCCTGATAATACGCTTTTCAATCCCCATGCTTATCGGCAATCTTTTTCAGCAGCTGTATAACCTGGTGGATTCTGTTATAGTGGGACAGTTTGTGGGAGCTGATGCCCTGGCGGCTATTGGAGCAACAGGCTCGGTGACCTTTTTGTTTTTTGCCCTGTGTAACGGTATTGGAAGCGGCGGAGGAATCATAACCTCCCAGTTCTTCGGCAAAGGAAATGACAAAGAGATAAGGAGCTGTATTTCCAATACCGGATATATAATGCTGGTGTTCCCCTTAGTGGTGGGAGCGCTGGCTTTTCTGCTGACCGCGCCTATTCTGGCTCTTCTTGATACTCCCGCAGAGATCATGAGGGATGCGGTTATTTACATGCGCATTATGTGCGTAAGTCTTGTGTTTGTCTCACTGTATAACTACGCTTCTTCAATGCTGAGGGCTCTTGGAGACTCCAAGACACCTCTTTATTTTCTTATTTTTTCCTGTATTCTCAATACAGCGCTGGATGTGCTGTTTGTATGCGGTCTCCACACAGGTGTTGCGGGAGCCGGCATAGCTACGGCTATATCACAGCTGGTATCCGGCATCAGCTGCATGCTTTATGCCATAAGGAAAAATGAATATTTCAAAATGTCCAGGGAGGACCTTAAGTTCAACTCCTGTATATCCCTTAAGGTTCTAAGGCTGGGAATCCCGCTGTCTCTGCAGTTTTCACTGATAGCGATATCCTGTATGGCGCTTCAGAAGGTTGTTAACTCCTTCGGAAAAGTGGCAGTTGCCGCATTTACCGCCACCAGCAGGATCGAGCAGATCATTCATCAGCCCTATCAGACCCTTGGCGCAGCCCTGTCCACATATACCGGGCAGAATTACGGAGCTAACAAGAAGGACAGGATCTTTGCGGGATATAGGACGAGCCTTGTGCTCATGGCGGTCTTTTCCGTGCTTATGCTGCCTGTCATGCAGCTGTTTGGTGAGCTGATAATCCGCATTTTTGTTGAGGATGAAGCTGTTATTGTGATGGGAGCCAAGGCACTTAGAATAACAAGTGTTTTCTATGCAATGCTGGGACTTATCTATGTTATTAGAGGTGTCCTCAACGGGCTTGGCGACTCTTTCTTCGCACTTTTGAACGGTATAGTGGAGGTTATCGGAAGATTTTTTGTTCCTGTGATGCTGACAGGGATCGCTGCCATAGGCCTTTGGGGAATCTGGTGGTCCGTTGGTATTGTCTGGTCTATAAGCGGCCTCACGGCATGGCTAAGGTACTTGAGCTATAAGAGAAAATTGTGAACAGTTTTTGAAATTGCGAACAATGTAATTGAATAAAATATAAATGATGTTATAATCATATCCGACTGTTGTTTTTGCTTTTTGAAGAAAGAGGTTTAAAATGAAAAGCTTTGTTGAACTGGCTAAAACCAGAAGAAGTGTAAGATCATTTGATGGAAATTCGCTCCCCGAGGAGACTCTTAAGGAGCTTAAACAGTACGCCGAAGAGGCATCCAATCCCTTCGGTATCAAGGTCAGATTCGAATTTCTTGATGCAGATGAGCACAAGCTCTCAAGTCCTGTTCTCACAGGAGAGAAGTGCTATGTCAGCGGCGTTGTTGCCAGGGGTGAGCACGCTGAGGAAGCTTACGGTTACAGCTTTGAGAAGCTCCTTATGAAGGCCCATGAGATGGGACTTGGTACAGTATGGATCGGCGGAACAATGCCAAGAGAGAAGTTCGAGCAGGCTACAGGCCTTGCAGAGGGCGAGATAATGCCCTGTATGAGTCCTCTGGGCAAGACTGCCAGGAAGATGTCTGTAAAAGAGGCAGTTATGAGAAAGGGTGTCAAGGCGGATTCAAGACTTAAGTTCGAAGAGCTGTTTTATGTAGGCAATTTTGAGACTCCAATGACTGAGCAGTATGCCAAGGAACATGGCCTTTTCGATGATCTCGAGGCGGTAAGAGTAGCTCCTTCTGCTGTAAACAAGCAGCCCTGGAGAGTAGTAGTAGAGGGCCAAAAGGCTCATTTCTATGAGAAGCATGACAAGGGCTATATGACACCTGATTACGATCTTCAGAAGATCGATCTTGGAATTGCCCTGTATCATTTTGAGAGCCAGCTTGTTTCAGAGATGAGAAAGCCTGTGCTTTCCTTTGAAGCTCCGGCTGTAAAGGCCCCTGAGGGTGTGGACTACGTGGCTACATATTCATTTTAAGCCCCTCTTTTTATACTAATTTAAGAAATTTGCATATCGGCAGATGGTAAAATTGTAGAGTACATAACGTTTAAGGAGATTAAATGTATGAAGAGAAAACTCACTTTTTTACTATCTGCCGTTATTATGTTTATTATGATTATGTCCGGTCCCATGAGTATTGAGTCCAAGGCTGCACGGGTGCTTCCTTTTCTTTGTTAATCTTCAGGAAAATGTAAAAAAGCGCACAGCGAGCTTTATAAAGAGTAAGAATGCTAGTAATGCGGCCTGATCGGCCTTAAGTTTTGAGGGGGAAAAGATGAAAAAACGTGTGATTTCTTTTTTGATGGCTATTGTTCTGATGACTACGGTCGTATCCTGCGGAAAAAAGGATAGTGGCACAGTATCGGATGGTACTGCGTCCCGGAATAATACCGCAGCACAGGATAATACCAAGACACAGGGAGCTTCCGGTGCTCAGGGAAATGAACAGGTCCTTATAAACGAGGGAGAAGATACAGAGACCAAAGTAGAATACAGAGACTATGAAGGTGAGAACAGCAGCATGTTCCTTGAAAAAGGGGATAAAATTGCTGTGATCTCACCTTCTGCGCTTCCAAGCAGGGAACAGACAGATTCCACAATTCAGGGACTGAAGGACTGGGGGTACGAACCTGTTGAAGGTAAGCACGTATGCGATGAGACCAGGAGCCTTGATGATGTTATGGAAGATCTGACCTGGGCTCTGGAGGATCCGGAAATAAAGGCAATTTTCTGCGTCCGTGGAGGGTACGGTGCCTCAGAGGTGGCAGATGCGCTGCCTAAGGAGAAGATTAAGGATGCTCAGAAGCTTATAATCGGCTACAGTGATATTACAGTCTACCATTCTGCCTGGACTACAGCAGGCATTCCTTCAATTCATTCCTGCATGAGCGGAACCTTTAACGGGCTTCCCGATAGCTGTTTCGAAGCGACAGAGAAGATATTGGAAGGGGAAATGCCTTCCTATACCTGTGAAAAGGATGAACTTGGCATAGAGGGAACGGCTAAGGGAGTTCTGATCGGAGGAAATCTGGCCACTTTAACCGCTGTGTTGGATTCAGCCTATGACTGCACCAGGACAGGGAAGCCCTATATTCTGTTCCTGGAGGATGTGGGGGAGAATGTTCAGCATATTCACAGATATCTTACGGTGCTGAAGCACAACGGAGTACTTGATAACGCAGCCGGCATCGTATTTGGAGAGTGGGCGGAGCTTCCAACGGACCTTGGTGATTACAGTGGCAGCAGCCGAGGCGGCAAGTTCGAATCCGTTGCGGATATGATAACAAGGCAGTTTTTGGCTGATATCAATGTTCCCGTGGCCTTTGGATTTCCTGCGGGACACGGCGACATCAACTATCCGCTTCTTATGGGAGAGATGGCAGAGCTTAATGTTAACGCTGATAATTTCACACTTACCTGTGGAGTGCAGGATGATGTCGAAAGGCTCCTTGGTCAGTGGACACTAGATGAAAAGATAGAGCAGATGATGCTGGTTTCCTTCCGTAAAATGGAGGATACTTCCGCAGAAAACGGCGAAGAAGCAAGCACAGAGGCCATCAATGTGACCTCTGTAAATCAGACCATGGCGGAGTATTTTAAGCAATATGGCTATGGCGGAGTACTGCTTTTCGGAGAAAATTTCGTAGACGCAGAGCAGACAATGAATCTGATCTCAGATATGCAGGCTGCTTCAAGGTTGCCCTTATTCATAGCAGTTGATCAGGAGGGCGGAAGTGTAGCTCGTGTGAGCTTTGGAACCACAGGAGTTGGAAATATGGCCCTTGCAGCCACCGGAGATCCGGAAAATGCCGGGAAAATGGCGGGGATCTACGGCAAGGAGCTGGCTCTTCTTGGAATAAATATGGATTTTGCTCCCGTTGTGGATATCAATAATAATCCCAACAACCCCGTTATTGGAGTGCGCTCTTTTTCCGATTCACCAGAGGTTGTTTCTGAGTATGCTGTTTCGTATATGAAAGGTCTTCATGAAAACGGTGTTATTTCCTCCCTTAAGCATTTCCCCGGGCATGGAAATACAGATACCGACTCGCATACAGGTTTTCCCAGAATTGATCTTAGTTTGGATCAGCTAAAAGAAAATGAGCTTATACCTTTCAAGAGTGCCATTGATGCCGGGGCGGACATGGTCATGACTGCCCATATCCAGTATCCGGAGATTGAGACGCAGACCTACACATCGATTTCCACAGGCGAAGAGGTATACATTCCTGCCACCATGAGTCACAGGATACTTACGGACATTCTGAAGGGTGAAATGGGCTTCAAGGGGGTCATTGTTACTGATGCCCTTGATATGAAGGCAATATCGGACAATTTTGCACCGGAAGATGTTATGCTCATGACAATTAATGCCGGAGCGGACCTTATTATGCTTCCGCCCATACATAATATGGCGGAATTTGAGCAGGTTCATGAAATGATCGAGACAGCCAAGAGACTTGCTAAGGAGGGCAGGATCTCCGAAGATACCATCGATGATTCTGTAAGAAGGATACTGACGCTGAAGCAAAAGTATGGACTTCTTGGAGATTATGCAGATAATGCATCTGAGGAGCGTCTTGCCACCGCTAAGGCAGGCGTAGGCAGCAGTGAGAACCGTCAGGTGGCCTGGGATATGGCAGAGAAGGCTCTTACACTCCTTAAGAATGAGAATGACGCTTTTCCCGTAAAAATTTCAGAGGGAGAGTCCACACTGATACTCTTCTCCGACAGCTGCGCAAGCCGCATAGGTACCGGCGAACTGGTGAAGCAGATGCTGAAGGAACAGGAAGTCTATGGGGATGATTCTCAGATAGTTGTAATGAAAAATGACGCTGAGAATGCAGCAGCCTGCATCGATGCCGCCAAGGCAGCAGATCACTGCATTCTTGTTCACAGAATGTATCAGAAAGAAAACCTTGATCCAACGAATGAAGAGGGCATATCCTCCGGCGTTTTTGACAATATTATCGACAGTCTCCATGAAGACGGCAAAAAGGTTATCCTTATCTCCTGTCAGCTTCCCTACGATGCGGCGAGGTTTACTGACGCAGACGCTATTTTGCTGTCCTACAATTCAGGTGCAATGACGCAGATTCCGCCTGAGTCCGGGGCAGGCAGTGCCTATGCCCCCAACCTTGCGGTAGCGCTGATGGCCTGCTTTGGCGACGGCAACGTGACGGGAACTCTTCCTGTTAACCTTCCCAAGCTTGACGATTCCTACGGTTTTACCGAAAATATACTCTATAAGAGTGGCAACTGAGGTAAAGAAAATTTAAAAAACTTAAGACCGGGGTATTGACTCGGCCCTTGGGGCAGCCTTTAACATCAGGTTATGACAACAGATAACCTATACAGAGAAGGCAGGAGGACCTATGAAGGAAAAGATGACATCAGGGGAGATAGCCAAGCAGGCAGGGGTTTCAGCCAAGGCACTGAGGGTATACGATGAAAAAGGGCTTCTTAAGCCCGTGGGGTATTCCGAAGGAAATTACAAGCTCTACGACAAGAGCTCACTTATGATACTGGAGAAGATCATCGCACTTAAGCATGTGGGCTTTAGTCTTGAAGAGATCAAGAGCAGTCTGGAAAACGATGAGCAGGAGTCCATTGAGGCGACTTTAAGAAAGCAGCTGCAGCTCATGGAGGACAGAATCTATCAGCTGCAGAAGTCCGCAGGCTGCATCAAGGCAGCGCTGGCACGAATCGATGAGAATCCCGACTGGGACGATGTGGCGGACATTATCAGGAAGATGGAGTTTAGCCAGGGACAGGACGAGAGAAGATGGTATGCGGCAAGTCACGCTGCTGACGGTATAGAGTGGTACGTCAAGATCTATGATTCCCTGAATTTTGAAGAGGGTGACAGAGTGTTGGATCTGGGGTGCAGCTTCGGATTGTTATGGAGAGAGAACTGGGACCGAATCCCCGTGAATTTTCAGGTGGATGGCTATGATATTCATGGTAACTGGGCCGACGATCTCTATGAGTATCTTAAGGGGAACAGGAGCACTTTGCCCAAGGACAGCGATATTCAGGTCATCTTCAGTAATCTTGAGCTGGATGAGACCTGGGACAGAATCAGGGAAAAGAGGTACACCAAGGCTGTTGCTCATTACCTCTTGAACTATATTGAGGGCAGAGAGAAGTTTGTAAGAAACGTCTCAGAATCCCTTGTGAGTGGCGGATTGTTCTCCGTTAACACCTATGGCATTAGCAAGATGGACAGCTTCTGGGAGAAGATGATAGCCGATATGGGGCTTGATAACTCTTTTGTCATCGCAAGAAGAGATGAGCTGAAGGCCAATGAGGATGCTTTCAAGGAAGAACTCTCCGGATATTTCAAAAGAGTAGATCTGGTGGCGCTTCCCTGCCCGATAATCTATGATGATGCGGAGCTTTTATTCCAGAGACTAACCAAAAGGTACGCCGGAGGCATCAGATATATTGAGCAGAACAAGGAGAAGATCCTGGCTTTCCTTGATAAAAAGATACAGGAAGAGGGCTCCATTGTGATGGATAATGACAGCGGCTTCTTCCACTGCTACAAATGAAGTCAGATGCCGGAAACTAAGCAATAATTGAGATAATCACAACAAGATTGTTTTGGAAGATTAAGGGCCTTGTATGCTACATTAAGAGATGTGGTATACAAGGTTTTTTATGGGAAAAATAATGTATCGGAGGATATAGATTAATGGCACAGAATGCAAAGATTACCGTTCATCCTGCATACAAGATCGGCGAGATCTCAAACAGGCTTTTTTCGGCCTTTTTGGAGCCAATAGGCACTATGGTGAACGGAACAATGTTTAATCCCAAACATCCTACAGCGGATGAGCAGGGATTTAGAAAAGACTGGATTGAGGCACTTAAAGAAACGGGCCTTCCCGCAGTCAGAATGCCGGGAGGCAACTTCGTATCTGCCTGGGAGTGGAAGAACTCAATAGGACCTAAGTCTGAGCGCAGGGTTGTCCTTGATCCCGCCTGGCATCAGTATTACACCAATGAGGTGGGACATGATGAATACCTGCAGTGGGCACAGAAAGTCGGAACAGAGCCTCTTTATACAGTAAACATGGGAACCGGCACCATTCAGGATGCTATGGACCTGGTGGAATATACCAATCATGAGGGCGGCAGTTACTGGTCAGATCTTCGTAAGAAATACGGCCATGAGGATCCCTATAATGTTAAGATGTGGTACCTTGGAAATGAGATGGACGGCCCCTGGCAGCTGGGCTCCTGGAGTAAGAATCCCGATGGCTACGGCTACAAGGTCCTTGAGACCTCCAAGGCCATCAAATGGATTGATGAGACCATTGAGACTGCAGTATGCGGTTCCTCGGCACCCTTTATGGAGGGCTTCCCTGAATGGGATCAGAATGCCCTGGATAAGTGCTATGACGTAGTTGATTATGTGTCAGTTCATCACTATCACAGCGCTCCTCCCGGAGATATCAAGGCACTTCTCGGCGGAGCACTGTACTACGAGGACTTCATCAACACTGAGGTTGCCATGATCGACTATGTGGCTTCCAAGCACAGATCTCCCAAGCAGGTCAACATCTCTTTTGACGAGTACGGCGCCATGGTAAGGCCACTGCAGCCTCTTAATCCCGGCTATGGCCGTTACAATATGGCCCGCAACCACTACCGTTTTGATCCGGAGAGAAGATATATCCGTCATGACCCCGACAATATGCCTGAGCGCAGATTCCCCGGAGGAGATATGCTCCACGCACTGTCTATGGCTTCAATTCAGCTGGCACTTCTTCGTCACGCCGACAGAGTTAAGATCGGATGTATGACAGGCGGACTGGGAGCTCTTGCTGCATCAGACCATGATCATATCTGGAAGTCAGGCTCTCACTATGTATTCATGCAGCTGCTGCAGTATGCAAAGGGTGTATCCCTTGATACCAAGGTAGAGTGCGAGATCTACGATATGCCCGGTTACGCCATTGAGGATACCTCACAGTACACAGGAAAAGAGGGTGTTAACTTCATTGATTCTGCCAGCGCCTGGGATGAAGAGAACAAGCGCCTTACGGTGTTTGTGATCAACAGAAATGAAGAGAGCGAATATCCTCTCACAATTGATCTAAAGGGCTTTGAAGGCTACAAGCCGGCAGCAGCTTATCGTATGCACACTGATGACCTGGAGCTTAACAACTCCTTCGAGAACGAGAAGCTTATCGCCCCTAAGGAGGAAGAGAACTACACTTTTGAAAACGGCGAATTCAAGCTTCATGTTAAGCCACTTTCCTGGAATGTGTATGTTTTTGAAGCTTGAGTTAGATATGATATATTGAGAATTGTGACTAATCTAAAACATGACTTTAGATTAGTCACAATTTTTATATTGAAAAGCTTTCTAATTATGGCTAAAATAAAATTAGACTTTAGATTAGTCGGAGGTGCATATGTCATATATTGAGAGAGCAATTTCAAATGTGGTCTTAACAAGAGCCAAGACCAGCAAATGCCTTTTGCTAACAGGATCCAGGCAGGTAGGAAAGTCAACGCTTCTTAAGCATATATTTGCTGATTATAACAGGGTTACATTTGATGATAAGTTAACCCGTCTTCAGGCAAGAGAAGAACCAAGACTATTTTTCCTAAATAATCCACGACCTCTTTTCATTGATGAGGTTCAAAAGGAAAATGGAATTTTGGAAGAAATAAAGGTAATAGTCGATGAATCAGAGGACAGAGGTCAGTTTATCTTTTCCGGTTCTCAGAAGCTGGAGCTTATGAAGGGAATGAGTGAATCTATGGCAGGAAGAGTGTCGGTAATGGAACTTGGCGGACTGTCCCTGAGAGAAATAAACGGCATCGGATTCAATCAGCATTTTGCACCAACTGATAAATATCTGGCGGATCGTGAAAAAGAATTAAAGTTCTACGACAATATTTGGGAAATAATCCATAAGGGTTCTTACCCCGAACTATATGATGTAGAAAGAGACTGGCAGGACTTCTATTCTTCATATGTGGATACTTATCTGGAGAGGGATATCAATGAGCTGATTACAGCAGATAGTATTACTTTCCTGAAATTCTTGACTGCAGTGGCAGCCAGGACCGGAGAAATCCTTAATTACGCCAACATTGCCGGTGACGTGGGTGTTTCAGAGCCTACGATCAAAAGCTGGATTTCAATATTGGAGCGAACCGGTATTGTATATCTTTTGCAGCCATACAGCTCCAGTGCCCTATCCAGGGCAATTAAATCTCCAAAGATATATTTCAGAGATACAGGCCTTGCATGCTATCTGACCCGTTGGCTTACCGCAGATGCGCTGAAAAACAGTGCTGTAGCCGGAAACATGTTTGAGACTTTTGTAGTTTCAGAAATATTAAAATCTTTTTCAAATGAAGGGATTGATTATAGATTCAGTATTTTTTACTATCGCGGAAAAGATAGGTCTGCATCAGGAGAGAATGAGATAGACCTGATAATTGAAGAAAATGGGATGCTTTATCCGGTTGAAATCAAAATGACCGGTAATCCCAAGGCAAATATGGCAGGAACAAACCAGATTCTTGATAAGATTCCGGATAAGAAAAGAGGCATTGGTGTGATACTTTGCCTGATAGATAAAAAAACTTATCTCAGAGAAAACTTGTTGGCACTGCCGATAAGTTATATTTGATGGGAAGAATAAGTGAAATGTAGCAATCATAATGACCAAAGTAAGTGATTCTATCTCAAGGAGCGTGTGCCTGTCCCCATCTTACATTGGAGACAGGTTTTTTTATTGTTGACTAATTCTTTCTTTCGGGTTATAGTGATTTTGTTACGGAAAACGTTTTCCGAAGGAGAGGACACTATGAATTTAAGTGCAATATACCACAGAATGTCAGAGCAGTACTGCTATAGCCTGGATGAGAACCGGCTCATCATCAATATTAAGACCGGCTATGATGTGGATCATGTCTACATCATCTACGGCGATCCTTATGATGCCGGAATAATGGGCGGAAACGAGCGCTGGAACGGCCGGAGAGCAGATATCTGCTATAAAAAGAGACTTAAGAATCATATATGGTGGACCACCACCTTAGAGCCTGAGTATAAGAGATGCAAGTACTACTTCGAGCTTCACAGCGGCGATGAATGTGTATATCTCTTTGAGGACGGCTTTTTGACGCAGGACGAGATGAATATGGAGGGCAAGACCCTTTCCTACTTCATCATGCCCTGGATGAATCCTGCAGATGTCTGCAGAACTCCCGCCTGGGTCAACGATACAGTGTGGTATCAGATTTTTCCCGAGAGATTCTGTAACGGTGACCACAGTATAGATCCTGAAAATGTGATGGAGTGGCAGACCGGCAAGGTGGATTTCCACGATTATTACGGCGGAGATATAAGGGGAATAAGGGACAAGATTCCGTATCTCAAGGAACTTGGCATTACAGGAATCTATCTGAATCCTATTTTTGAGTCCAATAGTAATCACAAATACAACACCAGGAACTACAAGAAGGTGGACCCGCACTTTGGAACCAATGAGGATCTTAAGCTGCTGGTTAAAGAGGCTCATGAGGCCGGAATCAGAGTTATGTTGGACGCTGTTTTCAACCACACCGGTGCAGATCACCCCATGTGGCTGGACGTTCTGGAGAAGGGACCGAAGTCCAAGTATGCGGACTGGTACATGATCAATAAGTGGCCTGTGGATCTTGAGGGGGATACCAGGGACGGAAGATATTATTCCTTTGCTTTTGCCAGATATATGCCCAAGCTCAACACCAACAATCCTGAGGTTCAGGAGTATCTTCTGGACATTATCAGGTTCTGGATCGAGAGCTTCGACATTGACGGTCTTAGATTTGATGTGGGTAATGAGGTATCCCATTCATTCCTCAAGGCTATCAGATACATGACGAGCCATATTAAGGATGATTTTTATCTGCTGGGCGAGATCTGGCACGATTCCATCAGCTGGCTTTTGGGAGATGAGTATGATTCGGTCATGAATTATCCGCTCACAACAGCCATCGCGGACTTCTGGCTCTACAAGAACCGTGGCAGAGAGACCTTTGAGTACGACATCAACAGATGCTTTACCATGTATTATTCTCAGGTCAACGACGTACTGTTTAACCTGCTGGATTCTCACGATACCAACAGGCTTCTCAACAAGTGCGGAGGCAACATAGATATTTTTTACCAGCAACTTGCAGTACTGTTCACTATGCCGGGAAGTCCCTGCATTTACTACGGAACAGAGGTGGTGATGGAGGGTTCCTTCGACCCCGACTGCCGCAGATGCATGCCCTGGGACGAGATAGATTCGGGCCAAAAAGATACAGAGATATCTGAGGTGAAGAAGCTCATAGCCATGAGACATTCCCTTCAGTCCTGTAAGAGCAGGAATTTCCACTTCCCCAATGATATTCCCCAGGAGAGAGTGGTTTCCTACATGAAGATCGGAGAGAATGAGAGTATACAGATCTACCTTAACTGCGAGGAGAAGGATGTAACTATAGATACCAAGAGCTTTTCGGAAGTTATCTATTCCAGAAAATGGACCGAGGGCGATACAGGCAGCGGAGTTCTTGCACCTGACGGAATCCTGATCCTTCGCTACTGATCTGATAAAACGAAAGCTCCCGCAGAGGATTACATATCGCCAATCTGCTCTGATACTGGTAAAATAAGGAAACAGGAGGAGCTCTATTATGATAACGGGCGATATGGTAAGACTCAGAGAAATGACAGAAGCTGATAATGCCGCAGTGGCTGCGCTTGTCAGAGATAACCTGAAACAGTTTAAGCTTGATATTCCGGGAACAGTTTATTTTGACTCCGTATTGGATCATTTAAGTGATTATTATGGCAATAATGAGCGAAGGTACTATGTCATTGAGGATGCAAATGGTGAAGTTATTGGAGGAATCGGATATGACAGATTTGAGCCTATGCAAGATACAGCAGAGCTGCAAAAACTCTATCTTACAGATTCTGCAAAAGGTTCAGGGCTTGGCTACCGGATGATAGATTTCATTGAGAATAAGATGCGTGAGGCCGGCTATAAGGCTTCATATCTTGAGACCCATGATAATCTTCAGGCTGCGATCCACATCTACGAAAAGACGGGTTATAAGGAGATTGAGCGCCCCAAAGAGGTGGTGCACAGTACCATGAACAGATTCTTTCATAAGTTCATAGACAGTGAGTCATAAAGAAAAGGAGCTGTAAGATATGTGGAATATAATCATTATTCCGTTCCTGGGTACAGCGCTGGGAGCGGCCAGTGTATTTTTGTTTAAAAAAGAGATGGGGCAGAAAATGCAGCGAGCCCTGACTGGGTTTGCATCAGGAGTGATGGTGTCCGCATCTTTTTTCAGTCTCTTGCTTCCTGCACTTGATCAGACAGCAGAAATGGGAAAACTAGGGTTTATCCCTGTATCAGTCGGATTCGGGATAGGAATGCTTTTCCTTCTGGTAATGGATATGGTAACGCCTCACATGCATCTGGATAAAAACGAGGAAGGCCCGAAGAGCGGGCTTAAGAGAACAACTAAGCTTGTACTGGCTGTCACGCTCCATAATCTTCCTGAAGGAATGGCGGTAGGAATAGTATGTGCCGGCTGGCTCTACGGGAACAGCACAATCTCTTTTACAGGAGCCCTGGCTCTGGCAATAGGTATTGCAATCCAGAACTTCCCTGAAGGTGCAATTGTTTCCATGCCGCTTCTGGGTGAAGGAGTTCCCAAAGGAAAGACGTTCCTGTATGGTGTTCTGTCCGGAATTGTTGAACCTATAGGTGCACTTTTAGTCATTGCCGCATCAGGATTTTTTATTCCGCTGATGCCTTATCTTTTGAGTTTTGCGGCTGGAGCCATGATATATGTCGTGGTAGAGGAACTTATCCCGGAGATGTCCGAGGGTGAGCATTCGAATATCGGAACGATCTCTTTTGCTCTGGGATTCATACTCATGATGGCTCTGGATGTAGGATTAGGGTGATAGCTTGATTTTTTTTGTATGAAGGGTTATTATACAGTAAAAGATTTTAGACAATGAAATAGCGCACAATACAAATCATGGAAATTTGGAGGTACTATCATGAAATATGCAGTCAGATATTACACAAAGACAGGAAATACCAAGAGATTGGCCGAAGCAGTTGCCAAGGAATTAGGTGTCGAGGCAATGCCAATCAGTGAAGGTGTGAACGAACCGGTAGACATACTCTTTCTTGGAAATTCTTATTATGCTTTCAATATAGATCCGGAGGTACGTGATTTTATTGGTTCATTGGACAGTAACAACGTAGGAAAAATCGTTAATTTCGGATCTGCAGCAATGCTTAATTCCACATACAAGAAGGTTAAGGCGGAAGCTGACAAGGTCGGTATTCCTATGGATGAGAGGGAATTCCACTGCAAGGGTGAGTTTAAAGGCATCCATAAAGGCAGGCCCAATGCCGATGATATGAAGGATGCTGCTGCATTTGCTAAAAAGTTTGTTGAGTAATTACAGTTTTTAGAAAAGGTATTGGAATTATGAGCAAAGATTTTAACATTCAGGAATATATGACACATGGAGTCGAAAGGGTAGTTTCAGACGCGATAAAAGCTACTCTCAAGGACCCAAAAGAGAGCGCATATATGGCTAAGTTTGCACTGGCAACTAAAGCGGCATCAAAGAAAAGAGCACGGCTGGAAGCAGAGGGTGAGCATATCCCTCCATTTCTCATTGCAAGTATAACCAGCAGCTGTAATCTTCACTGCGCAGGCTGCTATTCAAGATGCAACAATGCTACAAATGATTCTGAGCCGGTCAGACAGCTTACTGATGATGAATGGCTTAAGATCTTCAATGAGGCAGATGACCTTGGAGTAAGCTTTATACTTCTGGCAGGCGGAGAGCCGCTTCTTAGAAAAGGTGTAATAGAAGCTGCGGGCAATAAACAGAATATTCTGTTTCCTATTTTTACCAACGGTACTTACATGACTGATAAGTATTTTGACATGTTTGATAATAACAGGAATCTTATCCCTATCATGAGCATCGAGGGTGAAAAGGAAGCGACTGACCGCCGTCGTGGTGAGGGTGTTTATGACAAACTTATCTCAAATATGGATGAGCTTAACCGCCGCGGCCTCATTTATGGCGCATCGGTGACAGTTACTACCGATAACCTTAAAGATGTATCCTCTGAGGATTTCATAGGTAAGCTCTCAGATAAGGGCTGTAAAGCAGTGATATTTGTCGAGTTTGTGCCTGTGACAGACGACTCAAAGCACCTGGCTCCCGGAGATGAGGAAAGGGAATATCTTAGAAAAGAGATAATGAGGCTCAGGCAGGAACATCAGGAGATGGTATTTGTATCTTTCCCCGGTGATGAGAAGAGCTCAGGTGGATGTATTGCAGCCGGAAGAGGGTTCTTTCACATCAATTCCCAGGGCGGAGCTGAGCCCTGCCCGTTTTCTCCATATTCAGACATAAATGTTAAGGACACATCCCTCAGGGAAGCCATGAACTCAAGATTATTCAAAGCATTGCAGAAAGAAGGCGTACTTATGGATGATCACGATGGCGGATGTGTTCTCTATGAAAAAAGGCATGAAGTAGAGGCGATTCTTGGAATATAGCCAGAATTTTTTTGCTTTAGATGTGATATGGACCAAATAATGTGAATTGCATCAAAGAATAAAGAGACTTTTGACGATAATAATTCGTGAAAGTCTCTTTTTTTGTTATACTTGAACTATGTTTGTGGAAATATCTATTAAGTATCAGAGAAACTGAAGAAATTGCGATTACAAGAGAGGAAATAAGAACAACCATGCTTGAGAATTTGATAATAAGGGCGGAGACGCCTGCAGATTATAAAAATGTAGAACTAATGGCTATGCGTAGTTTTTGGAATAAGTATTGGCCCGGATGCACCGAACATTTTCTTATTCGCATTATCAGGGAATCAGAGGATTACATTCCCGAGATCAGCCGTATAGCAGAGGTCGACGGCAAAATAGTCGGGGCTGTTTATTATACAAAGGCATGGATCGTCGATGGAGATGCCAGACATGAAATAGCTACTTTCGGTCCATTGGCTGTTGAACCGACTATGGAAGGAAATGACATTGGTGGTGCTCTTATGCGAGAGACCATAAAGCTTGCAAAGGAAGAGGGAATAAAAGCCATTGCACTAATGGGAGAGCCAAACTACTATCCGAGATTTGGGTTTAAGCGCGGCGCAGAATGCGGTATCACGGATGCACAGGGAAATACATTTGATGCCCTTATGTGCCTTCCTCTCAGTGAGGACTTTTCACAGATAAAAGGCAAGCTCATAGAGAGCGCAGACTTTGAAAAACTCGAAGATGAAAAGAGGCTTGAGGAGATTAATAAGGAATTCCCTGTATATCGCAAGGTCAAAGTTCAGGAAGGTTTCATGCAGATATTTGAGCAGCATCTTGGCGTAGTAGAAGCTATAGATGGGGATAAATACATGGTTCGATACTGGGAACTCTTGATCCCTGCGACGCTTTCGGATGAATTAACTGAAGAGCCTTCTGTTGGAAGTGATGTGAAGTTTATCTGGAACCATAAAGGCGAATCAAGAATAACACAGGTGTTCAAAAACTTGCTTGAAGATTAAATCTAAATATATTTTGTGAAAGCGGCCTGGACTGAAATCGTAGTTTGGGCTTTTTTTCGTCACTCGAGCACTTGTTGACATATGTCAATATCGCTGATAATATTCATTTTGACATATGTCAGAAAGGATGGGGTATGCCTAAGTTTACAAAATGCAGAAAAATAGCGGGTCTTCCCGGGCAGTTTGGCTTTTGTCCGTCAGAGACCATCGAAGGAGAAGCCATAAAGCTAAATTTTGATGAGTTTGAAACAATCCGTTTGTTGGACAAGGAGGGAATGACTCAGGAACAGTGCGCCAGAGAAATGGGAGTTGCCAGGACAACTGTAACAGCTATGTATGAGAGCGCGCGTAAAAAGATCGCTGAGATGCTGGTAGAAGGACGGAGCCTTACTATCTCGGGTGGCAATGTCAGATTTAATATTATGCAGAGTGAGAATTTTAAGAACCTTAGAGTAAAAGGAGAAAACGATATGAGAATTGCAGTAACATATGATAATGGTGAGATCTTTCAGCATTTTGGTCATACAGAGAAGTTCAAGGTTTATGACGTGGAAGATGGAAAGATTGTAAACGAAGAAATAGTAGATACAAACGGTCAGGGGCATGGTGCTCTTGCAGGATTCCTTATGGGCGGTAAGGTTGACATACTTATCTGTGGAGGAATTGGCGGTGGAGCCCAGGCAGCGCTTGGCAAAGCCGGAATAAAGCTATATGGTGGCGTATCAGGTAGTGCAGATGAGGCAGTAAAGGCATTTCTTGATGGGGCGCTGGATTATAATCCGGACGTTAAGTGCAATCATCATGGAGAAGGACATACATGTGGTAATCACCATGATGAGGATCATCATTGCGGAGGTCATTGTGGTCATTGAGCTGTTTCTGACATTCGCAAAGATAGGTTTATTTACATTTGGCGGCGGATATGCCATGATTTCGCTGATACAGGATATCTGTGTGGAAAAGAAAAAATGGATCAGCCATGATGAGATGATGGATATCACAGTCATTGCTGAATCAACACCTGGTCCGATTGCGATAAACTGTGCTACTTATGTGGGATACAAAAAGCGTGGAATGGTGGGAGCAGTCGCTGCTACAGCAGGAGTGATCCTTCCGTCCTTTATTATCATCTATCTGATTTCGCTGTTCCTTGACAGTTTTCTTGAAATAGCATGGATAGCCAGCGCATTTAAAGGAATAAAGATTGCTGTAGGCATACTGATATTGGATGCGGCACTTAAGATGATAATAAAGATGCCAAAGAAACCATTTCAGCTGTTTGTGTTAATAACTGTTTTTCTTATTATGATGGCAGTTAATCTCTTTTCAATAAAGATATCATCAATATCTTTAATGATTGCAGCAG
The DNA here is from genome assembly GCF_000420845.1 of Butyrivibrio sp. AE3009. GTDB lineage: Bacteria > Bacillota > Clostridia > Lachnospirales > Lachnospiraceae > Butyrivibrio. The sequence goes on along the minus strand of NZ_ATVS01000025.1, from coordinate 9,710 downwards.
GCCTCTGCAGTCTTGTAACATTTTGCGTCAGGAATAAAATTTACGGGGAGGGACGAAGCATATGATATATTTTGATCTCTTCCTTGGATTTTTGAAAGTCGGACTGTTTTCTTTTGGCGGAGCTTATGCAGCAATACCACTCATAAGGGATGTGGTTCTGCATTATGGATGGCTTGATGATGAGAAACTTGCCTATATGATCGCTGTAAGTGAAAGCACACCCGGACCGATCATGGTCAACATGGCTACATATGTAGGCAGCATGACAGCAGGGATTCCCGGGGCTTTGATTGCAACATTTTCAGTTGTCCTTCCTGCGTTTGTGATTATCGTACTTATAATGATACTGATGAGGGGACTGCTAAATAATCCTTATGTAAAAGCGGTGCTCAGAGGACTAAAGCCATGTATCATGGGGGTAATACTTGCCATGAGCATTAGTATGATCTTACAGAACACTGTCATTAAGGGAACAATACTTGACCCGGATATAAAAGCTGTCGTAGTATGCTCTGTTTTGGCTGCTGTTTACTTTGGCTCCAGAAAAATAGTTAAATCAGGGATATCACCGATCTTGCTGATTTGCATTGCTGCAGTAATGGGGATAGTCGTGTATTAAATTCCATCTAATATTGAAGTTCCTTGATGAAGGCGTAAATAATACATCCTTTCAGCAGGGTGATCATAATACTCTCTTAGGCATGAATGGAGTCTACTCGCATATGGTTAAATTGCAGGCTTCATGACAAAACTTGCTTTATCGTGTACAAAAGAAAACTGAGAAAAATATTCATTTAGAACGATTGACGAAGGAAAGCGAACAGTGTACTCTAAAAATACATTAGCGTACACTGTTCGCTTATTCTTTGTTGCATCTAAACGGGAGAGAACATGCCAAGAGATAAGACTGCGAATCATGAGAAAATTGTAGAGGCCGCTTTTGACGAGTTTAAAAAGTATGGTTTTGAAGACGCATCTATGCGCCGCATTGCAACTGCCTGTGGTATGAGCGCATCCGGCCTTTATAAGCATTTCCCCGGGAAGGCAGAGATGTTTACTTCTCTGGTCAAGCCGGCTTTGGATGGACTCATGAATCTGTATCATCAAATTGAAGATGAATACTTTGATGATCTTTCAAAGAACAAAATAGCAGATGTAAGCGATTCAAAGGGCGAGCTGGTAAGGGCTATGGAGTTTATCTACGACCACTATGATGAGTTTGAGCTTATTATTTGCAAGTCCAAGGGCTCAATTTATGAGAACTTCAAGCATGATATAGCAAATCTTGAGGAAAAAGTGACGCTACGGTACATGGATGAGATCAGGAAAAACGGAATTCATGTGAAAGATATTAATCAAAAAGAATTCCATCTTCTGGTGACCGCGTGCATCGAAGCACTTTTTCAAACAGTGACACATGGATTCTCCAGAGAAGAAGCGGTTCACTTTGCCGGAACAGTACAGAATTTCTATGGACCGGCATGGAAGGAATTTTTTGAATTATAGGTATCAGATCCCCGCATATTGCGGGGATTTATAAAGGATATGTGTTAGCTAACGCTAACAGAGGGCGAAGTACATGTCGAAAGAAAGGGAGGGAAAGAAGAGAATATGGACAGTACTAAAAAGAGATCCACACTCAGCTGGGTGCTTGAATTTGCAGGCATGAATAAAAGCTCATACATCCTGAGTATTATATTTGCCACAATAAGCGTCCTGGCAGGCTTTGTGCCTTATTTTTACGTGGCAAAGATTGTAAGAGCACTTATTGATGGTGAGAGGGATATGAGTTTTTTCCTGACACAATGCGTTATCATTTCATGCTGCTGGCTGGTAAATAAGGCTTTTCACAGCATATCCACAACCCTGTCCCACAGGGCAACATTTGGAGTTCTTGCGGAAATCAGAAGAAGACTTACCAAAAAACTAAGTCTTATGCCGTTGGGAGATGTTTTGGAGGATTCATCCGGCTCCTACAAGAACATAATTGTTGAGCGAGTAGACTCTATAGAAACAACGCTTGCGCATATCATCCCTGAGATGATTTCTAATGCGGTGGTACCTATCGGCATTCTTGTGATCATGTTCACTATCAACTGGAAGCTTACTTTGCTTTCGCTCATCAGTGTTCCGCTGGGACTGATTTTTTACAGTCTGATGATGGTGGGCTCCGAGGAGAGCTTTAACAATACCATTGTTAAGACCAAAGCCCTTAATGACACAGCTGTAGAGTATATTAATGGCATTGAGGTAATAAAGGCGTTTGGCAAGACTAAGACCTCATACGAGAAGTTTATAGTTGCTGCGAAAGAAGGTGCAGACTGTTTCATCGAATGGATGAGAAGGTGCAATTTATGGCAGAATCTTGCTCTCACTCTTTTACCTGCGCAGCTTTTAACGCTCTTGCCTTTTGCAGGACTCTTTTACATGCAGGGAAAAATTGACGGTACGGATGCCATGCTTCTTATCATTCTTACGCTGGGACTGGTATCACCGTTCATGGTAGTTGCAGGACACATGGATAATCTAAAGAAAACGGGATCCATTATTGCTGAAGCTACGTCAATTCTTGGGAAAAGAGAATTGATCCGTCCGGAGACAATGAATAAAAAGCCGCTGGATAATACTATAGAGTTTAACGATGTACACTTTGGATACAACGAGAACGAGGTGCTCCATGGCGTTAACCTGACAATAAAAGAAGGAACTGTCAATGCACTTGTAGGACCTTCGGGATCGGGTAAATCCACCATTGCAAAACTCATCGCATCTTTCTGGGATCCGGACAGAGGGGTGATCACGTATGGTGGAGTGGATATAAGGGATATTCCGCTGGCAGATTATAACAAGAATATTGCATACGTTTCACAGGACAACTATCTGTTTGATGAAACTGTCATGGAAAATATTAGAATGGGAAATCCAGATGCTACCGATGAAGAAGTGATAAACGCAGCGAAAGCATGTGGTTGCCATGATTTCATTATGAATCTTGAAAAGGGATATGATACAAAAACCGGTGGCGCAGGCGGACATCTTTCAGGGGGAGAAAGACAGAGAATCAGCATTGCAAGGGCGATGCTTAAGAATGCACCTGTTGTCATACTTGATGAAGCTACAGCTTATACTGATCCGGAGAATGAGGCTCTTGTTCAGAGAAGTGTTGCAAAGCTTATCGCAGGAAGAACACTTATCGTTATTGCTCACAGACTTTCTACCATAGCCTCCGCAGATCAGATTTTTGTGATAGATGACGGAAATGTAGTGGCTAAGGGAACTCAGGAGGAGCTTCTAAAAGAATCACCACTATATAGGGAAATGTGGGAAGCCCACATATCTTCCAAAGATTCGGAGGTGGCATAATGTTTCGTACTTTAAAAATGTATTTCGATTTTGCTAATAAAGTAAATAGAAAAAAGCTCCTGTCCGCTATGCTTTTAGGAGTGCTAAAGGCAATGTTTGCCATGATCAAGATTCCGGCCATAGCAACAATCATTCAGGGTATCTTGGAAGAGAATATGAGCTATACCACCATTTGGACTGCATTTGGCTTAATGTGCGTCTCTATTGCGGGGCAGGTGATTGTAGGACTAAAGACAACTATGCTTCAGACTGAGGCAGGATATAATACTTGCTCGGGAAAAAGGATTGAGATTGCAGAGCATCTTAGGTATCTTCCAATGGGCTTTTTTAACGCAAACAGTCTTGGAAGAATAACCAATATTACTACCAATACTATGGAACAACTGGCGGATGTGGCTACACTGGTGGTAATGATCACGACTCAGGGTCTGGTAACAACTGCTGTGATATTCGCGTTCCTTGCAGTATTTGATATACGTATTGCGCTTATTCTTTTAGCAGGCATACTTGTTTTCTCGTTTTTCAATACTATGATGCAGCGCGCAACACGCCCGGCTGCGCCAAGAGTAGCTAAGGCAGGTGAAACACTTGTTAGCGCAGTAATTGAGTACATACAGGGTATCGCTGAAGTAAAGAATTACAATCTGACTGAGAAGACTGCCAGAAAACTTGAAGATGCTATAAAAGAAAAACAGGCAGCGGATACTAAAATGGAATTTACGGTTATACCATACATGTTCCTTCAGGGACTTGCGACCAAGCTTACCGGAGTACTCATGTGCATCGTTTCAGTATATTTCTACCTTACAGGCTCCATGCCGCTTCTATATACTATAATCATGACGATTTCATCATTTATGATCTATGAGAGTCTTGATATGATGGGAGGCTTCTCTGCACTTATGAGAAATGTAAATATCATTGTCGACAAGGCAAATGAAGTTCTTGATATTCCGCCAATGGATATTGACGGGGCGGACATTGTATCTGATTCAATGGATATTGAACTTAGAGATATCTCTTTTGCCTATGAAGATAAGAAGATAATTGATGGAGTATCAGTAAAGATTCCGGCGAATACTACTACCGCAATAGTGGGGCCGTCAGGCGGCGGGAAGACTACTCTTACCAATCTTATGGCAAGATTCTGGGATGTCGGTTCAGGCGAAGTTCTTCTTGGAGGCAGAAATGTTAAGGATTACAGCTTTGACTGCCTTATGAAGAATTTCAGTTTCGTTTTCCAGCGAGTTTACCTTTTTGAAGATACCATTGCCAACAATATAAGATTCGGTGAGCCTGATGCTCCAATGGAGAAAGTAATTGCAGCTGCAAAAAAAGCCCGCTGTCATGACTTCATTATGAGTCTTCCGGAAGGATACGATACCATTATCGGTGAGGGAGGCGCATCTCTTTCAGGTGGCGAGAAGCAGAGAATTTCTATCGCCAGAGCCATCATGAAGGATGCGCCTATCATTATCCTCGATGAAGCAACTGCTAATGTTGATCCCGAGAATGAGGCAGAGCTTACCAAAGCAATTGAAGAGCTTACCAGGAACAAGACAATTATCATGATCGCACACAGACTTAAGACCGTAAGACATGCGGACCAGATATTGGTTGTTGCAGACGGTAAGATAGTTCAGAAGGGCACCCATGAAGAACTGTTGAACAAGCCTGGAATATATAAGAATTTTGTTAGTGAAAGACAAGAAGCGGTATCCTGGAAAATTGCATGAAATTATGAGGGAGGGAAGCAGGTAACATGGTTTGGTATGTATTGGTAATTGAAGCGATAGTATTTGCAGTATTATTTACAACAATTCTTTTTGTGTCTTTTCATGGGGAAAAAATGTACAGTCCGGCATGTATCCATAATTACCCGCCTGATATTCAAGAAGAATACTTCAAAACACATGAAAGAGTGGATGTTTCATATAAATCAAAAAAGGTAGTACTGGCGAAGTCCTGTGGAATAATCATGTTTACAGTTATTCTTACCATATGCGCGAAGCTTGCCGGGGCAGTTACATTTTGGCAGGGATTCGCGATCGCTTTTGGACTCATGGTATGGATTGGAGCCTATGACACACTCTTTCTGGACTGGGTGCTATTTGCAAATATGAAAATGTTCAGGCTGGAAGGAACAGAGCACATGGACAAGGCTTACCATCAGAAGTGGTTCCATTTAAAAGGGGCTATATTCCCGGGGCTGGTGTTTGCACTGATTCCTGCAGCTCTTGTAGGACTGTTCATAAGTTTGATGGGGTGAATAAGAAAAGAGGTAAAATTGACAGAAGCGGAAATGAGAGAGTTTGCGGAGGTGTTTGCGTACTATGACTATGATGATAAATTTTTGAGAAAAGTTAGCAATGACTAACAATAAGTAGTATCATGAAGTATAGTAAGTAACAGATTGGGGATGAAGAAGCAACGGAGAGCAGTCTGTATGAGCAATACTCTTAAAAAATCTTCTATATTTAAGCGTTTTTATTCGGAATTGGCTGAAAAATACGGAAAAGCTAAGGCAAAAGATATATGAACGGCTTCAGGGGAGTTGATTATAAACGGACTAAATCAGTGGCTGAAGGTGATGACTGTTGTGACTACAGGCTCACAAAGTCGTTGTAAGGGGGAGAAAATGAAGAATCTTACATCAAGACAGAAGATCATGTTCGGGGTATATTCGATGATATTGGCGATTATAGGAGATTATCTCCTTGGCTACGGTACATTTAGTACGTCCAGTTCACCGGATGCCTATATGGGAGTTGAATGGAGCGTAGCTCCTGACTGGAGATATGCAGTATCGTCCATTCTCGGATTTGCTTGCGCAACCCTGTTTGCTGTGGCTGCTGTTGAACTTCTTAGGGTTATGGAAAAGAAATATCACCTTAATTATTCTAAGCTGTTTGGCCTTTTCAAGATTGCAAACTGGAGCGGAATACTTTATTTTGCTTTCATCCACATAGGTATATGCATGCTCCCTGTTGTGTTTAATGCAGGAATGGCTGCTACAGGCGATGTGAAAACTTCTGCTGATATGGTGTTCAGAGTATTGAAAAGTATTGCAGTTCCCATGGGCATCGGATTTGTAGTATGCGATGTTTTCGTTACAATTGCCTGGATCGGAATGGTATTTAAGAAAATGATTCCTGTGAAAAAGGCTGCATTTATTTGTTGCCCGGTGATTACCTCAATATTAGGGCAGCTCATGAATTACATTTCTGAAGGTCTAGATTCCGGTTTCGAGTCTTTTGGATGGCTGCTCATGTATCTGGTCTGTGCGTTAAGCCTGGTAGACAAGGATGAGAGGGAATGGATATAAGAAGTAACGGCAGAAACTAAAGGACATGCCCTATAGACAGAAGGTGAAGAGAATATTATAATTTTAAGTTAGCATAGGCTAACATATATAAAGGAGGAGTGGACAATGGAACTTACTTTTGGTGATGTACAGGAAACAGCGCTTATCCCGCTTGCAATAAAGGCAAGTGAGACAGCAAGGTCTAATGCCAGGATTATCGACCTTAAGGCAAAAGAGATAATTGATGCTCTTGGAGTTGATGTTAGTAAATACGATCCCTTTTTATCACATGAGGGAGTTGTAGCCAGAACAATACTGTATAGGAATGAGTTAAAACGACTTATCAGCAAGTACCCTGATGCTCTCTGCATTAATCTTGGATGTGGCTTTGATGATAAGTTCTTGCAGGTAGACAATGGCAAGATCACGTGGTTTGATGTGGATCTTCCGGATCAGATAGAGAAGAGACGTAAAGTGTACTCTGACAGGGACAGGTGCACAATGCTCGATGGGAGTGCGCTTGACGGAGAATGGACAAGGAAACTTCCTAAGCGAGACATGACCATCGTGGTTATGGAAGGAGTCCTTGAATACTTTTCCAAAGACCAGGTAAAGACATGCATCAACATGCTTTGTGACAGCTTCGAACATGGATATCTTCTTGCGGAGCTTCATTCTCCGTTCCTTGAAAAGAATGGTAGCCATCACGATGCTGTGAAACATACTAATGCTTCTTTCGGCTGGGGAACAAAGTCAGGCCGTGAATATCTGGATCTTGAACCAAGGATGAGCCTTGTGTCTGAGACGAATTATAACGAAGAAATGAAGAAGTACTCAATACGCGGAAAACTCTTTGCCATTGTGGGCAAGAATATCAACAACAGGCTTGCTGTATTTAAATGGTAAAGCATTAAGGGCGGAATGTATGGATAAGTTTAATGACATCGGAATTGATGACAAGTTAGACTGGAACAGGATAGAGAAGCTTATGCGGATAGGCATATTTGCCGCATGCATGGTGCTTGTGGGAGATGTGCTTATAGGCTATGGGATGCATGATTCTTCTAAAACAGGTATGGAATGGTTCTTATCAGCATATTTGCAATTATCGGATACCAGAATGTTTTGGTCAGCATTTCTGGGATTCATAGGTATTCCACTTGAGGCACTTTGTTACTTTGGTGTATATAGACTGATTGTTCCTAAATCACAGAAATACGCTCATTTGTACAGGACAGGAATACTTGGTGTGTTGGCCTATGCGGGGTGTGGAGTGCACGTTCCTTGTTTATCCACATGCTTCTTTTACAAGTATATGAACGATGTTGCCCCGGAGATTGCAGTGGATGCAGCAGTGAAATTTGGTAAATACTTTCTTTTGCCGGGAATGATAGTGTTCTTTCTATTCTGGATCATCCAACATGTGGCACATATTGCAGCATTCACAAAAGGGCTGACTCCATATCCTAAATGGTGCTGGATATTCTGTCCTGCGGTAGGAATGGCCGCAGTCATGCTGTTTAAGTTCCTTCCTGAATCAGAAGTTCGCAATGCTATTACTGCTGCTTGGATCAGTATAGGGAATTTGTGGATGTTCGTTGGACTTTTGGTTATGGCGAAGAAAGTTAAGGTTGGTGACAGATGATTATTCTGATACAGATGGTTTTATTCTGCCTGCTTTTTACTGCGATGGTAATGTACGCGGTAAGAGGGGGCGCTATTGATGGATTGTATTTCTATCCGAAAGCAGTACAGGAAAGGGCTATAGATATAGGTCTTATAACAAAAGAAACTATGCAGAAAAAGCGCAAGGTCTTCATGACAGAGTTTTACATAGTAATGCTGACAGCGCTTATACTCATTATCGGATTATGGAACAGAGTCTCTGATTTCAAAACGGCATATTTACAGGCTCTGCTATTTCTTGAAGTAATGAATATCTATGATGGTATTGTGGTGTTTTTGTTTTGAAGGGGAAATGATATGTATATCAACGAATATGGAAATCCGGATAATCCAAAGCTCATATTGCTGGCACCGATGATGATATCCGGAGCAAATCTGCATGATCTGATGAGTCCGTATCTTAAGGGAGATTACTTTATCATCGCTCCCGATCAGGGAGGTCATGGTAAAGCCGGGGCATATATCAGCGCCGATGAAGAGTACAGGCAGCTTAAAGCGTTTCTGACTGATAAAGACTATAAGGATATCAAGCTTGTATACGGAGCTTCACTTGGCGTAGCAGTTGCATGGCGGCTATTCTGGGATTCCGATTTTAATTTAGAACGTGCCTGGTTTGACGGTGTTGCACTCAATAAGAGTTCTAAGATGGCAGAAGTGCTTGTGTGTAATCTGTTCAGAAAGAGAAAGAAACAGCTGGATAAGACTCATGTGGAAGCATCAAAATCCCTAGTGGATTGGTATGGCTATGACTTCGCAAAGATGATGACCAAGAATTTTGAAAGGATAACTCTGAGTGATATCGATGCAATATGCCATGCTTGTTGTACCTACGATATGAAGCCATTGTCAAAAGAGCAGCAGGCAAAACTCCATCTTGAATATGGCGAGAAGGATTTTGACCTGAAGCTTTCTATAAAATCTTTTGCCAAGTACATGCCGGATGTGAAGGTGGTTATTAGAAAAGGATACCCGCATTGTGGATACATGGCAGCACATACAAGAGAGTATGTGGAAGAGATTGAAGATTTCATAAATAGAGGAAAATGAAAAAGGGGAAAGTGTGGCAATACACATAATATCTAATCTGACATAAGAAGTTTGAAATGATTTTTCCTATACTCGATCAGCCCTTCATCTTGCATGTGTGAGAGCTCTTTTGAAGAAAGGGAAGCTCCTGCTTGATATAATGAGTTTATCACTCGTGGAGCGGATTTGTGATAGTATGAGTGTTTGCTGGAACAACTCATTTACAGAAAGACACTTGTTACAGCAATGGTTTATTGTAGGAGTGCCTGAGAAAAGAGGCATGTACACTTGGAAATAGATTGGATTACTGTAGGAGTGTCTAAACTGGAGG
>NZ_ATVS01000024.1 GCF_000420845.1 Butyrivibrio sp. AE3009 | reverse complement strand
GAGGAATTAGCAATTTACGCAGTAAATTAGCGGTTTCCGAATATTTGTAGAATTGCGAGAATGACGATAGTCATGGAGCAATTCGTATATCATATTAATTGTATAGCGTTGATACTTAGGTAAATTCGAAAAAGAAAATTAAGCGCGAGTGCATAACATGAATATTGAGCAAAAGGAAAAAATGAAAACTATCGATATATTCGGAACCTTAGGGCCTTCCTGTGACAATGAGAGCATTTTGGCAAAAATGTTTGCTGCAGGAATGACCGGGATCAGGATCAACCTGTCGCATATAATGCTAAAAGACTGTGAAGAGAGCATCGGCAGGATGATAAGAGCGGCCAATACAAATGGTATTCAGCCCAAAATCTTAATTGATATGCAAGGTCCCGAACTTAGGATAGGACGTTTTAACTACGAATATGAGCTTAGAAGCGGCGATGAAGTGATCCTCGGTGAGGGCGGAATACCTGTGGAAATGGCAATTATCAGGCAACTTGTAGTTGATGATGAGATCCTTCTTGATGATGGAAAGCTTCTTTGCAAGGTGTGGGAAAAAGGTGCAAGTAGTGTCAGATTGGAAGTCATCCGCGGAGGACTCCTCACTCAGAGAAAGAGTATAGCAATAGTTGGAAAAAGTATAGAACTTCCGGCGCTGACTAATGACGACAGGGAGAATCTCAGAATCGCAAGAAGCCTGGGAATTACAGGAATTATGCAGCCCTTTGTAAGGTGCAAGAAGGATCTGGAGCTCCTTCATGATGCCCTGGAGGAATGTGGCTGCGCAGATCTGAAAATATATGCAAAGATTGAAAACACTGAGGGCATGAAGAATCTGGAATCCTTCATGGGCCTATGTGATGAGGTGATAATCGCAAGGGGAGATTTGGGAAACAGCATGCCTCTCTGGAAACTTCCCCGAGCTCAGAAAATGATCGCAGAGATCTGCAGAAGAAATGACAAACCCTTCATGGTAGTAACTCAGATGCTGGCATCTATGGAAAAGTCCGAAGTTCCTACCAGAGCTGAGGTTTGCGATATCTACAACGCAGTGCTCGACGGCGCATCTTCAGTGATGGTAACCGGTGAGACCGCAGTTGGAATCGCCCCTGTAGAGGTTATAAGATATCTGTATAACACCGCTGTGGAGGCAGTTAAATACAATGTTTATTGAAAAATCACAGAAGTATCACACGAAGAAACAACAGTAAAAATCGACGGATATAAGGATTTATCCTCCTCTATTTTGCCCATCTGACAATATATCTTTGTTGAGCCATTAACTAAAATGGGCTTATATATGAAACGGAGGAAAAACTATGGGTGGACTATTAAGTTTGTTGTTGGGACTAATCGGACTTGCATTTATGGCAGTAATCATTGTGATTGCAGCTATCTTGATCGGTATGTTCTTTACAGGACTGATTGGAGGAATAGCTCTTCTTTGTACCGGTAAACATTTTTCCAAGGATACCAAAAAGAAGATCGCAAGCCGCGTTTGTATTATTGTTGGGGTGGTTCTACTTGCTCTCGCCGGCGGATCTGCCGGAATAATCATCAACTACGCAGTAAAGTTTTTTGGATAAAAAATGTATTTAAATTTCGCCGGAACGATAGTATAATGGCGAAGATATGCCGATTGTCACGGCATACAAGTCTAAAGGAGGAGCTTGTATTATGCCTCATTCATCAGGCGGCGGACATTGTGGCGGAGGATGCCACATGGGATCATCAGGTAGTTCCGCCAGATCACATTATGACAGAAGTCACGGAAGAGTATTCGGAAGTCGCAAACCATTTGCCAATTCAAACAGGTACGTATATTACAGGCATGGACAACCGCATTATTACTACAATACGAATCCATCTAATTTCAGAAGTCTTCTTATGTTCACGCTTCCCTTTCTGATCGGAACTTTTATTGGAATTATATACGGAGCTTTTTTAATTTTTAGCATCATAAACGGGAAAAGTTCAATACTGCCGGTTCCGGGGGCATCCGTCCAGATCGTGGATAATTACGATGCTGTTTCAGAGCAGGACGAGCAGGAACTGTCTCGGGTACTGAATGAATTCATGGATATCACCAATATAGTACCGGTAGTCGTGACCTGCAGTAATGATGAATGGCAATCAGACTACAGCAGCCTCACCAAGTATGCCTATGACTATTATGTTGACAGATACAGTGATGAGAAGCATTGGGTGATCATCTACAGCGCAGACAAAAATGTCAGATTTTCAGACTGGTATTTTGAGGGAATGCAGGGCGATAATACAGATTCTGTCTTGAGTCTAGGAATAACACGTGATTTTAATAATAGTCTGTATGACAAGCTTATGGAGTCAGAAGAATATACCACTGGCAGAGCTTTTGCGGAGGCCTTTGAGGAACTAAATGGCAGGCTTACAAGCCCTGAATATAAACGGGCCAAGATAGTAGAGACATGGATCCTTATAGTTATCTTTACAGCTATTTTTGCTGTGATGTTATTCTTAACTATCAGAATTAAATATGAGAGCACCGCGAAGATATGCGTAATCTCAGAGGAAGGCAGACCGGATGTCTATAATGTCAAAACCGGATCTTATTAAAGCTAAAAGCATCTATCAAAAATATTATTTCACGCCTATATAAACAATCCGCTTGAAGTGGCAGAAAACAACAGAGCACGCTTCGAGGATATGAAGGAAGTAGTCGCTGAATATGACAAGATCCGTGCAAGATGAAGAAATTAAGCATTTTAGAAATATAAGAAAAGAGGATATGTGTATGGAAAATTGTATTAAAACCTATGGGCTTGAGATGGCCGAAAGTCAGGAATATGACGCAGTATATTTCGATCTCTATGCAGATTATGAAAAAAACTGCATGCTGTTAGGCAGAAGAGTTGTATACAGGCCTATACCTCTTGATAACCTGGGGGCGAAAAGGGTTGTTAAGGAGTCGGATATTTGCTGTGTTTTGAAATTCAACTTAAATGAAGAGGGTCTTAGTGATTCTTTGAAAGAAGCTGTTTCTGAGGCGATAAATTCACCTGTTTTCTACAAAATCAGACTTAATAAAGACAGATCCTTCATACATCTTTATGAAGAAGGCTTTGCGAAGATTCCAAATGAAAAGGCATATGGAAATAAGAGCGACACAATGATGGGCCCGAACAATGTTCAGATGATCACAGGCTATATTGAGGAGCAGATGCGTATGCTAAATAGCCTTAATGTACCATCATTTAAGTCAGTTTTATCTGATTGGGTTAAGAACCATCCCGATACTCTCTTTGATGACAGAGAGAAGTCCGAGCCTGTTTACGATGCTATGCTGTTTATCAAAGATTGGCAGTTACTGCTTCTGTCAGAAGATAAAGAGCTTCGTGACCTGTATCTTGAATATATGAAAAAGTACAGTGCTTGCTACTGCGCAAGAATGACAATGGACAGGTAATTAAGCTGAGATATTTTGTGTAAAATGGCAATTGCCAAAATGAGCACAATCAGTATACTTGTATACAAACAAAGGCGTTTTGATTCACACAGTGATTCAAAGCGCCTTTTCTTTTATCCTTTTTCTTATAACTAAACCTATTTAAGTGCAATGAGACAATGGCGTTTCGGTTTGTTACCGGAGCGCCATCGTTGCATTTAGGGAAGGGGAGAGCGTTATAGACAGATATATGGAAAGAGTTATGGATCATATCCCGCATATAGGGATGAGGATAATTAAATCGGCACTGGGGGTGCTTATCTGTTTCGCCATTTATTTTATAAGAGGAAAGCAGGGAACACCGTTTTACTCGGCACTGGCGGTTCTGTGGTGCATACAGAATCAGACCAGGAATACCGTTCAGAATGCCCTTCAGAGAACCGTTGGAACGGGAATCGGTGCAGCCTACGGACTTGTATATATCCTGATCAAGCAGAGATTTCCTCAGCTTGGCGACAGTTTTCTGCATTACTGCATAATATCTTTTTCGCTGATACCGATCATTTACACTACGGTTGTAATTAAGCAAAAGAAAGCATCGTATTTTTCATGCGTTGTCTTTTTGAGCATAGTCGTTAATCACCTTATGGATGAAAATCCTTATTTATTCGTGGCAAACAGATCCTTGGATACCTTGATAGGAATCGCCTTGGGCCTGATTTTAAACTACGGATACATGAAAAAAATGAGTGAAGCTGACGCCAAAAACAATGAGGAAGAGAAGGAAAATGCCTATGAACAATGTTAACCTGCTAAAACACACAGATGACGTCAATGCGCTCCTTGCCAGGTATGGAGTAAAATTCGGTATCTACAAAAACAATGAGTTCAAGGAGCAGCTTTTTCCTTTTGATGCCATTCCTAGGATCATTGAACATGACGAATTCAGCTTCCTCGAGAGGGGACTTAAGCAGCGAGTTACTGCGCTTAATCTTTTCCTGAAGGATATATACAGCGATAAGAAGATAGTAAAAGACGGTGTTGTGCCGGAGGATTTCATTTTTGCTTCCAGCGGATACATGGTTGAATGCGAGGGAGTGTGTCCGACAAAGGGTATATATTCCCATATCTCGGGAATAGACCTGGTAAAGGGCAAAGATGGGGGATGGTATATCCTGGAGGACAACCTCAGGGTTCCGTCGGGAGCGTCCTATCCGATGATCGCAAGAGAACTGTGCAGGAGGAGTTCACCGGGAACATTTAACGGAGTAAGGCTTGAGGATAACAGGAATTATGCCAAGCTCCTTCGAAGGACAATGGATAATGTCAATGTGGGAGGCCACACAGTTATCCTTACGCCGGGCAGGTACAATGCCGCGTATTTTGAACATTCCTATCTGGCGGAGCAGACGGGCGCGCATCTTGCCAATGGTTCGGAGCTTATAGTGGAAAATGACAAGCTCTACTTTATTACAGCTGATGGAAAGCATGAGAGAGTGGGGGCTGTATACCGGAGAATTTCGGACGAATACTTGGATCCTATGAACTTCAATCCCCAGTCGGTAATAGGAATCCCGCATATTTACGATGTTTTCAGGAAAGGAAACGTGGCGCTTATCAATGCTCCGGGCAACGGAGTGGCTGATGATAAGGGAATCTACTATTTTGTTCCTAAGATGATCAGTTACTACCTGGGAGAGGAGCCGATTCTTCACAATGCTCCAACATATCTTCCTTTCTATGAAGAGGATATGAAGTATGTTCTTGAGAATTTCGACAAGCTTGTGCTCAAGGATGTTGCGGAGGCAGGTGGTTACGGCGTTGTATTTGGCAATTCCATGACAAAAGAGCAGAAGGAAAGCTTTATGAGTCTTCTCAAGGCAGAGCCAAGAAGATTTATAGCTCAGGAGGTCATAGACTTTCAGGATCTGGACATTCTCGAAGGCGGAGAGATGGTTCCAAGAAAAGCGGATCTTAGGGCATTTGTACTGATGGCGGATGAGCCGCTGGTGTGGAGGAGCGGCCTTACACGTTTTTCCAGAAACCCGGATTCATTCATTGTTAATTCATCACAGGGAGGAGGATTTAAGGATACATGGGTATTATCTCAATAGAACAAACCAACAGACTATATTGGCTTGGCAGGTATGCAGAGAGAGTTTACACACTGGTGCGCTGCTATTTTAAGAGCTATGACACTATGATCGATGAGATCTGCGATAGCTATCCCGATTTTTGCCATATGATAGACATTCCGAATATTTATGAGGATAAGCAGGACTTCATGAGGTCCTATCCCTTTGATGAGAGCAATCCTGACTCCATAATCAGCAATCTCATCAGGGCATACGACAATGCCATCGTACTGAGGGAAAGTATCGGTTCAGAGTCTCTTTCCTACATACAGCTGGCCATCTATGAAATGAATAAGGCCAAGCTAAGCGATGCTCCGCTTATTGAACTGCAGCAGGTTATCGATGATATATTGGCATTTTGGGGGATGATCGATGACAAGCTGGATGATGACCACATAAGAAATATCATTAAGTCCGGTAAAAGAATTGAGAGGTTTGATCTGTATGCCAGACTTGGTCTTGGAAGAGAGGTCCTCATAAGAGAGGCGGGACGTATGATTCCAAGGATAGAAAAAAGCGGTATCGGCATCAAAAAAGAAAAACTTGAAGATATCCGCAGGGCTGTGGAGCAGCAGGAAGTAGATTATTACGGAGTTATAAAAATGGTTGAGGCGCTGATTGCCTGAACTTTGAGGGGATTATTCTGTGAAAAAACTACATTTTGATTATTGCATGGAAATCCGTTACTCGACGGATGTTTCCTGGTGTTGCTATACGATAAAGTGCATTCCTAAGGACGATGAGAGGCAGAAAATATCAAACATAACAATCGATATGATTCCGGAAACAAGAGCCGAGTGGGCTACGGATTCTCACGGAAACAGGTATATTTACGGCAGTAACGAGATTCCGCATTCATATTTTAAGTACCATATTAAAGGGGATGCTGAGTGCGGGTGCGGTTCCTATGAAACTGCCGCGTCCCAGACTGAAGAGATGATATACAGGCATAGCCATGGACTGACTCTTCCGGGAGAGAAACTGAGGGAATATCTGAAGAATATCAGGGTATCCATGCCATCTTTTGATGAAGAGAGCCCCAGGGGGAAGGCCGGGATTATTATGGCAAGGCTCCATGAGGATTTTGTTTATGAAAAAGGTTCCACAGGCGTTGAAACCGGGGCGGAAGAGGCTTTTTCCATAGGTAAAGGCGTCTGTCAGGATTTTTCCCATATCATGATCTCGTTGCTGAATCTGTCGGGGTGTTCGGCCAGATATGTAACAGGCCTGATCATAGGAGAAGGGAAGTCCCATGCCTGGGTGGAGGTAGTGGACTCCGGAAAATGGTACGGCTACGACCCCACCAATAACAGTTTGGTCTGTGACTCACATATCAGGATCGGCTGCGGAAGAGATGCCACTGAATGTCAGATCAACAGAGGAATCATGCATGGCGGAGGGCAGCAGACACAGGAGGTCTATGTAAATGTGTCAGAGCTCACTCCGGGGCAGAATATTGTAAGCAGAGGAGCATTGTTCTGATGATAGAGACAATAGCACAGGTGGCGCTACCTGTTGATGAGGTATTGAGAATAAAGAAAAGGCGTATTCTTCCTAATGACAGAAAGGACAGGAAAAAGCGCATCAGCATAGTGACCGGAATACATGGGGACGAGCTGGAGGGGCAGTATGTCTGCTTCGAGCTGTCAAGGCGGATTGAGGCCAAAAAAGAATGTCTTAAAGGTATAGTGGATATTTACCCGGCTATGAATCCCTTGGGAATTGACTCCATAACCCGCGGAATTCCGGCCTTTGACCTGGATATGAACAGAATATTTCCGGGAAATGCGGAAGGCAATATGACGGAATCACTGGCCGCAAATATCCTGAAGGACATCTCCGGCTCAGATGTGGTGCTGGATATTCATGCCAGCAATATCTACCTTACGGAGATTCCGCAGATAAGGATAAGCAGGCTCCACAAAGAAAAACTGGTTCCCTTGGCTGAGCGCTGCAATGTTGATTTTATCTGGGTCCATGAGGCAAGTACCGTGCTTGAATCCACCTTTGCCTACAGCCTTAACAGTACGGGGACTCCGTGTCTTGTGGTTGAAATGGGTGTAGGCATGCGGATAACCAAAGAGTATGGGGACCAGCTGGTAGAGGGAATATTTAATCTGATGGATTCCATGGGAATGTGGACCGGGGATACAGCGGCATCAAGGAAAGCCATTGTCTCAGAGGATTCCGACGATGTCTGCTTTTTAAATGCAGCTGCGGGAGGACTCTTTATTCCTGATGTAAAGCATTGGGAAAAGCTGCAAAAAGGAGATCGGATAGGACGTATCATCGATCCGCTGTCCGGCGCAGTGCTTCAGAACGTTGTAAGCCCTGTGGACGGAATTCTTTTTACCATAAGAGATTATCCTATCGTGGATGAAGGCTCCCTGATTGGGAGATTACTTAAGAAGGAAGTAGCATCTGTATGAAAAAGAGAACGATCTATGAGATAAATGGTCTCTATAGGGACAGCTTCAGGATCACCGGTTATGAATTCGGCAAGGGGAAAAAGTCCCTATGCATCGTGGGAAGCATGAGAGGCAATGAAGTCCAGCAGCTCTATTGCTGCTCACAGCTGGTTAAGAAATTCAAGCAGCTGGAGGAGGAAGGGCGTATTACTCCGGGGATTAAGATACTTATCATTCCTTGCTGTAATCCCTATTCCATGAATACCCAGAAGCGTTTTTGGCCCATTGACAATACCGATATTAACAGGATGTTTCCCGGATATGCACTGGGGGAGACCACTCAGAGAATAGCAGATGGTATTTTTTCCCGGATCAAAGATTATGAGCATGGAATCCAGTTTACTTCCTTTTATATGCCGGGAGAATTCATGCCCCATGTAAGGATGATGGATGAGGGCTTCTCAGACGTTGATACTGCAATGAAATTCGGACTTCCCTATGTGGTAAAAAGAGCTGTCAGACCCTATGACACCGCAACCCTCAACTATAACTGGCAGGTATGGAATACCAAGGCCTACAGCCTTTATACGTCCACAACAAGTAGGATCGATAAAAAGAGCGCCGGTCAGGCGGTTCTGTCGGTCCTTAGGTTTTGTGCAGGATTGGGCCTTGTAAAGTACCGGGAGTCCGGGGAGCATCCTTCTGTAATAATCAGTGATAAGGAGCTCATTAGCGTCCGTACGGCAAAATCAGGGATATTTGAGCCTCTTGCTATGGTCGGAGAGCATATTTTAGAGGGAACACCGCTGGCTGAGATCATAGACCCTTACGATGGGACAGTGATGGAAACACTGTATGCTCCTTGCGAAGGCAATCTGTTTTTTATGCATTCAGATCCCATTACTTATGCTGATACAGCGGTAATCAAAATGGTGCGTCAGTAGTGGGGTGAAGACTCATTTATACTTTTTTAACAATATAAATATACGTAAAATGGTAATATTAATCTGTACTGATATGTAAATTTTTAGTTCCCGGGTTTTTGTTGAGGCTACAGATTGAAGAAAAGATATATTATCATTATTAATATCGTGATAGTAGGTTTGATTCTTTTTATTATCGTGAAATATGCCAACGATAGGGCATCAGAATCAAACCATGCTTCGATTGCGTCTTTTGAGAAGATGACCACTACCACAGAGCAGATCATCGCCAATTACCTTGAGGATGAGCAGCATCTGTGCGATATCTGGTCGAATTATGTCAATGAGTCTGCGGATGCAGGCACTCCGATGACTGTTGAGGAGGCTATTTCATATATCAGAAAGGCTAAAATATCTCCTGAAATCTCAGGACATCTTATCTACATTGATGACGGATCTATGAAGGGTATCTCTACGTCCCCCAATACTACAAATCCGTCGGATTATTCCGTAAATTACTCCCATATATCGATTTTTGACAACCTTGAGATCAGTGACATAAATGGCGTGGTAAGCCTTACGAGGGCCTATACCAATCCCTTAAATGGCATTCAGTCCATCGCTGTTTTGAACAATGTAAAGGTTTTGGATGATGAAACAGGAGCCATGCGCGCAGGGCTTCTCCTTCGCGTGGTACCTGTAAGCATGCTTGAGCAGAAACTGGTTTTTCTAAAGGGCGAGTATGAAAATGTGGAAATATCCCTTATAGACTGGGACGGCGACTACATGATCCGCGGCAAGTCCCTTAAAAACAGCAATTTCTTTGAATATTTCAAATCCTACAACCCAATGTCCGTCCAGGAATATAACAAGGTCATAGATACAATCCGAACCGGTGTTGGATCAATGCATATGCGCAATTCCAGGAACGAAGACAGCGTGATCGCCTATACCCCTGTCAGCAACCTGAATTCCTGGTTCCTTGTAGCTTATATTCCTGCCAAAGAGCTTACGGTGAACAGGTCAATTGACTGGATCCTGCTGGGAATCGTAACGATGGGACTTATGGGCCTTCTTCATTTTAACATGATAATTCTCCTTGGCTTTAACCGCAAGCTCTCGGTAGCAGCAGCTGCTGCGAATCAGGCAAATGAGGCAAAATCCCTGTTCCTGTCCACAATGTCCCATGACATCAGAACTCCCATGAATGCCATAATCGGCATGAACGAGATGATCCTAAGGGACAGTCATGACGAGGAAATCCTGATGTATTCAGAAAACATCAGGGCCGCCGGAAACACCCTCCTTGGGATCATTAACGATATCCTTGATTTCTCCAAGATTGAAGCCGGCAAGATGGAGATTATAGATGTAGACTACAACTTTGTATCTCTTTTAAATGACCTTGTTAACATGGTTCAGCGAAAGGCAGATGAAAAGGGGCTTGTTTTCAAGCTTGAGGTGGACAGAGAGATACCAAGGATCCTTCATGGCGATGAAATCAGGATTAAGCAGGTAATCATCAACATTCTCTCCAATGCCGTCAAATACACCAAGGAAGGCAGCGTTATCTTTTCAATATCCGGGAAAAAATGCGAGGATGAACCGGATCATATAATGCTCCATGTAAGTGTTAAGGACACCGGAATCGGTATTAAAAAAGAGGAACTTGATAAGCTGTTTGTCGCTTTTGAGAGAATAGAGGAAAAGAGAAATAGAAATATTGAAGGAACCGGACTTGGTATGGCAATTGCCCAGAGCTTTCTCAATATGATGGGAAGTAAGATACATGTGGACAGTGAGTATGGAAAGGGATCGGAATTCTCTTTTGACCTGAAACAAAAGGTAGTTAAATGGGAGCCGTTGGGCGATTTCGAAACCGCCTACAAGAACTTTCTTCGTGAAAGAAAGAAGTACAGCGTGCAGTTTTTGGCACCTAAGGCAAGAGTATTGGTGGTGGATGACACTGAAGTTAACCTCAAGGTCTTCGTAAGTCTTTTGAACAAGACAAAGATGCAGATAGATACTGCAGACAGCGGAGATGCAGCCATTGCTCTTTTCAGGCGAAATCGCTATGACGTGATCTTCCTTGATCATATGATGCCGGACAAGGATGGTATTGAGACCATCAAGGAAATGAAAGCCTGCACGGATACGCCCAATCAGAAGACGCCTGTTATCTGTCTTACAGCCAATGCAGTGTCCGGAATGCGTGAAATGTACATAAATGCAGGATTTGACGATTATCTGACCAAACCTATTGATACCGGCAGACTTGAAAGCATGCTTCTTACGTATCTGCCTGCGGATCTTGTGGAGAAGGCAGGGGAAAACGGGGAAGAAAAGAAAGAACCGGCAGTCGTACATAACATTCTTGTGGTGAATGAAGATGTCGAGTTTTTGCGCGGAGTTCGGGAATGGATGCCTGCTCATATAAATGCAGCTGTGGCCAAATCGGGAGAGCAGGCCTTGGCGTATCTCAAAAAGCATGAACCTGAGCTTGTACTTATGGATAGCAGTATACAAGGGCAAGCGGAGTTTGATAAGGACAAGCTGTTGCAATTGTGCTTCAAGGAACTGAGCACGGAAGAAATCATTTCACAGGTGGATAAGTATTTTGACGAAGGCGGTGAAAGGAGAGAGCATGAATAGACGAATTAAGACAATCATTTCCACAGCCCTTGCGGCAACAATGGTATTTGGCGTGGCAGGTTGTGGCGGCATTCAGGGAACAAGCAAGGAGTTTTCTCCGAAATATTCATCAGATACTGAGTACAAGCTATCAGTGGTGGGGACATATTCAAATTTTGAGTCCCTGGAAAGTGCTATAGAGAGATTCTATGAGCATTATCCCAATGGTGAGATCGAATATAATTACCTGGATGACTACAGCAATACTATAGTTAATGCCCTGGCAGGCCAGGAGGCCCCTGATATCTACGTTGTTCAGCCCTGGATGTACGGAAACGAGAAGCTGGATCCATTGTTTAGTGCAGCAGAGAATCTGGCCGATTCCAAGCTTAATATCAATCTTGATTGCATCAGGCAGGGCGTAAGATGGGAGATGAATAACGGTGAGGTACTGACTTTGCCTGTTTTTGCTACCTCCTACGGAATGCTTGTAAATATGGATATCTTTGAAAAAGAAGGGCTGAAAGTACCTAAGACCTACGGCGAGCTAAAAGAGACCTGTGAGAAGCTTAAGGCAGCTGGCTACGAGTCTCCCATTATGGGCAGCAATACCTCAACTACGCCCGGAATAGGCTATACCTTTGCCTATCCGATGTTTGCCAAAACGGTCAAGGACGACAGAAGCATAGAAGCTGATCTCAATAACCTTGTACCTTCCGCCGGTGAAGCCATGAGAGCGCCTCTAACAAGGCTAAAAGAGCTTGTGGACTCCGGCTGCATAGATATAGACAAGTGCACAGCAGAAATAGAAGATGATTACAATGCAGTTATCATGCGATTTTTTGAGGGTGATGTACCTATGATGCTCTGCTCCGGAGACGTTGTTTCCGGGACCAAAAAGCGTGAGAGTAAGTCTGAAGCTTTTTCCGCTAATCCCTTCAAGTACGATTTCTACATAGCTCCGTCGGGTGACGAAGGCGGGTATTACATGGATTCTATGTCAATTCTGTTTAGCGTTAACAAGAACAGCACAAACCTTGATATGACCAATGAATTCATAAGGTTCCTTACAAGTGAGAAGGAACTGGGACTTATGGCGCAGGAAAAGAGGCTCATAACCCCTACCAAGGACTATTCGCTGGATGAAGTGTATGCTTCACTTTCCGGCTTCCCTGCTGATAGAACCGTCAACTTCAGAGATACGGAAATACTTGATACTGCGGTCAAAGAGTTCAGGGCAGCAGCCTATGCCGTCATAAACGGCGAAATGAGCGTGGATGAAGCAGTTGCAGGCTATGGATCAATATCCGGCAAGTGAACATACTCAGAGATCGGCAAGAATCTGATTGATCAGCTCTTTGGCCTCATCGTAATCAAGATTGGAAATGAGTTTATCAAGATCCTTGAGCTTTCCTTGTAAGGCTTCATTGCAGCCATAGGAAAACAGCTGTTTTGTGGCATCTTCCGCGGCGGCAAGATTAAAATCATCTATTGCCTCGAGAAGACTGTTTAATTCAGCTGAAAAAACGTCCTTGTCAAAGGCCTTATGGGGATCGCCTTTGTGGGGAGAAAAGGGCTCAAGATGAGGTTTTAACGCCCTGAAAGCTGCAAGAACATCGGGAGTAAGCTTAGAAGCCTGTTCCAGGTCGTTTTCTTTTCCAAGTTTTTCCAGGGTAAAGAAATCCTCTCCAAGCTCCATGGCGCCTATCATGCGGCAGGTGGTCTTAAGGGCATGGACCTGGATGGTATAGTTTTTCAGATCTTCGTTTTTTAAATAGGTTTCCACAAGATCACTTTTTTCATCAATGATCCTGTGGACGTCACCGAGAAGCTCTGTAAAAAGCTCTCTGGAACCGGAATTGTCGATGGCTTTTTCTATGTCAAGACCTGGGATATTTATATTCACAGAAAGGGTTCCTCCTTGTTGTTTATGCTATTTGTACATTTTGAGTATATCACTATTAAGTTGATGTATAAACGTCTTTGAGATATTATTTAATTGGGGGAATTTTCTTTTGGAGGTAAATATGATTCCGGAAGTAATAGTTATTGATGATGACCCTATAATTCTTAAAAGAGCCTGGAATATCCTGACGGACGTCGGATTCAAGGTGATTGTGCTTAAGTCGGGCAAAGCTCTCCTGGAACATATCAAGGATAATTCTGCGCCGGATATCATTCTGATGGATATCAGCATGCCGGAGATGGATGGCTTTGAAGTCATTAAGGAGCTTAAAAAATGTGAGAACGGCTGGAGAGATACGCCGGTAATCTTTCTGACTGCCAATGAAGATGAAGAAGTGGAGACTAAAGGGCTATCTCTCGGAGCCATGGATTTCATCAGAAAGCCGTTCATTGCAAGTGTCCTGGTTATCAGAGTGCAGCATGCTGTGGAACTTATACGGCTTCAAAGAAACCTTGAGGGCTTAGTAGATGCTAAGACCAAAGAAAATGAGAATCTTTTCCTTCATGTTGTAGAGTGCCTTGCAGACGCCATTGACGCCAAGGATAAATATACAAATGGTCATTCCGGAAGGGTGGCGGAGTATTCCAGAGAAATAGCCAAAAGATACGGCTATGACGAGAAGAGGCAGGAGAAAATCTTCATGATGGGACTTCTCCACGATGTAGGCAAGATCGGAGTTCCCGATGAAGTGATTAACAAGCCGGGGAAACTGTCAGATGAGGAGTTTGCATGCATCAAAAAACACCCTGCTATAGGCGGCAAGATCCTAGGGAATATCAAGGAGATGCCTGAACTTGCAGCAGGTGCAAAGTGGCATCATGAAAGATTCGATGGAAGAGGCTATCCGCAGGGGCTTGCAGGTGAAGAGATTCCCGAGGAAGCCAGGATCATTGCCGTGGCTGATGCCTATGATGCCATGACCAGCAATCGAAGCTACAGAGGCGCTCTGGCGCAGGAAATAGTAAGGGGCGAGATTGAAAAGGGCAAAGGCTCCCAGTTCGACCCCAAGTTTGCCGACATAATGCTGGCAATGATCGATGATGATAAAGAGTATCTCATGAGGGATGATCATGATAATCATGGCGCAAAGAACCACTGATTTGACACCATGAGGCCTATGAAGTATATTTGATGAAGTTAAACGTCATTTTTCTACCTAAAGATAGTATAGGTAGAAAAATGGCGTATTTAGTTTAAGGAAGATTGGAAGGCTTTTTAATGAACATCTTAAATGTAGAAAACGTCACCAAGGCATATATGTCAAGGCCCGTTCTTGACAGTGTTTCGGTGGGTATAAATGATACAGACAAAATAGGCGTTGTGGGAACCAACGGAACAGGTAAGTCAACGCTTCTGTCAATAGTTGCGGGAGTGATAGAGCCTGACAGCGGGCAGGTGGTAATGAGCAGCGGTCTTCGCATCTCATATTTGCCTCAGAATCCGGTGTTTGACATGGATAAAACCCTTTTGGAGAATATCACAGGTAAAATCTATGCAGGAAACGACAACTGGGACAAAATGGGGGAAGTTAAGGCAAATCTGGCCAAATTTGGTATCGACGATCCCGAATGTAATCCCAAAGTTCTCTCCGGAGGACAGAAGAAAAGAGCTGCTCTTGTGGCAGCAATCATGACCCCATCCGATCTGCTTATCCTGGATGAGCCCACCAACCATCTTGATTCTGAGATGATAGAGTACCTTGAGGAGTTTCTTCAGCACTTCAGAGGGGCCCTTCTTATGATCACCCACGACAGATATTTCCTGGATGAAGTTACCAATCAGATACTTGAGATCGATAAGGGAAACGTATACCGCTACGAGTCCAATTATTCAGGATTTCTGGAACTTAAGCAGCAGCGAATGGACTATGAGCAGGCCGCCGAGAGGAAAGCAGCTACCCTTTACAGAAAGGATCTGGCCTGGATGCTCAGGGGCGCAAGAGCCCGTTCCACCAAGCAAAAGGCCCATATTCAGAGATTCGAAGCTCTTCGCGACAGGGTAAGGCCCGAGGAGGAGAGACAGGTGGAGCTTAGCTCCCTTCCCACAAGAATGGGCAATAAGACCATAATTCTGGAGGGAATCTCCAAGAGCTACGCGGATAAGGCATTATTCAAGGATTTCTCCTATACCTTTGGAAAGCTGGACAGAATCGGCATTATCGGCCCCAACGGCTGTGGTAAGTCCACTCTTTTGAAATGTATCATCGGCGCAGTATCTCCCGATGAGGGCACTGTGGAGATCGGTCAGACCATTAAGATCGGATATTTTGGTCAGGAAAATGAGGCTCTTGATGAGAGCAAAAGAGTCATCGATTACATCAAGGACACCGCTGAATTCATCAGAACCAAGGAAGGTCTCACCTCGGCCTCTGTCATGTGCGAGAGGTTCCTTTTTACCCCTGAGATGCAGTATGCACCCATTTCCAAGCTCTCCGGAGGAGAGAAGAGAAGACTGTACCTGCTGAGAGTCCTGATGGAACAGCCCAATGTCATCATCCTGGACGAGCCCACCAATGATCTGGATATTCAGACATTAAGAGTGCTGGAGGACTATCTGGACGGCTTTGCGGGTATCATCATAACCGTCAGCCATGACAGATATTTCCTGGACAGAGTTGTGACCAGAGTATTTGCTTTCGAAGACGGAAGTCTCTATCAGAGCGAAGGTGGCTATTCGGACTATCTTGTGCATAAAAAAGAAAGCGCCGAAGCCGAAACGTCAAGTTCAGACAGTAAGAATGCAGGAACAGCCGGCAAATCTGAAGACAAAGCCCCCAAGGGCAAATATCAGGCACCCAGAGAAAAGACCAAGCTTTCTTATAAAGAACAAAAGGAATATGACAGCATAGAGTCTGAGATAGAACAGCTGGAGGAAAGAAGCGCTGAGCTGGAGAGCGAAATAGCGGCAGCAGCCACTGATTTTCCCAAGCTTATGAAGCTCAGCAAGGAAAAAGAAGAAGTTGACGCCGAAATTGAGCGCAAAATGGACAGATATGTTGAACTGCAGGAAATGGTGGACAGTTTTAACAAATAATCATATCTTTAGGAAATCTTAAGGCCTCCTTTAAGGAGGCTTTTATTTGTATTGCTAATATATCCCCTGTAAGGAGGAGCGATACAAATGAATGACATCCTGGTTTTGAAAAACGTACAGAAAAAATATAAGGAAACGGCAGTTGTAAAAGATCTGTCGCTTAACATCAAAAAAGGGGAAGTATTTGCACTGCTTGGGGCCAACGGAGCAGGCAAAACAACTACAATTAAAATGATCCTGGGATTTGCCAAGGCAAGCTCAGGAGATATAGAGATAGAGGACGGTGCCAAAATAGGATATTCGCCGGAAACGCCTTATTTTCCCGAATATCTCACAGCTATGGAGGTGATGAACTACTACGCCGGAATAGAAGGGGACAAGGCCAAAAAAGACAAGGCATACTTAAGGAGTCTTTTGGAAGTGACCGGGCTTGAGGACAGCAAGATCAAAGTCAAGAACTACTCCAAGGGTATGATCCAGAGGCTGGCACTTGCCCAGGCACTTATCTCTGATCCGGACATTCTTATCCTTGACGAGCCCACCGCGGGTCTTGACGCTCTTGGCAGGAAACATAATCTTGAATTGCTTAAGAAGCTTAAAGAACAGGGCAAAACAGTTATAATCAACTCTCACATCCTTCATGACATAGAAGCTGTCTGTGACAGAGGCGTGATCATGCGAAAAGGAGAAGTGCTTGATACCTGGACCAAGGACGAAAGCGACGAGAGTCTTGAGGACAAATTTATCAGACTGGTTGGGGAGGAATGATCATGGAAATCGTACTTAATGTAGTAAGGGAAAAAATTCGCAGGAAGATGCTATATATCACAACAATACTGGGGATCCTTGTTGTGGCAATCTTTTCTACAGGAACGGGAACACTTACCGTGGGCGGAAAAAGCATGAACGATTATTACGTTCTGGTTCCCATTCTTATCAATGTTCTGAATTTCTTAAACGGTGCGATAGCACTGGCAATATCCTGTTCTACAATTCCACAGGAATACGAAAGGCGCACAAGCCATCTGATATGGTCAAGGGGCGTAAGCCAGAGCAGATATCACATGAGCCTGGCAGCAGGGAATGTGCTTGTTTCCTGGATCTCCGGAGTTATTTTGTACCTGACACTCGGAGTATTCGCAGTGGTTAACGGCTATTCCGAAATGCTGGGAAGAATAGCAGTTGCTTCACTTTTCATGATGCTCTATGCGGCATGTATCTGTATGCTGACTTCAGCACTTTCAATTAAGATCCCGACACTCTTTACCGGAACCATTATGGTAATCATCCTTGTCTGCGGAGCGCTCAGAAGCGCACTTAACCTTATGACTGCAGCGCTTACGGGATTTGGCGGAGCAGTGATCAAAAGAGCGGTTCTCCTTATTCCCAACCTGGCAGGCATCAGCACTCAGGCGGGGAACCTGGTTCAGGAGAGGCCTGTGAATGTACACGTGATAATAATGGGACTTATAGTGATCTGGATTGCAGGACTTCTGGTAATCACATTGAGAAGAGAGGAAGCATAAGGTTATGAAAAAAGCGGGATTAGTGTTATACATTCTGGTGGGAGCTGCACTTGTTATCTCAGGCTTTGCCACCATGGAGAAGGGGCTTAAGGAAAATAACAGGGAAGTGCTCTACAAGGTTGCTGATGATTATAAAGAGCTTGGTGATATGGGCTTTGCGGGGTTCTGTCCCCTTGACTACAAAGTGGCATTTTCAGATGGGGAAAAGGACATCCTTGTAAGCTATAACGACGGAAAATGCGATTATATCGAGAGAAAGGCCGTTTTCGAAGGTCTTGTGGGCAGTGTGTATCAGGACGGAGATGAGTTTCAGATCGTTGTACCGCAGTACGATACCTGGGCCACTCTTGAAGCTCTGAACGACGAGCCGCTGTCAGTGGTTGTCTGGCATGAAGGCTTCCACGCCTATCAGAACACCCAGTTTAACCTGTATGAAAACATAACAGACGATATTTATTCGGAGACTGAGCTCTCTTCAATCATTGATTCCGATAGCGCCGCAAAAGAGTTATTTGAGCATGAACTTAAGATATTAAGCCGCATAATTACTGAAGAAAACAGTGGCGATGCAGTGGAAATTGCGATAGAATATACCAAAACAGCCAAGGAGAGACGGGGACTCCTTGCAGATGCAGCAGCCTATTCAGAGGATTTTTATACCAAGCTGGAGGGCACTGCATACTACGTAGAAGCACAGGCAGTAAGATCAGAGATGGGTGAAGAGACATATATCAAGAATTACCTGGACACCGCATCTAAATATGTGGATGGCAATGCCAAGTACTATCGCCTCGGAATGCTGGAATGCATGCTTTTGGACAAGTTGGATGAGAACTGGAAGGACTCCTACAGCTTTGACAGACCGCTTATTGAAGTGATAGAGGATTACATCCGCTAAAATCTGCGCTCCTGTGCCGGAAAGGGTGAGAGGTATGGAATATACGGTACTTGGGGCAGATGATGAGATAGAGCTCCTGGATTCCCTGGAGCTTTTTTTGAACAAAGAAGGAATAAGATTTATCAAGGTCGATAACGGATTATCGGCCTTGGAGCAGTTTAAGGCGCTTAAGCCCCACATGCTATTACTTGATGTAATGATGCCGGGGCTTGACGGTTTCGCCGTTCTTAAGAAGATTCGTGAGATTAGCCATGTTCCTGTTATTATGCTAACGGCCAGGAACGAGGATTACGACAAGATCCTGGGGCTTGAGCTGGGGGCTGACGACTATGTCTCCAAGCCCTTCAATCCAATGGAGGTTGTAGCCAGGATCAAGGCTCAGCTTAGGCGCAACTACGATTATCATGACAGCGACGCAAGGACCTATAGCGCCTTTGGCATAGAACTTAACACTGACGCCAGATCCGTTACCAGAAACGGACAGAGCATCGCCCTTACAGGCACAGAGTACAAGATTCTTGAACTTCTGATGCCTCATCCCGGGCATATTTTTACCAAACAGCAGATAACAGAATACGTCTGGGACGATGACTGCGCCGCAGACGACAGCACAGTCATGGTTCACATCAGTAACCTTCGCAACAAACTAAGGAAAGCAGATGCTGACAGCGTGATGATCAAGGCAGTTAAGGGCCTTGGCTACAAATTTGAGAAAGAATGAAGCTGACTATGAAGAGTAAACGGGAAAAAAGAAAGAGCATTTTTTCAAGGCTTGTTAAGAGTTACATATTGTTTCTGATAATTACGATCCTGGTGTATCTGGTTCTGGCAGTGGCGCTTCTGATATATTTCGGAAACGGAAGTATGAGCAATGCTTCGCCCCAGTCCTTTGTTCATAACGATGGAACCATTACAGATACTGAGGTTCTCAGCCGCGTCGGAGGCTGGATCGAGGAACTTGACGATAGCGGCAATGTCATTAATGTTGTGGGAGACAAGCTGACAGACAAGTACAGCTATGACCTCACTGATATGGCCAAATATCTGGACATGGGCTACGCATCCTACGAAAAAACGGGAATTGTTCTCAGGGAGTTCGATGTATACGATGATATAGGCTATTCGGCTCTCGTAAGATATGCCGGGGATCCAAAGCGCATTTTTCTTGTCTTTTATCCCTTAGATATGGTGAATTATAAGATTTCATATATGATCACCAATGACAACGGAGGCAGATATATCTGGTTCCTTGTGATCATTGCGACCATGTTCGGACTTGAGATCGCAGGTATCAGTTTCTACCTCAAAAGACATATCGATATGCCTCTTAAGCTTCTGATGAAGGGAATGAATGAAGTTAGCGAAGGCAAGAGAGACGTGGTCATCGACTACAAAACCGACAGGGAATTCGAGGACATCAGAGACCGATTCAATGAAATGGCCGTGAAGCTCAAGGAAACCGAAGAGCAGAAGCATCAGATCGAGCAGAGTAGGAATTTGCTGCTCTTGGAGCTAGCCCATGATATCAAGAATCCCGTGGCTTCAATAAAGAGCAGTGTCTATGCCCTTAAGGAAGGACTTGTCACTGAGGACAAAAAGGATGATTATTACAAGGTAATTGAGATGAAGGTCGAGAGGATCAGCACCCTTATCGCTGACCTTAACACCAGTCTTAAGATAGAGAGCGATGCCTACAAGCTCAACCTGGAAAAGACTGATATTTGTGAGCTGGTTCGAAGGAACTGTGTGGAATTCTACGAAGAGATCGCCGCCACCGGCAAAGAATTTGACATAGATATTCCGGACGAAGCTGTTTTTGCCAATCTTGATACACAGCTCTTCAGGAGAGCGGTAAGTAACCTCCTGGCCAATGCCAATAAATACAATGAGACCGGCAGCAACGTAGGTGTCAGAATACTTGACGATTCCGGCAAGATAACAATTGAAGTGTATGATGACGGCGAAGCCATAGACGAAGAATTCGCCGCCAGAATGTTCGAATCCTTCGCCAGAGGCGACAAAACCCGAAAAACTGACGGCGGAACCGGTCTTGGCCTCGCCATATCACGCAAGATCGTGGAGCGCCACCATGGAACCCTTAAGTACAAGCGCTCCGGCGGTAGGAACTGTTTTGTTATCGATATGAAGAAATGTGCGTAACATGCTGATTATCGATGAGCCAACATGAGGTAGGGTACAATTGTCAGTTCTGCGAATTCAGGATGGATAAAGAGAATTATCAGCGATTAAGGACCGGGAAGGGGTAGATATATGAGACTGATTTTTATAAGACATGGAGAGCCGAATTATGAAAAGGACTGCTTGACGGACAACGGCATAAAGCAGGCAATAAGCACTGCCGCAAGGCTCAGGGATGAAAATATTAAGGCAATCTATTCTTCTCCAATGGGAAGGGCCAAAGAGACGGCATCTTACACGGCGGGGCAGCATAAAATCGAGGTGCAGATTCTGGATTTCATGCATGAGATTGACTGGGGAGACAAGGGCGGAGTTGCAGCTGCAACTGATAAGCTACCCTATGACGGTCATCCCTGGACTCTTGCCTACAAAGTACTGACAGATACAGGCGAATATGTGGGCTCTCCCAATTGGCCGGAACACCCCTTTTTCAAGAATAATATCTGTATGGATTATTATGACAAAGTGTCTAATGGCCTGGATGAACTCCTTGGAGAGTACGGTCTTGCAAGGAAAAACGGCCTATATGAATGTACTAAGGAAAATGATGATACCATAGCCATCTTCGCTCACGGCGGCTCCGGAGCAATCCTGTTCTCACACATTTTGAGCCTTCCGCTGCCCTTTGTACTTACTACCATGCCTTACGGAGTCTGCTCCGTCTCAATCCTGCGATTCGATGGAGATCAGGGAGATATGGTAATTCCAAGACTTGAGCTCTTTGACGACATGGGACACATAGAATCCTTCAAGGAAGAGAAGCTACATTTTGATAAATAAGATTAGTATCAAACCCCGGACAAATTGTTCCGGGGTATTTTTCTGTTTTAGAGTTCGCTGGTACTAATGCGGGGCTATTTCGGGTATAATTCGTATAGATGTAATGCAAATTACCTCGATATTTAATAAAGGTGGTTCTCCAAAAAAGATGAAAAACAACGCGAAATTATACAGAATCTTAAGGCCTGCTCTGGCGGGATTATTTCTGGCATATTATAATCCTACAATCGTTAACAGTGAGGTGATTCCACGTAAAGGAGCATGTGTTATCGCAGGTAATCACAAGCATGCGATGGATCCGATACTTGTCGACAGTTCCACTAAGAGAGTGGTATACACCCTTGCCAAAAAAGAGCTTCATGACGGTCCCTTCGGATGGTTTTTCAGAGCTATCGGAGCAATACCGGTTGATCTTCACGCAGCCCGTAATAAGGAGGCTCTTGCCAGCGCAGTAGAGCATTTAAAGGCGGGCTGTCTTATTAATTTATCTCCGGAAGCAAAGAGAAATTACACAGAGGAGATTCTTTTACCCTTTAAGCCCGGAGCCGTGGTCATGGCTAAGAGAGCCGGGTGCAGGATAATTCCTTATTCTATAACAGGAGATTACAGATTTAGAAGTAAAAACCTTAAGATTACCTTTGGTGAGCCGATAGACGTATCGAACCTTGAGGTCCCCGAGGCCAATGATCTTCTTTTTTCAACAGTAAAGGAACTATTATTAAATGCAAAATAAAGTTAAAACTCCATGGTATGGATTTTATGACGGAGTAAGGCCCCATTTGGACTATCCGGACTGCTCCGTATACAAGTTTATAGAAGACAGTGCATCTAACCATCCTGACTGTATCGCCTACAATTACTATGGCAAAAAAGGCAGCTACAGGCAGTTTCTTCAGCAGATAGAGCGCTGTGCAAGGGCGCTTAAGGCTCTTGGGATAAAAGAGAAGGATGTGGTCAGCATATGTATGCCCAATACCCCGGAGGCGGTCATCAGCTTCTATGCTATAAACAAGATTGGCGCAGTGGCGAATATGATACATCCGTTGTCTGCGGAACCGGAGATCAAATATTACCTCAGTGTGTCAAAGAGCCGCCTTGCAATAACAATAGATATCGCATATAACAAGATAAAACATGTATTGCAGGATACTCCGGTGGAAAAGGTTATCGTGGTATCCGCCGCGGATTCTATGCCCTTGTATATGAAACCTCTGTATCAGCTTACCAAGGGAAGGAAGATTAAGCTGGAGAGCGACGATGCACATACTACCGGCAGCAGGCTTTCCTTCAGAGAATTTCTAGGGCTCGCAGGCAGTTATCAGGGAAATACTACCGTAGAGACAGGCGGAGACGACGTTGTAGCGATTCTATACAGCGGAGGAACCACCGGATATCCCAAGGGAATAGAACTTACCAATCTTAATTTCAATGCGCTTGCAATGCAGGGAATAGAGGCCTGCGCCTGTCTTAAGGAGAAAGACAGGATATTGTCCATAATGCCCGTTTTTCACGGCTTTGGACTTGGAATATGTATCCACACTGCGCTGTATAAAGGAATGACGGCAATACTTCTGCCTACTTTCAGCGCAGGAACTTTCCATAAGCTCCTTATTAACTATCGGCCCAATGTTATAGCAGGCGTTCCGACGCTCTATGAAGCGCTTCTTAAGAACAAGAAGCTTGAGGGAAAGGATCTGTCTTTTCTTCGCTGCGTAATATCAGGCGGAGATTCCCTGTCGGTTAGTCTTAAAAGTAAGATAGATGCTTTTCTCAAGGAACACGGCGCCGATACTCAGGTCAGAGAAGGATACGGCCTTACGGAATGTGTCACAGGAAGCTGCCTGACCCCGCTTGGATACTACAGGGAGGGAAGCATAGGAATCCCCTATCCCGATACCTATTACAAGATCTGTAAACCTGATTCCACACAGGAACTTCCTTATGGAGAGGAAGGTGAGATCGTTCTCGCAGGCCCCACAGTTATGAAGGGCTACCTTAACGATCCCGAGGAGACCGGGAAAGTACTTAAACTTCACGAGGACGGCCTTGTATGGCTGCACACGGGAGACCTTGGATATATGGACGAGGACGGCTTCATTTATTTCAAGCAAAGGCTTAAGAGAGTAATTGTAAGCTCCGGCTACAGTATATATCCTCAGTATATTGAGAACGTGATCGATTCCTATCCTGATGTACTTATGTCCTGCGTTATAGGGATCGACCATCCCTACAAGATTCAGGTGGCTAAGGCCTTCATTGTACTTAAAAACGGTGTAAGGCCAAGTGATGAGATTCTTGCAGCCATCAAAGCGCACTGCGAAAAGAATCTGGCCGTATATTCCCTGCCCTATGAATATGAATTCAGGGAGGAACTGCCCAAAACACTGGTGGGCAAGGTGGCCTTCAATGAGCTGGTCAAGGAGGAACAGTTGAAGAATGGAAAGAAGGAGTCTTAAGTTTTTACTTATCCATCCTGAAATATCCCGCACCAGATACAATTTTGTCGGAGTTATTGAAAACGAATGTCTGGAGCTTGAATATATCAGTGCCGTATTAAAAGAAAAAGGGCACGAAGTCTATATTTATGACGGACAGGTGGAGACCGCTACGGTTCCTATGGCCCTTAATAAATACGACCCGGACGTGGTCTATGTATGTGGCAGAACAAGGCAGGAGAACTTCATGCTGGAGTATTGCAGAGATGCCAAAGGCCACAGTGCCGATACGCTTACGATAATCGGCGGACTCCACGCACAGCTGTGCTACGAGAGGATGTACAGGGATTATGTTGACTATATCCTTACAACCTTCAATGTATACAAGATTCTGGAAATAATCGACATCGCTTTTTTCGGAAAAGAGCTGCTTAGAACCAAGATGGACGGGATATGCTACCGGGATGGTTCAAAGTGGAGGAGCAATCCATCAACGGCCTTTGATATCAACGATCTGCCGTTGCCGGACAGGACGTACTTTTATGAGCATCCGAATAATTACAGATACCTGGAGCTGGAGCACGCTGCTTGGGTCAGAACCGCCTATTCCTGCCCATATCGCTGTGAATTCTGCGTCCGCAACAGAATGAATGCAGGTGTTTACGTACAGCGTGACATAGAGAGAGTTGTTTATGAGATTGCGCAGATTAAGTCAGACAATATCTACATCGTGGATGATGACTTCCTCGTTGACGAGAAGAGAGTTAAAAGATTCATCGAGCTTCTGAAACGCAGGAATATCCGAAAAAACTATATCTGCTACGGCAGAGCCGATTTTATCGCGACTCACGAACAGTTGATGAAGGAGTTTAAAGAGGTAGGTCTGTACTACGTGCTGGTGGGGCTGGAATCCTTTGACGACAATCATCTAAACAGCTATGAGAAGCATTCCTCTGCATTTAATAACATTAAAAGTGTCGGAATCTGCAACAGGCTTGGAATTAATCTCATGGGACTCTTTATAGTTGATCTGGACTACACCAAGCGGGATTTCATGCGGCTCTTCAAATGGATAGTTAGGAAAAAACTAAAGCATGTGGCTATTTCCATATATACTCCGGAGATGGGGCTTGAGAATTTTGCCAGATACAAGGATAGGATGATAACCGACAATCCGTCCCATTTTGATTATCTGCATCTGGTGGCAAGACCTACGCATTTGTCGGTAAAAAGATATTATTTCTATTATTATATTCTGCTGATAAGCCTCTTTCTTCGAGCCAAGAGAGAGGGAGTATATGACTTCATAGACTACGGCGATTACATCAGATCTTTTATTGCAAATATGTTTAAGAAAAGGAAGAACGACGATGAGTAATTCTACGGATAGTAAGAAAGCGGTCAAAAAGATTGTGCCAAGTAAGCTTGAGAACGCTTCTTACCCGATTATTTACAGGGTTTTCGGAAGGTTGATCCCTGAAACTATGACTCCCAATCAGATGACGCTTCTGGGGGCAATTGGAGGGCTGTTCGGAATAGTTTGTGCGTTCCTTGCCCGTGTGAACCTGATGTTTCTTATAGGAACCGTTGTGGGACTTATCTGGCATATTATCTGCGACGACCTGGACGGATATATTGCAAGGAAGCGAAATATGGCATCGGAGGCTGGAGCTTTTTTTGACCTTCTGACGGATATACTTCATATCACATATCTGCTGATAGGGCTGGCTTTTGCGAAAGTTGCGAGCTTTGAAGTGATGATATTCATGGTGCCTGTGTATGCGCTCATGATGTTTACTGCCATGAATTATATAAGGTATCTTAATGAGTTTCTGTTTCCGAGACTTGGGCCCATTGAGACGCATCTGTTTTTTGCGGCGGTGTGCATAATTACTATGATTGTGGGAACAGATCCTGTGGTTACTGTACAGGGACATGGATTTACCGTAGGAGATATCATTATTCTGATCGGGGCAGTTCCCATGTACTATGAGATGATAAGGCTTCAGATTCAGTTATTTATAAGGTTGAGTAAAAAGAGATGAAGAGTAATGAGAATTATGTCTACGTTGTTCTGGTGAAGGCCCACACAGGGCTTGGAAGCATTGCCAGAGCCGTGACGGGATATGAATATACACATATAGCTGTGTGTCTTGAGGAGCCTTTCAGTGACTTTATAACCTTCTCGAGACGCAGGCACTATGCGCCCTTTGATTGTGGTTTCATGCATGAGAACCTTGAATGTTATGCATATGGCAAACACAACAGAGTTAAATTAAAGGTGTTCAAGGTGCCTACAGATGATGCGGGACTTGTGCGGATCAAGAGCTATATTGCAGATATCGAAGCGGATTCCGAATATATTTTTAACCTGTATTCAATGGCAACGATGCCGATTCTTCATGGCTTTAAGATATACAAGGCGCTTAATTGTATGTCCTTTGTGGCAAAGATTATAGAAATGACAGGAGCTGTGAAGCTGTCAAGGAAGTATTACCGCTACAGTATCAAGGATATGGACCGGCTACTTGCCGGGTATCTGTATAAAGAGGAATTCTTTTACAAAAAAAGCGCGCAGGATGGCGGGTATATGAAAAGAGTTTCGCCACTTATCAATGCGGGATTGTTTTTCAGGATAAATTCGAAGCTTATATACAGAATGATTTTCAGGCGGTTCTGCGATTAAGTTCTTTTTCTGTATTCTCTGGGAGAGCAGCCGTATTTTTTGGCAAAAACCTTGTAGAAATATGCGCTGTTCTCGTATCCGATTTTTTCAATGATATTTTCTGTGGTCAGTGTTGTGTTTTCCAGGTAGTAGGCGGCTTGCTGGAGCTTTCTTTGCTGAAGGAGCTGCTTGAAGTTACAGCCGGTGTGACTCCTTAAAAGGCGGCTTAAATAGGCGGTGGTGTAGCCGGTCTGCGTTGCAAGTTCCTCAAGGGTTCCGCAGGCGAAGTTGTGGTCAATGTACTCAAGGGCAGTTATGGTGATATTCTGACCCTTGGAGCGCATGTCCTTAAGAGTGTCTGCGGACAGTGCCGCCAGATTCATTAGAAGCAGGTCCATGGTGGAATGTACGATCTGATTCATGTCATTTGGATGATTTATCAGAGTCCATATGAGGTTTTCCATAAGATTCTCAACAGCGATTACTCCTGCAGCGTGATACAGGAGGTAGTCGCTGTATCTTTTTTTCTCTGAGAGGGAGGCGATGATAAAGCCCCTTAGGATGTTTTCCTTGTCGTAGGAGACGCTTCCCCGGGAAAAGAATTCCGGAAGAATAATGAAGTTAAGGGCAAGGTCGTTCCTTTTGCAGGGCAGGATCTCATGTCTTGCGTGGCGGTTCATAAGGAGGATATCGCCTTTTCTTAAGGTAATGGTGTCGCCGCCGACGATCCTTGTGGTAAGGCTCCCTTTCAGCATAACTACCATTTCTATGTAGTTGTGGCGGTGTTCGGGAAAGTGGGCGAACCTGGTGTGAGGGCGGATCGCAATGAGTTTACCCTGCTCCAGGAGCTTGGCGGAGTCCACCACGAACTCATCTTCGGAGGTGTAGAGCTCCTTTGAAATGGAGGCGTTCTCCTTGACGATCTTTTCTTCCTCTTCGGTAATTTTGTACAGATGATCCAGAATTTCTTTTCTCATTTTTATCCCTTGAATTAATGTCAAATAAGGTTCCATTTTGGCACTTATATGGTTCTAGAAAACAGTGCCCGTGCATAATATTATAGCATCATAAACATGAATTGTATCGGGGTACGTATATGAACAGATATTTTTTGGCAATCGACATTGGGGCATCCAGTGGTCGGCATATGCTGGGCTGGATGGAAGATGGCAAAATGAAGCTCAAGGAGATGCACCGCTTCGAGAACAGGCAGGTCATGAAGAATGGGCATCTGTGCTGGGATCTGGAGAACCTCTGGACCGGCGTTGTAGAAGGCCTCAAGGCCTGCAAAAATGAGGATATGATTCCCGAGACCATTGGAATCGACACCTGGGCAGTGGATTTCGTTTTACTTGATGATAAGGATGAGATCATAGGAGATGCTGTCGCTTACAGAGATGAGCGAACCAAGGGGATGGATAGCGAAGTTTTTTCCATTATTCCCGAAAAAGAACTGTATGCAAAATGCGGAATTCAGAAGCAGCCCTTTAACACCATATATCAGCTGATGGCGGCTAAGAAGGATATACCGGAGGCGCTTCAGGCGGCGAAGACTTTTTTGATGCTGCCGGATTACCTGAATTTCAGGCTGACGGGAGTTAAGAAGCAGGAGTATACCAATGCCACCAGTACGAACCTGGTAAATGCTAAGACCAAGGCATGGGATATGGAACTGATCGATAGACTTGGACTTCCCGCAGGGCTCTTCGGAGAGCTGTCTCAGCCCGGGACCGTTGTTGGAGAGTTGTGCGAAGCTATTGTGAAAGAAGTTGGCTTCACATCTAAGGTTATCCTTCCCGCAACCCACGACACCGGATCAGCGTTCCTTGCTGTTCCCGCAAGAGATGAGACCAGCGTATACTTATCCAGCGGAACCTGGAGTCTTCTGGGAGTGGAGAATAGGGAACCTATTACCACAGAGGCTGCAAGAAAAGAGAATCTCACCAACGAGGGCGGAGCCTTCGGTACCTACAGATTCCTTAAGAATATTATGGGGCTTTGGATCATTCAGTCCGTAAGGCGCGAGCTTAACGGTACCGAATATGTTGAAGGCAGAAAGAGTAAATATGCTACAGGCATAACTTACAGCTTCCCGGATCTCATTGCAGAGGCGAGGGCTGCAGAAGGCTTTGAGACTGTACTTGATGTCAATGATGAGTCTTTTTTATCACCTGTAAGTATGATAGATGCCATCAAGCACTACTGCGCAGATCATGATAAGGCAGTTCCGGAGACTGTTGGAGAGATCATGCAGTGTGTATATAAGGGATTGTCGCAGTGCTATGCAGATACAGTGAAGCAGATCTCCGAGATCACGGGTAAAGAGATAACCGGCATTAATATTATCGGAGGCGGATGCCAGGACGGATACCTCAACGAGCTGACAGCTAAGGCTACGGGACTTCCTGTATATGCCGGCCCCATTGAAGGTACAGCGATCGGCAATCTGGTGATTCAGATGATAAATGCAGGGCTATTTAGTGACCTGGCACAGGCAAGAGATTGCATATTTAAGAGCTTTAGTATCGAAGAGTTCTGAATAATATAGTTAATGGAGGGAGTTATAAAACATGAGCTACGAACAGGCAAAAGAGAAATACGCAGCA
This sequence comes from Butyrivibrio sp. AE3009, assembly GCF_000420845.1. Lineage (GTDB taxonomy): Bacteria > Bacillota > Clostridia > Lachnospirales > Lachnospiraceae > Butyrivibrio. Next base: position 28,016 of record NZ_ATVS01000024.1, on the reverse strand, counting down.
CTTGGAATCGACACAGAAAAAGCGATAGAAAAGCTAAAAAACGCTGAAATAGCGCTTCACTGCTGGCAGGGAGACGACGTAAGAGGTTTTGATACGGACCCAAGTAAGCCCCTTACAGGCGGAATTCAGACTACAGGAAATTACCCGGGAAGAGCAAGAACTCCGGAGGAACTCATGGCAGATATCGATGAGGTATTAAAGCTCATCCCCGGAAGAGCCAAGATGAACCTTCACGCCAGCTATGCTATTTTTGACGATGAGAACGGTGGCTGGGTGGACAGAGATAAGCTTGAGCCCAAGCACTTCAAGAAATGGGTGGATTTCTGCAAGGAAAGAAACCTTGGCTGCGACTTTAATCCCACATTTTTCTCACATCCCAAATGTGACCCTCTGACACTGGCTTCGCCCAATGAGGAGACAAGAAAGTTCTGGATCGAGCATGGTAAGGCATGCATTAGGATATCCAATTACCTCGCTGAGGAGCTGGGTGAGCCCTGCATTATGAACATCTGGACCGGCGATGGCTTCAAGGATGTTCCGGCAGACAGAAAGGGACCCAGAGACAGATACAAGGATTCCATCGAGCAGATTCTGTCTGAGCCCTTTGATTTTAACAAGGTTAAGCCCTGCGTAGAGTCCAAGGTATTCGGCATCGGCGTGGAGTCCTATACTGTGGGAAGTGCGGAGTTTACACTGACTTTTGCGGCAACTCATTCGGATAAATGCATTCCTCTTATGGACAATGGTCATTATCATCCAACAGAGGTTGTAAGTGACAAAATTCCTGCACTTTTGTCCTTCTTCCCCAATATCGCACTTCATATCACAAGACCTGTGCGCTGGGATTCAGACCACGTAGTTCTTTTCGACGATGAGACCAAAGAGATCGCAAAAGAGATCGTTCGCTGCGGCGGACTTGATGGCAAGGTATTTATGGCACTGGACTATTTCGACGCTTCGATTAACAGAATCGGCGCATGGGCTACAGGCTTTAGAAATACACAGAAGGCTCTTCTTAATGCTCTTTTGACCCCCAATGAGGAATTTAAGAGCTTGCAGGATAACAGCAACTTCACCAAGCTTCTTGTGATGCAGGAAGAGATGAAGACAATGCCTTTTGGTGATGTCTGGAATGAGTATTGCAGACGCTGCGGCGCCCCTGAGGACGGCAAGTGGTTCGAAGAGGTTGAGCGCTACGAGAAGGAAGTTCTGTCAAAGCGCGTGTGAGGCGGATTTTGATAAGCACGAGTTTGATAAAACAGCTATAATACATAATTAATTACTTATACACAGGAGATTTATCATGAAGGTTTTAGAAGCAGAATTTACACAGGGCTTTATCAGAATGGCTAACGATGGCTGGGAGCAGGGCTGGCACGAGAGAAACGGCGGCAATCTCTCCTATAGAATGAAGGCTGAGGAGGTTGAGCTGGTAAAAGAAGAATTCAAGGAGGGAGAGTGGCAGGATATCGGAACCACAGTTCCCGGTCTTGCGGGAGAATTTTTCCTTGTAACAGGTTCAGGCAAGTTTTTTAGAAACGTGATCATCAAGCCGGAGGACAGCATGTGTATAGTAGAGCTGGATGATAAGGGCGAGAAATACCGAATTGTCTGGGGCCTTATTAATGGCGGAAGACCTACTTCCGAGCTTCCCTCACATCTTATGAACCATGAGGTTAAAAAGAGGCTTACAGATGGAAGATACAGGGTTATCTATCATGCACACACCACCAACACAATAGCTCTTACTTTTGTGCTTCCTCTTACTGATGAGGCTTTCACAAGAGAGCTGTGGGAGATGGCTACAGAGTGTCCCGTAGTGTTCCCCGATGGAATCGGTGTCGTGCCCTGGATGGTTCCCGGAGGAAGAGAGATTGCAGTGGAGACCAGTAAGCTCATGGAGAAATATGATGTTGCCATCTGGGCTCACCACGGAATGTTCGCAGCAGGAGAGGATTTTGACCTCACCTTCGGACTTATGCACACTGTTGAGAAGTCCGCAGAGATACTGGTGAAGACTCTTTCCATGACAGGAGCCAAGAGACAGACCATCACTCCCGATGATTTCAGACATCTGGCTAAGGATTTCAAGGTTACTCTTCCTGAGAAGTTCCTTTTTGAGAAATGATGGGTTGAAAAGTAATATATTCCTGTCTTTGACAGTTTTAATACCAACTAAAGACGCCAAAAGCCTTAATACATCAGGCTCTTGGCGTTATTTTTGTGATTCTTGATATATAGTAATATTACCTTTGCTTGCTTTGTTTTTCTATAGTTCTCATATCAGCTTTAGTAATGAATTCGTAATCGGTTCTAAAACCGCATACTTTATGAAGGGCATCAGTAAGTTTATCACGAATGTAAGTTGGCATGTATCCCTGTCCTTTAATGTCTGCAAATTTCATTGATTTCAATTTATCCAAGATTTCTTTGTAGTACAACTCATCAGAATCAGTACTTTCAATTTCTGCAGCAGAAACCTTTTTATTATCCGCAAGCCTTTTAAAACCATCTTTACTCAGTGCGAGTTTTTTGTTTTCTGCATCAAGTTTTTTTATTGACTGGGTGACGATAAACGCTCGTTCTCCTAGGTGGTTAAATTTGCGATTATCGGTTGAACCAAGGCCGGCATCGCTACAGTAAATAAACTTATCATGACCGAACTGCTGAAGGATTTTGATTCTAAGGGCTTTAATGATTTTTGCTCATTCTGATTCCCGCCAAGAATTGAAAATGCAAGAGGAATACCGTCTCCATCAATGAAAAGTCCCATCTGAACGATTGGGTTAGGCCGCTGTTCCTTGCTTTTGCCATACTTTTTATTACCATCTTCTTGCTCAATTTCGAAATAGAAGTTAGAGCAGTCGTAGTAAAGTATTCGATCATTTCTTTTACCAAAATAGTTGCTGTTCTTAAAAACTTCAGACTGGATAAAATCCGATTCTTCTGCACTATTCTTGATATGATTTAGGTGTCAAACTCCCGTGCAATAAAAAACAGACGAATTTAGATTCAAAAAAGCGTTTATTTACGCAAGTTTAACAAAAGTTTAATTATGAATAAATTTATTATTTTTATATATAAATGTAAAATATATTTGTGTATGAATCTACGTACAATAATGTTTATTAATACATTTATAAATGGAGGGTAAAAATGGGAACAGCTTCAACTATTGGAAATAATGGAAAAAACAATTCGAGTGTAAAAAAAAGTATTGGAAAAACATTATTGATGTGTTTACTGCCTGTGATTATCATTGGAGTAGTTGCAATTATTCTTATTCTATCATTCAATGCTAAAGCTACAATTGAAGATGTATCTCTTATGGATCTTCAGGCTGAAACACAGACTAATGCTTACAATATAGGAACCGGATTCAGAATGCTGTTGGCAAAATTTGGTCAATATTGTGATACCATGGAACAGGTTCCTTTTGAAGATGAGGAAGCAATTCTAAAATATATTGAGCCCTCTACAAATTACACAATCATTAACAATTCAGGAATTTACATTGGTTATGAGGATGATACTTATGTTTTTGCCAATCATACCATACAGGCTCCTGACTGGAAGCCTACACAAAGAGATTGGTATAAACTTGCACAAGGACATGAGACATTTATTGAATCTGACCCTTATGTTGATTCATCTACCGGGCAGCTTTGTGTCTCTTTTGTAAGACAGAACAGTTTTTATAATGGAATGGAAGGAGTTTGTGCTGTTGACGTTTTCCTTGGTGATATTCAGAATGAAGCATCAAAATATACTCCCATGAAAACAGGTAATTCTATTATACTTGCCGGGGATTACATTATCAGCTATGTTAATCCGGATTTAAATGGTAAAAAAATATCTGAATCAGGAAATGCTTTTCTATCTAGCGTTAAAGCATATATTGATTCCGGTAGTACTGGAGTTACAAAAATAAAAAATCCGTTAAGCGGACTTGAATATTATGTTTGCTACTATAATATTCAGGGTACAAGTTGGAATATGGTTTCTTCTGTTCCTGTAAATGATGTTTTGGCATCATCCAACAGATTTATGATTATTGCAATGATTGCAATGATTGCATTGATTTTCATAATCACAGTTATTATTTTGATCACAATAAGCAGAGTTATTTCTAAGCCTGTTAATAGTCTTTCTAATAGTATACTTAAGATTTCATCAGGGGATTTTACTACGCAGATGCCTCAAGATAAAGGTGATGAAATTGGTCTTATCAGCAAAGAAATGGAAAATTATGTTCAAGTAATGAATGATACAATTTCTAATATACAGGAGAGAGCGGAACAACTACAATTTGACTCAAACTCTTCAAAGGATGCTTCAAGTAAGATGACTGTAGGAGCTAATGAGCAGTCTAAATCGATGGAACAAATCCAGACAACAATGGATGATATTTCAAATGCAGTAGGAGAACTTGCTAATAATGCAACTATGCTTGCACAGTCAGTTGCAGAATTAACCGATAATGGAAATAAGACAAATGAGATAATGCTAAGTCTTGTAGATCAGGCTGAAGTTGGACAGAATGATATGAGCAATGTTCAGAAGAATATGGAAGTAATAACATCTTCCATGAGTGATATGAATGATGTGGTTTCTACAGTAGGAGATTCTGCAGATAAGATTACTGAAATAGTAGGGATGATTGATTCTATTTCTGAACAGACAAACCTTCTGTCACTTAATGCAAGTATTGAAGCTGCAAGAGCCGGAGAAGCCGGAAAAGGCTTTGCTGTTGTTGCTGATGAAATCGGTAAACTTGCTCAAAACAGCCAGGAAGCTGCTAAAGAAATCAGCGATATTATCGCAGAGATCACAAATCTTATTAAAGATCTTGCCGAGAAATCTCAGGCAAATATGGAGGCTATTACCAATAGTAGCGGAGCAGTTTCAAAAGCTGGAGATAGCTTTAGTAAGATCAATCAGGAGCTCAATAGTACAGCAGACACAATGCGCAACATGATTGGAATGATGGCAAATGTAAATGACATAGCATCAAGTGTTGCTGCTATATCCGAGCAACAGTCAGCTAGTTCTGAAGAAATAACAGCTACTGTAGCCAATTTGGCAGTAAGTGCTCAGGAGATTGCTGATGAATCAAAGGGTGTTGAGAATGTTGCAAATTCTGTATCTGATTCAGCTACATCCATCAATGAGCTGCTAAGCAGATTTACCATACGATAAGAAATGCAAAATTAATCGTGATTTAATAGTAATTTCACTGATAAAATCCTGCCTTTGACAGTTTTAATACCAACTAAAGACGCCAAAAGCCTTAATACATCAGGCTCTTGGCGTTATTTTTGTGATTCTATGGGTCATGGCCTTTTTCAGTGCAAAAATATGCGTAATAAGTGTATTTCTTCTCGAAAGTTGCATTTGTCCTATGCTATAGTAGTAACGTATGACCTACTACAAAGGGGGTAAGATCAATGCTTAATATAGAACATTTAACCAAACGATATGGGGACAAGCTGGCGGTGGATGATCTGTCTCTTCAGATCATGCCGGGCGAGATCTACGGATTCATTGGCCACAACGGCGCAGGCAAGACCACGACCTTAAAGAGCGTGGTGGGAATACTGCAGTTTGACCAGGGTAAAATAACCATAGACGGGAAATCCACCATGGATTCGCCTCTTGAGTGCAAGAAGAATCTGGCTTATATTCCCGATAACCCGGATCTGTACGACTTCATGAGCGGTATCAGGTATCTGAATTTCATAGCAGATGTCTTTGAGATTCCTGTTTCTGAAAGGAATGAGAGAATTCGCAAATATGCAGATATTTTTGAGCTGACAGATGATCTGGCGCTTCCTATTTCTGCATATTCTCACGGAATGAAGCAGAAACTTGCCATAATCTCAGCCTGGATGCACTCACCGAAGCTTATCATAATGGATGAACCCTTCGTGGGACTTGATCCCAAGGCCGCACATCTTTTGAAGGAAATGATGAGAGAGCATTGCGACAGGGGAGGAGCCATTTTCTTCTCGACTCATGTACTGGAAGTGGCGGAGAAACTCTGTGACAAGGTTGCCATCATCAAACAGGGAAAGCTTATTAAGTCCGGAACAATGGAAGAAGTTAAGGGAGACGCAAGTCTTGAAGATGTATTCCTTGAACTGGAGGAGGTGCCTGAATGCTGAGGATCCTTGTAAAAAAACAGCTTGAAGAAGTTTTTAGAGGATATTTCTATAATTCAAAGAAGAACTGCATGCGCCCCAAATGGCAGATTGCGCTATATTTCGTGTTCTATGCGCTGATAATGGTGGGACTTTTGGGAGGCATGTTCACGGGGCTTTCTTTTTCACTGTGTGGACCCTTTACTGTTGCGGGATATGGCTGGCTGTATTTCGTTATGATGGGGGGAATTGCCGCTGCCATTGGAATATTTGCCTCGGTGTTTAACTGCTACTCGGGGTTGTACCTTGGCAAGGACAACGACCTTCTTTTTTCCCTGCCGATCCCGCTTCGGACCATCATTGCTTCAAGACTTATCAATGTCTATATTCTTGGAGCCATGTATTCCGCCACAGTTATGATCCCGACTTCGGTAATATATTGGATAACCGCAGGAATCAGCGCAATCAGCGTTATATGCCATCTGCTGTGGTATATCATGATCACTGTTTTTGTGTTGATGCTGTCCTGTATTTTCGGATGGATCGTTGCAAAGCTCAGTCAGAAGATCAAGAACAAGGGACTTATCAGTGCTGCTGCGACGCTGCTGTTTATTGGTCTTTACTATTATTGTTATTTCAAGGCAGGGGACCTTATTCAGCAGGTCATTACCCATGTGGATTCTTACGCAGATAAGATAAAAGGTGCTGCATATATCCTATATCTGTTCGGAAGAGTAGGGGAGAGCGATATCATTGCAACCCTGATAATGTCTGCGATAACCGCAGTGGTCTTTACTCTGGTGTGGAGACTTATGAGCAGGAGCTTTCTGAAGATAGCCACAGCAGAAGGAAAGACTGCGAAGATTAAGTACAGGGAAAAAAGATATACCCAAAAGACAGTATTCGGCGCTCTCGTATCCAAGGAACTTGCCAAGTTTACCTCCAGCTCCGGATATATGCTCAACTGCGGCATGGGAATACTACTGATTCCCGTCGGAGGGATTGCCCTTTTATTTAAGGGGAAAATGCTGGCAGAGGTTATAGGAAATATGTTCGCTGATAAGCCTGGAGTACTGCCGATAATGATCTGCGGAGCACTGTGTACCCTGGCTGCAATGAATGATATCGCAACGCCTTCGGTTTCACTTGAGGGCAAGAGCCTGTGGATACCGCAGTCACTACCTGTTCATGCCGGAAAGGTCCTTCGCGCCAAGGCCTGTGTTCAGATAATTCTGACCGGGATTCCGATGTTAGTTGCCTGTATCTGCGCTCTTTTTGTTGTGGATGCGTCTGTACCGGTGAAGATACTTATGGTGATAGTTCCCTTGATCCAGGTCGTCTTTTCATCACTTTTTGACCTGATCCTGGGACTTAAGATGCCCCTTCTTAACTGGACCAACGAGCTTGCGCCCATCAAACAGAGCGGAGCCATTGTGGCATCCATGTTCGGCGGCTGGATCTTTACCATGATCATGATGGTGGCATATATTCTGGTGGGGTATAAGCTGGGGGCCTTCACCTACCTGATCATCTGCGGCGTGATCTACGCACTTGCGGCACTTATCATGCTCAGATGGCTGGATACAAAGGGGGCAAAGGAATTCGAAGCACTGTGATTACATGACAATATAAATGCCCCGCAGTCCAGCAAATAGCTGAGCTGTGGGGCATTGTGAATAACAATAGTTATTAAAATTATTCCTTACCACTCCAGCAATAAGTACACAGCTTACAGGGCTCAAGAGGAATAGCTTCCACCATATCGTCGAGACGATGGTAGTGAAGTGATGTGAAGTTGAGCTCTTTTCTTATTTCCTCAAGCATTGCCTCGTACTGAGGTGAATCGGGATCGGTGTACTTGCGGATGGCCTCTTCATTGGGTGAAGGATAACCCTCAAGCTTCTCGATAACACGTCTTGTGATAAGCTCCATCTCGGAGTTGGATCTTGAGAAGTTCAGGTATTTACAGCCGTAGATGAGAGGAGGGCAGGCAGGTCTGATGTGGACTTCGCTGGCGCCGCTCTTGTACAGGAACTCTGTGGTCTCTCTAAGCTGCGTTCCTCTTACGATGGAGTCATCGATAAGAAGAAGGCTCTTGTTGTTGATGAGCTGATTGATGGGAACCAGCTTCATCTTGGCGATAAGATCTCTTCTGGACTGCATTGTGGGCATGAAGGATCTGGGCCAGGTAGGTGTATATTTAACAAAAGGTCTTGAATAAGGGATTCCTGAGGTGTTGGAATATCCGATGGCATGTGCCACGCCGGAATCCGGAACGCCTGCAACAAGATCGGGGTGAAGGCCCCTTTGCATATCTCGCTGGGCCAGCTTGGCTCCGCAGCCGTATCTTACTTTTTCAACGTTAAGGCCCTCATAACAGGAAGCCGGGAAACCGTAATAGATCCAGAGGAAGGTACAAATGCGCATCTCATCAAAGGCAGGTGCCACTATTTCAACACTTTCGGGAGTAATATATGCTATTTCACCGGGACCAAGTTCCTTGTAGTGATCATAGCCCAGATTCAGATATGAGAAGCTCTCGAAGCAGGCGCAGAAGCCGTCGTCCTTGTGGCCTATCTGAATAGGAGTTCTGCCGTACCTGTCTCTTGCTGCGTAGATGCCCTCGGGAGTCATAAGAAGAAGGGACATGGAGCCCTTGATGACCTCCTGAGCGTAACGAATACCTTCGACAATGGTTACTTTCTGATTGATAATGGATGCCACCAGCTCGGTGGGATTGATGTCGCCGCCGCTCATCTCAAGGAAGTGAGAGCGATTGTCTGCAAAAAGCTTGTTGGTGATCTCATCGATGTTGTTGATCTTGCCAACGGTAGTAATGGCAAAGGTACCGTGGTGTGATCTTACGATCAGGGGCTGGGGCTCAAAATCAGAGATACAGCCAATTCCCAGGTTACCCTCCATTCTCTGAACATCATCTTCAAATTTAGGTCTGAAGTAGGACCTTTCGATGTTGTGAATAGAACGATCGAATCCGTTTTTCTTACTGTATACTGCAAGTCCGGCACGACGTGTGCCAAGGTGTGAGTGATAGTCTGTGCCGTAAAAAAGATCGAATACTGCACTTTCACGAGATGCTACGCCAAAAAAACCGCCCATGGAATCCTCCTATGTGTTACTTTTTTAGTTGCCTTGTGTATTTTAGCACATAAATTTTATTTTTTTAATATGTATAAACAATGTTTAACTGGAGAATAGAGCTTGTACGATGATATAATGTGAATGAATATACGCAAAAATGTACGTTTGTTTTCCGGGATGCAGAGGAACGGTCATGATACTGGAAACGTTACAATACTATTGGCCCCGAATATTGCTGGGCGTGTGGTTTGCATTTGTCAATTCCTCCATTACGGCAAGAAGGGGCAATAAGAAAAATTTTATAAGGGATTTCCTCATTCTGTTTTGCTTTTCCTGCACAACGGTTGCTATTGTAAATGAAAAGCTGTCAGGCTTTTTGTTTGAGCGCTTTTATGCACATGCCATTGCGAGTTATTCATCAGATACACAGACGGTGATCTTTTTGGCCTTCAGTCTGTTCAATGATGTAATATCCCTGATACTTCCCATATATTTATTCAAAAAAGTCATACACGAAAGATTTACGGTCGCTGCCACAGTATATTTGATGTATGTCATTCTGGACAGAATGTGCCTTTTAATGGCGGTATCGGCCTTTTCTTACTTTGCCATCCTGCTGATAGTCCTTATCCTTGGAGTTGCCCTTTTTACCAAAAGGATGCAGTTTGTGGTCGATCACTCAGACAGCATAGAGTGGGAGCCGGTTATGCATTACCAGCTGGGACTCTTTTTCCTTCTGGATGCGCTATATGCGGTTTATTATGTTTTTCCGGGGATTATTAATGGAAAACTGGATCTAAAAAATCTATGGATTGATTCCATTGTTATTGTATCCTTCGGATTCTTCATAGGCTTTACGCGTTTAAATATCAAAGCATCCGGGGAACGGGCTGAGAAGCTCAAGTATATGCAGGAACTCCAAGAGAGCGAGAGAAACATTATCATGAAGTTCTCTGAGATATCCGAGGCCAAAAGCGGTGAGACAGGTCAGCACGTCCGCAGAGTTGCGGAGTATTCGGCGCTTCTTGCAAAGGAATACGGATTTAGTGATGATGAGGTGGGACAGATAAGAATTGCATCAATGATGCATGACGTAGGTAAGCTTCTTGTTCCCAGGGAAATTATTGAAAAGCCCGGTAAGCTCACCGATGATGAGGTTAAGATCATGAGGCTTCATACTACCTATGGAGATAATATCCTGTCTAATTCAAAGGGGGAAGAGATCGTGATGGCCCGGCAGATTGCAGGTCAGCACCATGAGTGGTGGGACGGAAGCGGATATCCCAAAGGTCTGTCAGGGGATGAGATATCTCCGTATGCTCAGATTGTGGCTGTGGCAGATGTATATGACGCCCTTACCAGCAGAAGATCCTACAAGGAACCCTGGGACAGCGAAGCTGCAAGACAGGAGATTCTGTCCCAGAGCGGAAGTCAGTTCTCACCGATAGTTGTGGAAGTCTTCGACAGGAGCTTTGACAAGATCCTGGAGATTCAGAAGACTTATGCTGATGAATAGGTCAGATTATCTTCTTGACCTTAAAGAAGACAAGGCTTCCCACAACAATGGCAATAGATAATATAATGATCACAGGGTAACCGACCCTGGACTCCAATTCCGGCATATACTTGAAGTTCATGCCATACCAGCCTGCAATCAGGGTAAGAGGCATGAAGATTGTTGTAACCACTGTAAGGACGGTCATGATGCGGTTCTGTTTAACATCCAGCTGGGACTGATAGAGGTCGTTGAGCTGGATGGTGTAGTCACGAAGGTGGGTGGCGGCGTCATAGAGCCTGTCCACACGGCTTGAGAACATATGGAAATATCTGAGGTTGTCCTCGTCAAAAAAGCCGTTCTCATTTTCCTCAAGCTCCTGGCCGAAGTCCTGAAGCTGTTCATAGTGAATCCGAAGGTCACGGATATCGCCGCGAATCTCGTTGTTTCGCTGAATAGGAGCTTCCTCGGCATTGGCCATAATTTCTTTTTCTATAGAATCAAGTTCTCTTTCATATCTCTGCATTATCTGCAGGTCATCGTGAATCAGCATTTCGAGAAAATCATACAGAAATCTTTCAAGGGAGGGCTTTCTCCACTTTTTGTTTCTCTGAATACGCTTAACCAGAGAAAGTGCGCTTTTTCCCGCATCTATGAAGACAATGCCCGTCTCATCCAGGGCAAAAGAGAATTTCTGAACTTCATCTGCAATTGCGGACTGGGCCGGAATACAGAAGGTTCCGGTGAGGGAGTCGAAGTTAACCTCGGCTTTGGTGGTGAGGACATCGTCAAGGCTCAGGTCAAAGTCTATGCCCATGTCAAAGTTCTCGCTCTGTTCCTGCCACTGCTCGGGAGTAAGAACCGCCACATAGGGTGAACCTGCGTCGTGACACTGCTCTGCGCTGCATTCTTCCAAAGTATTTCGAATCAAATAGTACATGGCTTTTCCTCCCGGGATAAAAATATCTAATGGAAGTATAGCATTATTTGCTGTTTCCTTCAAAATAAAGTAGTATAAAACGCCTGTTTTACTGTATACTTAAAGGCTATACCAAGCTAAAATGTTGCTATATTCTGGCCGGAGGGCAATCATAAAAGGAAGGTTGGGGAAAATGGAAAAGAACGAGGAAAAGACTCTCCTTAAGTCTTACAGGGAGGATGTGGCTGAGTTTCTGGAAGCGGCACCAAACTATCATATAACTACAATAGTTTCAGTGCCGCATGCACTTGAGATCAAAAAGCAGCTGCAGATTCCCGGAATGACACCGGGGAAGTATTTCAGGGAGAACAGTGAGCTGTACAGGGGATGGATTGATGAAGAGCTGCTGGAATCCTTTTACTATGCCGTTGATAACGTTATCTATTGGCAGCATGTTGACAGAAGCGACCGCAGAACCTTAAGAGACCTGTGCTATGCAAATAACGTGGGGAAAATAGCCAATGTCATCGCTGACTTCCATGATCATACGGGGGGCAAAAACGATGCAAAGAGCCTTATGAACAGCAACGGCTATATTATCGCAGCCGAGCTGGACAGAGGTAACAAGGAACTGGAAGATCTTATTGAAGAGCAGATAATGGAAGCCGGCGGACAGGTCACCTATAGCATGATCCGCGGCATTATGATGAGTAAGAGCACCAGGCTCTATGAGGCTCTGGGCAAGCTCCTGGTGGCTGCAATGCTTCAGGAGGGGCTTCGCCAGGCTATCTGTGAGTGTATGGACTGTGGTCGTGAAGAGGCCTTCCTGTATTTCTATAAGATTCTTATCGATAACGATATGTTCAGATTCTCCTCGGTGGTGAGAGCCGGAGGAACCTGGACAGGACTGATCGATCCTTTTGACAGCAGAACCCATGAGAGAGTCAGCAAAAAAATGTTTGAGCTGTGCTATGAATATCTGACTGACAAGGATGCTCAGAAGGCAGCGCTTGCAGGAGAGGATTCCATGCAGGTATTTATCGCACTGTGGTCACTGGGATGCCACAATGCAGGTGACAGCAGCGCTGCGGCCAAGGAGCTCTTTAAGAGCGGTACTCCTCATCAAAGGCTGGTTGCAATGTACTATCTGTTATCCCTGCATTTCCACGACGGCTCCGTTATAGAGGCTGTGAGATGCCACAGTGATGAGCTTGCCCTGATGGCATTTGCGGTAAGGGATATTGAGCTTAATGCATGCTCTCTCATCTGTCATGTGGTGGGAAGTACTTATGCATATGCTTATATGAACGATGATGATAAAAAGGAGCCTATCCGTAAGGGCTATGCTGCTCCTACAGAGCTTTTCGGTGATGTGTCCGGTTATAGGGAGCTATATGATCTTTTTTACGGCATTTATAAAAATATGCCAAGCAAAAAGATGGAATTTTCACCCTGTGTGTTCCCCTGGCACAGCGAAAAACTCACAAAATCCGATGTACTTGTGATAATGGCATATCTTGCCAGCGCCATGAAGGACACCGCCCTTGGTGATGAAGTACTTGGAATGCTCACGGATATTGGTGGAAATCGCGGAAGAGTCTTGGAGCTCCTTGCGGCGGAGCCTTCCACAGATATACAGAGAAAGACCGTACTTGCTATGGTAAGTAACGCCGACACTGAGACGAGAGCTGTTGCCCTTCGTATTCTTGAGACAATGGAGCTTAGCGATGCTGAGTACGGCGTACTTGAGGACATTCTTAGATTAAAGAAGGCCGATATGAGAAACAAGGTCATCGTTTTCCTCTACAACAAGCGTACAGGGCAGGAGCTGCAGGATATGCTAAAAAGGCTCCTTTCGGCAAAATATGAGGAGAAGCGCCTTGGAGGCCTTAGTATTATCACTATGCTAAGGAAAGATGAAGCAAGAAAAGAGGAGTTCCAAAAGGCCCTGCCTCTCCTTGACCTGATCACCGACAAGACCGACCACGAGAAAGTATTAATAGATGAGATTACGGCCGGAACTCAGGCAGAGACTAAGATAGAAGAAAAACAGTTGTTATTTGATCCGGACGCTTCCTACACGCCTTCTTTTGATGAGAAATGGATAGCTGAGTGCAAAAAGACGTTTGCATCGGTTTTCCCGAATTCTGTTATGGCAGAAGAAAAGACATCTTCGGATGAATACACAAGACTTCTTAAACCCCTTCAGGAGCTGGACGATCTTATTGAGAAAAATAAGCATCTGGAGTGCATTAACTGTTTCGGAAATACCTGCCTTCTCGAGAATCTGGAAGCGCTTCATTACAGGGTAGATGATGCAAGCGGCGCTACGCTTGAAAGTGGCTATAATCATGAGGAGCTGTGGAAGGATTTCTACGAAAGTAAGCTCGGCAGTGATTACAGCCTTGTTCTGAAGCTCTATATGATGATGACAGGCAAAGAAAATGATGATATCAGGGACTTTTTTGATAAGCCTATGACGGAACTCTTTGGCGAGGAATACCGGCAGTCAGTAACCCTTAAGCATGTTACGGTTGTCAGGCTGGTTCTTAGGTATCTTGAGGAACAGTACAGAGATAAGGAGCTTGTAAAACAGCTTGCTGTGGCCATTTCGCACTGGCTTGTCACAGATTGCAGCCATCCTCTCAGCTATCATTATGAGACCGAAGATTACTGGACCAAAAAGACTGTCGATGAGCATTGCAGTATTTTAGAGCTTCTTTTAATGAAATACTTCATGGGTATTTATTACAATCCGGTGGAGGATTTTGACAGACTGTTCCCGCTAAAATATGCGATTACTGAGAAGGCTGAGCTTGAGGATTCCAGGCATAATTGTCGTGGCTATTACGGTGAATACGTTGGTAGCGGCATCAGAACACTCACAATCGATGATTATATTAAAGCCTATGAAGCCGTGCTTATTTCCCACAGCTTCCTTGAAAAGTACTTATGGAGCGAGAAGATGATCAAAACCTCCGTTGGCACTGTTTCCGATTATGTAAGGAGCATAAGGGAAAAGGGTAAATCCGTTACCGGAAGAAAGAGATACTACATTAGCCACAATATCGATTACTACTTCTATTACAAGGATAACGATGAGAAGAATAAGAGGCTGGATGAGATAGTTAACGACTGCTACGACAAAATAGTTCCTGTCATTATGGAAGCTGAACTTACAAGAGGCGATATGGCTTCCGAATACACGAAGTGTGTACCTGATCTTCACCGTATATACGGAACCGAATATTTTGTCAGGATTCTGGCAGCTCTTGGTAAACAGAAGCTCAAACCCGCCGATACCATTAACATGTCCTACAAGAATTACACTTTGAGCAGAGTGGGAAGTCTGGGACATTTATTGGAGGTCTGCATCCCTGCAGATGGAGAAAATGCCGATACACTTAGGGCTGCTCTCAAGGGCACAAAGATCTCTGACAAAAGGCTGGTGGAGGCAGCGCTGTTTTCTCCCGAATGGATAGACATCGTGGGAGAATATCTTGGCTGGGAGGGCTTTACTTCCTGTTGTTATTATTTCATAGCTCACATGAATGAATATTTTGATGATAAGAGGGCAGCAATTATAGCCAAGTTCACACCTCTTTCCTCCTGGTCTCTCAACAGAGGCGCATTTGACAGTCTGTGGTTCAAGGATGTATATGCCACAATAGGAGAAGACAGGTTCAAAGAAATCTATGACGCCGCCAAATACATAAGTAACGGTGCCAAGCATACCAGAGCAAGAAAATACGCGGACGCAGCTCTGGGTAAGCTTGAGATCGAAGAGGTATGCAAGGAAGTTGAAGATAAGCGCAACAAGGACTTGCTCATGGCCCTTGGAGCAATTCCCTCCAAGACACCGGATGACCTTAGAGACAGATATGTTTTTATCAGGAAGTTCGAAAAAGAGAGCCGGAAGTTCGGCGCCATGAGAAGAGAGAGCGAGCAGACCAGCTCTCAGATGGCTATCAAAAATATGGCCCTTGCTAACGGCTATAACGATGACATGCGTTTTATCCTCAAGATGGAGAGCAGTGTTTCCGAGGGACTTCTTGGTTTCTTTGAGCCTCACAGGATTGATGACGTGGAGGTATTCCTTGAGCTCGACAGCACCGGCAAGATAACAAATGCCTGCATCAAGGATGGCAAAAAGCTAAAAAGTATCCCTTCATCTCTTAAGAAAAACGAGTATGTTCTTGAACTTACCGAGGCTAAGAAGACTCTTACAAATCAGGGTTCAAGAAGCAGATATATGTTTGAAAATGCCATGGAGGAGGAGACTCCTTTTACCATCGGAGAACTGAGAGACCTTGCCAAGAGCCCTGTTATTAAGCCTGTTGTAAGCACGCTGGTTCTTAAGACCGCAGATTCGTACGGATTCCTCGAGGAGTTGTCAGAACTTAAGGCAGATACCGAGGTACTTATCGCTCACCCCTGGCATCTGTATCAGAGCGGTGTGTGGCGCGATTATCAGAAAAAGATATTTGACCTTCAGATCAGACAGCCCTTCAAGCAGGTATTCAGAGAGCTGTATGTGAAGACTGAGGAGGAGATGGAGCAGCTTCGCACTCAGCGCTTTGCCGGCAATCAGATACAGCCCGGGCGTACGCTGGCGCTTCTGCAAGGAAGACGTTGGGTTGCGGACTATGAGGACGGCCTTCAGAAGGTTTATTACAAAAAGAACATCATTGCTTCAATATATGCAATGGCTGACTGGTTCTCCCCGGCTGATATCGAGGCACCAACCCTTGAATGGGTGGGCTTCTATGACAGAAAGGGCTTTGGAGATAAGAAGATCAAGGAGGTTCCGGATATTCTTTTCTCTGAAGTAATGAGAGATGTGGACCTTGTGGTCAGCGTAGCCCATGCAGGCGGTGTGGATCCGGAGTTCTCACACTCAACTATAGAGATGAGAAAGGCCATTGCTGAGCTTACTCTTCCTCTGTTCAAGCTGGATAATGTAACATTTACCAAGACCCACGCCATCGTTCAGGGAAGCAGAGCCAGCTATACAATTCACCTCGGAAGCGGCGTGATCCATCAGGAAGGCGGCCCTATGATCAATGTTCTTCCTGTTCACTCACAGCACAGGGGCAAGCTCTTCCTTCCCTTTTTGGATGATGATCCCAAGACAGCTGAGGTGATCACCAAGATCCTGTTCTTTGCTCAGGACAAGAAGATCAAGGATCCGTTTATTCTTGACCAGATCAGATGACAAGGTGCATGCAAAAAGTAGTTGTATCTTCAAGATATAGTCAGTATCATGTATAATGCTATTTATACTAAATCTATCTGACAGGAGAACAAACAAGCATGTGCAAATTTTGTGAGAAAAAAGCAGCCGGAGATATCTTCGGCGAAGAAACCATATTTTTTGAGAAGATCCAGCAGGAGGAGGGCTTGTTTTTAGTGAATTCACTCCAGTTAGACCCTGACAGCAAGGAGCTGGCACTGGTACTAAGCAGTGAAGACGGCAGGTTAGACAAGGAGTTTGTTAAGTCTATTAAATATTGTCCCTTCTGCGGAAGAGAGCTCTGATCATCAAGAGAGTGGAACTGAAACTATTAGGTTTGGTTCCACTCTTTTTTACATATTCATGTATAATTGAAGGTGCTTATGTTTTTAATAATGGGGGAAAGGAAAAGAGATCATGAAAAATAAGTTTAACGAAGGATGGAGATTCCTTAAGACCGAATACGGCACGGATTATCAGACCGCAGCGGCGAAGGCAGGCTCCTTTGAGGAGGTGGAGATACCTCACGATTGGATGATAGCCGATGCCAATAATCTGTACAAGGATAATACAGGCTGGTACTGTAACAGCCTTGATATTGCGGATACCTCCGGGAAGACTTTTCTGATATTCGACGGAATCTACATGGACAGCGTTGTGTATATAAATGGGATTGAGGCAGGTCAGTGGAAGAACGGTTATTCTCAGTTCGTTCTTGATGTGTCGGATTATGTGAAACCGGGACAGAACACCGTTTATGTGGGAGTAAACAGCAGATACCCTAGCGCCAGATGGTACACCGGCGCCGGGATATATCGAAGTGTCTGGGTCAAGGAAGTAGCGAGTACCTATATTCCGGAAAACGGTATATATATTCATTCGGAAAAAGAGGGAAGTGGTTTCAGAGTTAAGGTTAAGACAGAGGTGCTGGGAACAGACGCAGACAGAGCGGTTGTTTCCTACGCTCTATTTGATGACAGAGGTATAGAACTAGAGCTGTCCAAGCAATTTGGCGGGGACGACGGCAAAGACGTATCTTTCCTTGTAAATGCTCCTAAGCTCTGGAGTCCGGAAGAGCCTAATCTCTATGAACTTAAGGTGGAGCTTAAGCTTGATGGAGAGTGCATACAGGAGGAGAGTGTCAGAACCGGCTTCAAGGACCTTAGATTTGACCCTGCAGAGGGCTTTTTTGTAAACGGAGAATACACCAAGATCCAGGGTGTGTGCATACATCATGATCTTGGCGCTCTGGGCGTCGCTTTTGACAAGAATGCCATGAGAAGACGACTGTGTCAGTTCAAGGACCTTGGAGTTAATGCCATCAGACTGTCTCATAACGTCTATGCTCCTGAGGTATTGGACCTTGCGGATGAAATGGGCTTTTTGATCGATTCTGAGGCCTTTGATATGTGGGAGAGGGCTAAGACAGACTATGATTATGCAACGTTCTGGGAAGAGTGGCATGAGAAGGACGTGGCAAGCTGGGTAAGGCGCGACAGGAACCACGTCAGTGTATTTATGTGGAGCATAGGAAATGAGATCTATGACACCCATGCTGATGAAAGAGGTGTAGAGATCACTAAGGAACTTAGGCATCTCGTTGAGATACATGATCCTCTTAAGAATGCGCTGGTTACCTCCGCGTCCAACTACATGCCCTGGGAGAATGCCCAGAAATGTGCACAGGAGCTGGAGGTTGTGGGTTACAACTACGCGGAGAATTTCTATGAGAAGCACCACAAAGAGCACCCGGACTGGATAATCTACGGAAGCGAGACCTATTCCATTGTACAGAGCCGTGGAATCTATCATTTTCCGCTGAAGGAAAAAATACTGTCGGATTCCGATCTTCAGTGCTCATCCCTTGAGAACAGCACCACCAGCTGGGGGGCAGAGAGTATTGAATCCTGCATCTGCTATGACAGGGATCTTAAGTATTCGCTTGGACAGTTCATATGGACAGGCTATGACTATATCGGAGAGCCTACGCCCTATCAGACCAAGAACTCCTATTTTGGCCTCATCGATACCGCGGGATTTCCCAAGGATGCTTATTATGTATGGAAATCAGCCTGGGTCAGCAGGGATAAGGACCCCTTTGTTCATATTTTCCCATATTGGGACTTTAATGAAGGCCAGTCGTTAGATGTAAGAGTAGCCAGTAACGGCTGCAAGGTTGAGCTGTTTCTTAACGGAAAGAGCCTTGGAGTGCAGGAGCTGACCCATGAGAGGGGAAGCGGAGACCATATCATAGGTGATTACAGCGTTATCTATGAGAAGGGTACCCTTGAGGCTGTTGCCTATGATGAAAAAGGCGTTGTGATAGCAAGAGATGTGAGGAAATCCTTTGGCGACGCAGCATCTTTAGGTATCAAGGCCGGCAAGGAGAATTCCTTCGGAGACCTGATATTTGCTGAGATATGCGCGCTTGATGCAGAGGGTAATCCCGTTGAGAATGCCAATAATTATGTCCATGTGGCGGTTACGGGAGGAAGGCTCATTGGACTTGATAACGGCGACAGCACCGACTATGACAGCTACAAGGCTGATACCAGAAGGCTGTTTGGTGGCAGGATGCTGGCCATTATAAGACGTGATTCGGAAGATACTGAGGTGAATATACTGGCGTCACTTTCAGAAAATAAGGATATCAGAGCCATTAAGCTTGTTTCCGACAAGGGACAGAGCCTTGGACCGGATTCCAAAACTATTGTTGTTACAGCCAATACGCTTCCTTCAGATGCACCCGCTCAGAACCTGGTATTCAGAGCGCTCAACAGTAAGGGCACCGAGTCCAATCTTGCCAAAATTGTGGTTAACGGCAATACAGCAGAGGTAACAGCGGTAGGAGACGGCTCCTTCAGATTAAGGTGTGAAGCCTATAACGGCGCAGACTCCGTTAAGGTTATTTCCGAGCTGGAATTTGAAGTCTCAGGAATCGGCACAGCTTACCTTGATCCTTACGGATATATCTACGGAAGTTCCTATACCTCAGCTATAGGAAGGACCGGAGCCGGCAATGAGCAGGGCGTTGCCAGCTACAGAGACGAGGAGACGGTTATTTCCTTCGAGGGTGTTGACTTTGGTAAGGACGGCTCTGATGAAATAACGGTTGATATCTTTGGGCTTTCGGATGATCCTTATGATTTTGAGATATGGAAGGGAATTCCCGGAAGTGAGGGAGCAGAGCTTATCGGCAAGGAAATTTATCACAAAAAATCCATCTGGAACGTATACCAGCCCGATACCTGGACCTTGAATAAGAAGCTTACAGGAATTCAGACCGTAAGCTTCAAGGTGTTCGATAAGGTGCATATTAAAGGATTCTCTTTTGAGAGGAAGCTTAGGGCCTATGAGGGAGTAGGTGCAATCAACGCAGAGTCGGTATACGGCGACAGCTTTACGCAAACCGCAGATGCTGTGGAAGGCATAGGAAATAATGTGACCCTTAATTTTGGTGTGCTCGACCTTGGAGAGGAAGGCCCGGAGAAGGTTACAATAACCGGCAGAGCGCCCAAAAACGCCAACACCATCCATCTTCGTTTTTATAATGAGGAGACAGGGCAGGAGTACAAGGAGATACTTGAATTTCCTCAGAGTAAGGAGTATACTTCACAGACATTTGGAATAAATAAAAGACCCGGAAATTGGGAGACATCATTTATCTTCCTTCCGGGCAGTAACTTTGATTTTAAGGCATTTATATTTGGATGATGGCAGATTACCGGATCATCAGAGATTCTCAATGGCATTGTTAAGAGCACTGTTTACTTTGGCGCTCATTTCATCGGAGAGTTTGACATTCAGCATGTCTACAACTCTGTTGTCAATGGAATAACCAAGGCGGCTTGCATGTTCCCTGAAGTCGTCCTTGTGGGTGTTCTCGTAGCTATTGCGCATGTTTTCGCCAAGAGCCTTGGTAGCATTCAGTGAATCATAGGCCTGTGCAAACTCTTCACCGAATTTCTTCTTGGACTCTTCATCAAGAGATGCCGCGGAGATTGCAGATGAAGCGCTCTGATTTAAATATGTATTTGTAATACTGTTTGCTGCTGCTAAGAACTGAAAATCCATACCAGAATCCTTTCTTTGTTCCAACTCTCAATGACTATATCGGCAGCAGGCGAAAAAAATTTAGAGGTAAAATATGAATAATAAAAAAATCTATGTAGACTTTGATGACTGCCTTTGTGAAACCGCTCTGGCCTTCACATTTATTGCAGACAGACTCTTTGGAAAAAAGGTTCCCTACGAGGAAGTACGCTTTTTTAACTTACAGAAATCCTTTGACCTTACTAAGGAGCAGTACGAGGAGCTGATGATCGAGGGACATCGCCTAGAGACACTTTTGTCTTATGAAGAGACTCCCGGCGCATCAAGGGTTATCAATGAGCTGATAGACTTAGGACACGATGTCAGCATCATAACGGGACGCCCCGCCAGCGCCTATGACGCCTCCAGACAGTGGCTTGATGAGCATGATCTTAAGCGCGTACGTCTCTATTGCCTTAACAAGTATGGCAGGGACTCTTTTATCAAAAACAGTGAGTTCAATCTGGAGCTGGAAGACTATTACAAGATGAAGTTCGATTATGCCATTGAGGATTCACCCATGGCCTTCAAGTTCTTCGATCATCTGCCGGACCTTAAAGTAATGGTCTTTGACAGACCCTGGAACCGTGAAGCGGATCTGCCCGGCGATAATTTCTATCGCTGCAATAACTGGAAAGAGATAAGGGAGCGACTCTTTGAAAACAATTAACGACAAACATAAGGTAGGAGCAGCATAATGACAATAGAGACAATGATAACAATAGTAAAAGAGGCAGGAAATATCCTGCTGACAGCCAAGCGCCCCAAGATCATGGAGAAATCCGGGCATGCGAACTTCGTGACAGAAACAGACGAAAAAGTTCAACGTTTTCTGGTGGATAGATTATCGGCTGTATTACCTGAGGCTGAATTTCTTGGAGAAGAGGATGGACAGGACGTTTTTTCCGCTAAAATGGCCAGTGGCTACTGCTTTGTAATTGACCCAATAGACGGAACCTCGAACTTTATCTATGAGTACAGGCCATCAGTGGTGTCTGTAGGACTTTTGAGAGACGGTAAGCCTTACATGTCGGTTGTGTATAATCCTTATGATGACATGATGTTCTCTGCAATCGCAGGTCAGGGAGCCTACATGAACGGGGAAAAGATAATGTCCTCAGAGGCACCACTTTCTGAACAACTTGCCTGCTTTGGAACAGCGCCTTACTACGAGGAGTACAGAGACAGATCCTTTGACATTGCCAAAAAGCTGCTGCCTCAGTGCGTCGACCTTCGAAGATCCGGAACAGCTGCCTGGGATATGTGCTGCGTGGCTCTTGGAAGGTGCGGTCTGTATTTTGAACTCAAGATCCAGATATGGGACTACGCCGCAGCTGCGCTGATAGCCATGGAAGCAGGCTGTAGTGTCACTGACATTGAGGGTAAACCTCTTTCCTACACAGGTGCTTCATCTACGCTTTGCATGGGAAGGGGCGTAAAAGATATTCCGGAATGTTTTAAGCTTGGAGTGTGATAATAAGAAAATGGACAATAGATTCGAATGGGCAAGAAAACATGATGAGGTGGTAAGCGCAGTTACATCCCTGGGATTTCCCGGAGAACTGGGAGATCAGATTGCAAGGCAGCTTGGGAGCCCTAAGGCGATGGAGCGGATGCTTGCATATCTCTACAACGTGAAGCCCCGCAGCGCTGAACTTATAGTGGATGAAATGCTGGCTATCTGTAGCGATGTGGACAGATGGAGAGACAAGAAGGCAGCTGAGGAAGCCAACGCAAGGTATAATGAGATTTTGTACTATGGACTTGGAGGCGACGAGGAATGAGTTCAATTTTGATCAAGGATACGACAAGGGAAGAAAGAGAGCGGATTGTAGCTGAATCAATCGGTAATATCAACGGCAGCTGCGATGGCTGTAGCTCGGGACTTATTGAAATGTATCAGCCCTATATCGATGGAATTAAGGAGATTCGTGACATCAACATGGAATTCAGGGCTCATTACGAGTCCGGTGTGGATGGACCTGAAAAGGCTGATTGTGGTTACAAAATGTGATTCATAGGGACTAAGCAGCTTAGCCTTTTTTGAAGATAGAGGGTGAGATATGTATTCAGAGATAATAATCAGTGTGAAAGATAATACTGATGAAGTATTTGAGAAGCAGGTGAAAATGCTTCAGGAACGCCATCATGCGAAGGTACTACGAATGGCATTAGATGAGGCTTCCGGCTATATAGAGAAATGTTCATCGGATATTCTTTTTATAAGCGATGATGCGGATATGCTTTCAAAGGCTCGAACTGCCGGACTTGCAACGAACGATCCTAAGGTAATGAGGGAATCCTATATGAAGGCAATGGATATGCTTAAGACAATGGGGATGTCCCATTGTCCCGGAAATACATGAGAGTAACGAGGAAAGAAATGCTTAATAACAATCGATTAAAAGAAAACCGCACAGTGAGTGCGATAGCATTGAATATGCTGCTGGCGGCAGTAAGTTTGTTTGTAAACGGTTTTGGTGTATATCTTACAATACAGGCAAATATTGGCGCAGGCCCCTGGGATGTACTTAACCTTGGCCTATCCAAAACACTGGGAATTCTCTATGGAACCGCATCTGTCGCAGTATCTTATGCAATTTTGGGAATTGATATTGCGTTAAAAGAGCCCATAGGAATAGCCATGTTCATTGATGCTTTCGTTGTAGGTAAATCAGTGGATTTTTTTTACAGAATTAATGTTGTACCAAAGTGCGATTCGCTTCTGAAGGGCGTTGTGGTCATGTTAATAGGGCTGGTGATCATGGCATACACACAGTACACCTACATGAGCGCATCCCTTGGCTGCGGCCCCAGAGATACACTGCTTGTTGCACTGGCCAAGAGAGCAAAGAAGATACCTATCGGTGCGGTAAGCATTGCACTCCTTAGTCTGGCAACTCTCATCGGCTGGCTCCTGGGTGGACCTGTAGGCATCGGTACCCTTATATGCGCTTTTGCTACAGGCCCGATAATGCAGATGGCATTTACATCCGTGAAGTTTGACGCGACACGCATTCACCATCAGCACCTTGCGGACTCAGTGAAGGTATTCGTGAGCAGAAAGGCTGCGTAAAAAAGTCAGATTTTATAAAAACCCAAAATACTAACTAAAGGTTATATGTTAATTCTATTTTAGCCATCGTAAAATTTTTTTACGGTGGCTTTTAGTTTGGAGTGAAATTTTTTTCTTATGTGAAAGGTGGGATTTTATGAGTAAAAAGCTATTGGCAAGATTGTTGTCGCTGACTTTGTGTGCTGGTATGGTGTTACAGCCTGTAACTGCTTATGCAGGACAGGAGGTCGGTGAAGCGGACGAAGCAGAGGAAGTCGTTGTTGATGCACCTGACGAGGAAGTTCCTGATGAGGAAGTTTCTGAAGCAGAGGCTCTTGAAGTAGTTCCGGAGGCTTCTGTGCTTGATTCGGAAGCTTCGCTGTTGATGGCTGCTGAACCTGAGGATGATGATCCGATAATTCCGGAGCCTGAGATACGTACAATTTCCGTTGATAATGTGTTATCCAGCCTTAGGGATTCTTATAAGGTAAGTGACCCTCTTCCCACAGTTTCTTTTGAATCTGATGAGAGAGCAATGGAATATTCTTTCGTTACATGGCAGGTAGATGCCAGAATCAAATGGGTAGATGTTAGTGGTGGCAATTTTTCACCGGGAGCATCTTACAGAGTTCGTATGGCTGCTACTATTGCAGAAGGTTCTAAGGATACTTGCAAAATAGACCCGAATTTCAAGCTTGTTGTCAATAAAAAAGAGTGGCAGCAAGACGGCTTCCAGAATGACGCAGAAGGTAATGTTGAGACAATTTTCTTTGTATCTCCTGCAATTACTGCAGAGGAGACTACGAAA
This sequence comes from Butyrivibrio sp. AE3009, assembly GCF_000420845.1. GTDB lineage: Bacteria > Bacillota > Clostridia > Lachnospirales > Lachnospiraceae > Butyrivibrio. The sequence continues at coordinate 3,175 of NZ_ATVS01000024.1, read as the reverse complement.
ACAACTATTTCTTCCGTGACAGTAAATACTGATCCGGAGCTTACCTTTGTGATTGCTGATTATGGTTATTGTATTGAACCGACATTTATATCAGAAACAGAGGGCATAAAGGCCACATTCGTTAAATGGCTGAAAAAGACCGAAGATGACAGCTGGGAAGACTATAACGAAGAAAGATTTGATGTAGGTTATTATAAGGCGCAGTTTGCTATAGTACTTGATCCGGAGTATGAAGACAAATACGAATTGGACTGGGATTGTTCATGCAATTATGAATCAAGAGAGTGTGAGTATGAATCAAGGGAAAGTATTCTTGGCGTCCGTAAAATAGTATTTAATTCACCTGTATTTTATTCGAAATATGTTTATGGAAATAGCATAAGCAGAATAAGATCGAAGGATGGCATTATATATTTTGATCCTTACAGAGGTGCAAGCAAATATGAAGTAGAGATCAATAAAAAATTATATTATACAGAGGAGCCTTCTTTTGACGCCGCAAAAGCTTGTTATGAACAAGAACTGCCATTTGGACTGTACACTGTATATATAACTGCTGTAGATGAGGAGATGAAGCCGATTTCCAATGGCTGTCCTCACACTTTCACTTATAATATCTTATCGGAAGAGGGCAAGAAGCAGATTTCGACTATCGAGGCCACTTCGAACATCGCAGATATATTTGTGGATGGAGAGAAATATCAGGAGCCTACATTTAGCGGACCTGCGCCTGTAACCTTCATGAATATTCACTGGCAAAAGTATTTGCATGAGAATTTTATTCCTGTCACATCAGATGACAAAGATTATTTCTCAGAGGGACAGTATCGCTACAGAGTGCTGCTCCATATTGAAGGTAGATACTTTAATACCCATGAATTTGCGGAAGACCCCAAGCTTATCGTTGACGGCGTAGAATGGACCTGTGAAAGCAAGGCTCTATTTGACGATGGGAAAATAATGAATATATTTTTCCTGTCACCTGTATATACCATTGGAGAAGACCCTGAGCCTGAACCGGAAGAAATTAAGGGAACCTGGAAGACCAAATGGGGCGCTACCTACTTCATAACAGAAGACGGTGAGACCCTGACCGGCATGCAGAAGATTGGCGGAGATTTCTATCTCTTTAGTGAACGCGGAACTCTTCAGACCGGCAAATTCTATACAGAGAATGAGAAGACTTACTATTTTGGCAAAGACGGCAAGAGGATAACAGGCTGGATGACTAAGTGGTCTTCAACTTATTACTTTGATGAAGAAGGTGTGATGCAGACCGGGTTTACAGATATTGAGGGTTATACCTATTACTTCAAGGCAGATGGAAGGTTCGTACATACCGCCTGGATTACTATAGGTGATAAAAAATATTATGCCAAGTCTGATGGAAAACTTGCTAAAGCTGAGACCATCACTAAGTGGGGCAAGAAGTATAGCTTTGATGCAGACGGAGTATTGATACAATAAAACAGTCAGATAAAATACAAGACACTAAAAGAACTCCAAGGCGCATGCCTTGGAGTTCTCAGACTGTAGACAAAGTCCACGGCATTTGCCGTGGATTTTTCTTTATAAAAGTGCCGGAAACTCAGTATTTATCTGGGCTTGAGGCACTTTTTCTGATATAATAGAAGTATCAAAGTTGGGGATGGGGATTGCCTTTATGATGACTTCTAATACCGAAAGAAAGCGTGAACAAATGCAGTTTGTGAGCATGGACGATCTGGTTCCACAGGACCACATGCTCAGGCTTATTGATAAAGCCATCGACTGGTCATTTATATATGATCTTGTTGAAAATAAGTATTCTTCAGACATGGGCAGACCCAGCATGGATCCTGTCACTCTCATTAAAATCCCTTTCATCCAGTATCTATACGGAATCCGCAGCATGAGACAGACTATCAAGGAAATCGAAGTCAACGTTGCATACAGATGGTTCCTGGGCCTGGAACTTAACGAGCCCGTCCCGCACTTCTCAACATTTGGAAAGAACTATACAAGACGTTTCAAGGACACAGACCTCTTTGAGCAGATATTCCAGCGTATTCTCGAAGACTGCTACCGCTTCAAGCTTGTTGATCCTACTGCTGTCTTTGTAGATGCCACTCATGTAAAAGCCAGAGCAAACAACCGTAAGATGCAGCATAAACTGGCAAAGCAGGAAGCACTGTTCTATGAAGAAATGCTCAGGAAAGAAATAAACGAAGACAGAGCTGAGCACGGCAAGAAACCTCTTAAAGATAAAGATGATGATAATGATAAAGGCACAGGTGGGCATGATGATTTCAGTGATTTTACAGACGATGTGCCAAAGGATACCAAGAAAGTAAAATGCAGCACTACCGATCCTGATAGTGGATGGTTCCACAAAGGTGAACACAAGAATGTATTCGCATACGGTATAGAGACTGCCTGTGATAAGAATGGATGGATTCTTGATTATACAGTTAATCCAGGCAATGAGCATGACAGCCGTACATTCAAAGGGCTATACGATAAGATTAAGGATATTGGTGTTGAAACTATCGTTGCAGACGCAGGCTATAAGACGCCGGCCATAGCAAAACTCCTCATAGATGATGGCATCAAACCACTTCTCCCATACAAGCGTCCAATGACAAAGAAAGGATTCTTTAAGAAATCTGAGTACGCATACGACGAATACAATGACTGTTATGTATGCCCTAATGATCAGGTACTGGAGTATTCAACAACAAATCGTGATGGATACCGGGAATACAAGAGCTGCGGAAAGGTCTGTGAAAGCTGTCCATATCTCGAGCAGTGCACACTCAGTAAAAACCATGTAAAGCTTATAACTCGTCATATCTGGGAAGATTACATGGAAGAATGTGAGGATATAAGGTATACAGAAGGAATGAAGGATCTCTATTCTCACAGAAAAGAAACAATAGAGAGAATCTTTGGAACAGCTAAAGAGAACCACGGATTCAGATATACGCAGATGTATGGCAAGGCGCGGATGGAAATGAAGGTCGCGCTTACCTTTGCGTGTATGAATCTGAAAAAGCTTGCAAGAATCAAGCATGAATGGCGGTTAGAGATGGCCTGATAGAGGCCGTTTCTATCCTTTATTATCAATAAAACACTCGCGAAAAAGAAAAATGGTCTTGAGAGCTACGCTCTCAGGACCATTTTGTCTACAGTCTGA
>NZ_ATVS01000023.1 GCF_000420845.1 Butyrivibrio sp. AE3009 | reverse complement strand
ATGAGGCAGGTTGCCCACGCGTTACTCACCCGTCCGCCACTAACTTAAAACAAGAATCCGCCGAAGCCTCATCAGCGTCTTAAGTCCGTTCGACTTGCATGTGTTAGGCACGCCGCCAGCGTTCATCCTGAGCCAGGATCGAACTCTCACGTTTAAATGTTTTGTTCAATCCGGCCAGAACTAAAAGCTTGGCCTTATGTTCTGTCCGTTATTACTTTTGGTTTGTTAATTCTGAATAATTCTCTTGGAATTTTTCAGGGTTGCATTACTGTTTATTTGTCAAGGTACTTGTCGCTGCAGCTCTCAGCCGCAACTCATTTAGAATATCACAGCTCCAAATATCTGTCAACAACTTTTTTTAAGTTTTTTGAAAGTTTTTGGAAAGCTGTTCCGGAAAGCGCCATTTTCTGCGGTTTCCGTCGCCCATTCGCAACGGGCAAAATGAAGTATAACATCTCAGTTTTATTAATGCAATAGGTTTTTTTATTGTTTATAAAAGTTTTCTTTTTCCTTATAGAAGAGATCTTATATAGTTATACAGAGCATCTGTCATCTTGAGAACCACAGGCATTATCTGCATTCCGGTGATAAAGGTGATGAGTTTGATAATGACAGCCGCCTCAACTGCGCCGAGAATTGCGCCAAGGAGTCTGTCGAATCCTCCGAGGATCGGAATATCCTTGATCTTGCGAAGGTGTTCCGTCAACGTATTCATCACTTTATATATCAGAAAAGCAACGATCAGATAACCTATCCTGGGAATGATGTTTCCCAGCTTAAGGCTCAGCGCATCTCCCACGATCTTAACTATATAGTAGATCGAGGCAAAGGCTGCCAGGACAGAAATAAGGCCTGCTGCTTCCGCAAACAGGCCATTGTTAGCTCCATATGACATTCTCCAGAGGATAAGGCACACCACCACTATGGCGATGACGATATCCGCTATTTCAAATCCGAGCACTTCGGTTCCTCCGTAACATATGGTTATTCTTTACTTAAGGTTCATAGTCTGAACATTCTGGTTGGTCACCAGTGCATACTTATTTCTCACTCCCGAGGGGATCATAAGTCTGACCGGTGTAATAAAGCTTCCTTTATATTTAACGTGCCCCGTTACATCCTGAATGATGCATTCATCATCATTGTATATAACGATCTGCTTGTCATCAAAAATGATATCCGAATAATGCATATCAAAGTAGGAAGTAAGTATCAGGTTTCCCTGTGTGTTGTAGACCTGAAGTCTGTATGCACCCTCGGCTGTATTGTTTGCAAAAACAAGGCCCACATAGGATTCGTTAAAGTATACCGATCTTACTTCTTCTCCTCCGGTAAGGCTCTCCGCCTGGCTCACAGGCTTCTGATCTCCCGAGTAGAACATGATTCTGTCATCAGAAACAGCGAAAGCGGTGCCGGCATTCATGAACTGCACATAGGGAACAATGGTTCCGGGATAATCATAACCACTGACATAATTATCAATGGAGTTCTGTCCAACGGACCCAAAGTTAAAGAAAGCAACGCTGGTCTTGAGTTCACCTTCATCAGGATACAGATAGGATACGCAGAGCAGCTCGCCATTGGGTGACAGGCTGATATCAAGGGGATATCCGCTGTCCTTCATGGTGGTCTTGAAGCTTACAAGAGTAGCTCCCTTAGGATCATATACATATATCCAGGTCACATCGGTACCGTCAAGAACTGCCGCAACAACTCCCTGTGACGATACACAGAAGTCTCTGATAGGCAGGTTGGTATCAATTTCACCCAGCGCCCCCGAGGTATTGCTGACATAGATGTTGTGACCGTTATAATCTCCCACTGCCACAACATTGTTACAGGTATGGGCTATGGGACTCTGCATCTCATAGGTCTGATTCCACAGAGCCTTGCCGGTGGAGTCAATACAGCTGATTCCATCCTTACTGTATTGAACGATATATCCGCCAAGAGCTATGATTTTGGAATCCGAGCCATTGGTCAGCTCTCCCCCTGTAGTTATAACTGCCTCGGAATATTCCTTGTCTCTCCAGCTGATATACAGGGCTGAAACCACAAACAGAACCACTGCCGCAATTGCCACGGTTCGGAAAAAGACTGTCAGTCTGTGATGCCTGATCTTTTCCTTGTAGTCCACAGTATCACGCACTGAGGCAGGTTCTTCTTTATTCTTATTTATTTTTTCTGCGTATGAGCTAAAATCTCTTACTTCAGCCAAAATATGCCTCCGAAGACCTTATGCGAACTGATAAACAGTCACTGTATCGTATTCTCTGTCAGGTCCGAAGATCGGATCCGGGAATTCAGGCTCATTAACGGCATTGGGATAGATCTGTGTCTCGAGGCAGAAACCGTCTCTTGATTTGTATACTCCGCCGCCCTTGGCATTACTGCTCTTAAGGAAGTTGCCGGCATAGAACTGGAATCCGGGAAGTGTGGTTGAACACTGCATTGTGATTCCGGTTACAGGTGATGTAACAGTTGCGAAAATTCTGCGTGTGCCGTCGAAGCCATCGATACAGAAATTGTGATCGTAGCCTCCGACAGCCTTGAGCTGAGCATCATCTGCATTTATATCACGTCCGATTGTTTTCTCCTCGATGAAATCAAAAGGAGTTCCCACAACGTTGACAATCTCGCCGGTGGGAATAGCAGCGGAATCAATTACAGGTGTGTAATAAGATGCATTGAGCTTCATCAGGTGGTCATGAATAGAGCCTGCATTGTGGCCACTGAGATTGAAGTATGCATGATTGGTCATATTGATAAGAGTTCTTGCATCGCTGGTTGCATGATAATGCAGGGAAAGTGCATTGTCATCGGTGAGAGTGTAGGTAAGTTCAAACACTCTGTTTCCGGAAAATCCAAGATCTCCGTCGTCAGATTTCAAAGTGAATTTGACGAAATTGTCGCCCTCTTCGGCATCCCATACGCGCTTGTGGAAGCCGTTGTCGTGGTCTGTGTGAAGGTTGTTGGGGCCATCGTTAACAGGGAGGCTGAACTGCTTCCCATCTATTTTGTAGGCAGCGCCTGCAATCCTGTTGGCACAAGGGCCTACTGTGGCGCCGATAAAGCTCTCATTTCCAAAGTATTCGGAAAGGTCGTCGTAGCCAAGAGCCACATCCACCTTGCTTCCGTCCTTGGCGGGTACAAAAATATTCTTGATGGTGGCACCAAAATTAAGAACTACCACCTCCATACCTGTTGCTGCGATCATATGATACGCATACACCGGTGCTCCGCTTGGTGCTTCCCCTAAAAACTCACGCTTAACTGCCATACTTCTCCTCCTTATTGTCGTCTTAAAGTTCTGTCCTGCCTTCAAGTGCACGAAGCAGTGTCACTTCGTCGATATACTCAAGGTCTCCTCCCACGGGTACTCCGCTGGCGATCCTGGTAACCTTGATTCCTGTAGGCTTAATGAGTTTGCTGATATACATAGCAGTGGTCTCGCCCTCAAGGCTTGAGTTGGTAGCGACAATAACCTCCTCAACATCCTCGTTCTGAAGCCGCTGCATCAATTCCGTCAGTCTGATATCTCCGGGGCCTATGCCCAGCATGGGCGAAATAGCTCCGTGAAGAACATGATAAACTCCCTCAAATTTACCTGTTTTCTCATAAGCTGCCAGGTCCCGTGCATTCTCCACCACCATAATGGTCTTGTGGTCTCTGTGCTCGTTGCTGCAGATAGGGCAGATGTCATCATCTGTCAGAGTGCAGCAGACCTTGCAATAGTGCACGTTCTCCCGAGCGTCAACTATGGAATCCGCCAGCTTCTTAACCCTGTCCTTGGGAAGGCCTATCAGGTAAAAAGCAAGTCTCTGGGCGGATTTGCCACCTATTCCCGGAAGAGATGCAAGTTCTTCTATCAGCCGATTAATATGTCCGCTGTAAAGATCCATCAGAAAGGAAATCCTCCGCCAAGTCCGCCGGTCATCTTGCCAAGCATAGCGCCGCTCTCTTCCTCAGCCTGTTTCATTGCCTCATTGATTGCTGCAACGATCATATCCTGAAGCATCTCAACATCATCGGGATCAACAGCATCCGGTGAAATAGTAACGCTCTTCAAAGTCTTATTACCAAAAACAACAGCCTCTACTGCACCGCCGCCTGCCTTGGCTGAGAACTCCTTGGTCTCAAGTTCCTTCTGGCTCTCCTCCATCTGGCGCTGCATTCTCTGGGCCTGCTTCATAAGATTGCTCATGTTACCGGGCATTCCGCCTCCGGGAAATCCTCCACGTTTACTCATTGTCAATTCTCCTTTTCTTATTCCTCTGTAACTATATCAAAGTTGATAGCCTGAAGATTCACGTAGTTTTCTTCGAATGTCTGATTGTCTTCTATGTATCTAACTTCAAATGTTATATGTTTTCCTATGGACTCGTCAAGCACTGTCTGCAGTTCTGTGCGGGAATCTCCCTCATTATATTTCGCAGCCAGCTGTTTGTTGTCCAGGACTATCTGCAGGGTATCGTCGTTGCCAAGGCTAAGACGTGCCTTCTGCATGTAGGTCTTCATAGGGTTATCCATTCCGGCAAGAAGTCTTGCCCAGCCGGAAACCACTTTCTGTATATCCTCGGGAACGGCTCTGTCCAGAACCTTTTTCTCTTTAACCATCTGTGGCATAGCTCCGGGCGCTCCAGTTGCGGCAGCTACTGCGACCTGTCCGCTCTGAATCCCTTTAAGGAGCTTGCCGTTCTCTTCGTCGTGCTGCTCAAGGATGCGAAGTCTGTCCTCCAGGGACTCGTCGTTTTTCACCATCTGAGGCTTGCACATCTTGATAAGAGTGATCTCTATAAGGATTCTCTTCTGAGTGGCATATCTTAGCTGCGATGACAGCTCGGAAAAGATCCTGATATATCTGATGACTGTATCCACATCCGCTTCACTGGCCTGCTGCTTGAGGTTCTTCAGGTTGTCGGTGGAGATATCCACCACATCCTCCATCTGATCGGAGGCCTGAACCAGCATCAGGTTCCTCAGATACCAGACAAAATCGTTGACGAACTGTGCCAGCTCTCGTCCCTGAATGACAATATCCGACAGCAGCGTCAAGGCTGCATTGATATCCTGTGTGTACAGCGCGGAAAAGAGTCTTCCGAACACCTCTGTGTCCACGGCTCCCAATACGTTCAGCACCTTGTCATAGGTGAGCTCCTCGCCGTAGTTGAAGGCAATACACTGATCCAAAAGACTCAGGGAATCTCTCATGGACCCGTCAGCAGTCTTGGCAATGTATCTAAGGGCTCTGTCATCAACCGTAATACCTTCTGCATCCACAACCTGTCTAAGTCTCCCCTCGATGGTGTCGATGGTGATCCTGTGAAAATCATATCTCTGACAGCGAGACAGAATGGTTATAGGAAGCTTCTGAACGTCTGTTGTAGCCAGGATGAACATGGCATAGGACGGAGGCTCCTCCAGCGTCTTCAAAAGAGCGTTAAAAGCTCCCGTTGACAGCATGTGAACCTCGTCGATGATATATACTTTCTTTTTTCCTCTTGTGGGGGAATAGGAGACCTCGTCGATGATCTCTCTGACATTTTCCACACCGTTGTTGGACGCTGCATCGATCTCGATGACGTTCATGCTGGTGCCGGCCGCGATCTCCTTGCACATATCGCATTCTCCGCAGGGACTTCCGTCCACGGGATGCTCGCAGTTAACGGCTCTAGCCAAAATCTTTGCAACAGAAGTCTTACCTGTTCCGCGGGTTCCGCAGAACAGGTAAGCATGTCCGACTCTGTCGGATTTTATCTGATTCTTAAGTGTGGTAACTATGTGATCCTGGCCCTTGACGTCCTCAAAGACCGGTGGTCTGAATTTTCTGTAAAGTGCTACATACCCCATTAAACTACCGCCTAAACAAAACTTCTTTTGATGTCACTTAATCTCCGAAGCAAACGCCAAGCATCTTGGCTTCTTTAATAATGCTTGCATCGGGAGATACATATTTCAACTTGCCTGCGATCTCTCCCAGAGGAACCTTGACGATCTCTCTGTTCTTGTAGGCAACCATAAAGCCATACTCTTTTTTGAGAATAAGCTTGCCGGCCTCAGCTCCCAGTCTTGAAGCAAATACTCTGTCGTAGGGATCGGGAGCGCCGCCCCTCTGCATGTGTCCGGGAACGGTAACACGTACTTCATGTCCGGTCTTATTCTGAATAGCCTCAGCTATCTCGTAGGATACGGATGGATACTTGTAGTTGGCCATCTTCTCCTTGTATTCCTTCTTGGAAAGCTTGGCATCCTTCTTGGAAATGGCGCCCTCAGCCACAGCTATGATGGTGAATCTGCTGCCTCTCTTATCCCTGGCCTCAATGGCCTCACAGATCCTGTCGATGTCATAAGGGATCTCGGGAATAAGGATAACGTCGGCTCCGCCTGCCATTCCGGCATTGAGAGTAAGCCATCCTACCTTGTGTCCCATAACCTCGATTATGAATACACGTCCGTGAGAGTCAGCTGTTGTGTGGATATTATCTATAACCTGAGTCGCTACGTCAACAGCACTCTGGAAACCAAAGGTCATATCGGTGCCCCACAGGTCATTATCAATAGTCTTGGGAAGAGAAACTACATTGAGTCCCTCCTCGCTCAAAAGGTTCGCAGTCTTCTGAGATCCGTTGCCTCCCAGAACCACAAGGCAGTCCAGCTGCAGCTTGTAATAGTTCTGCTTCATGGCCTCAACCTTGTCGAGACCGTTCTCATCGGGTTCCCTGATGGTCTTGAAGGGGGTTCTGGAGCTGCCCAGAATAGTTCCGCCCTTGGTCAGGATTCCGGAGAAATCCTTGGAGGTGAGCATACGGAAATCGCTGTAGATAAGTCCTCTGTAGCCGTTCAAAAAGCCATAGAACTCAACCTGCTCGCCACTGTGCGCAATACACTTAACAACGCCGCGCATTGCCGCATTCAAAGCCTGACAGTCGCCACCACTAGTCAACATACCAATTCTCATCATCGTAAAAAGGCCTCCTTTGAATTGCTATCGTTAAACGCACACTACTATAAATTATACAAAATAAACCACCAAATGCCAAGCAATCCGGTTGACTCGGAACCATTAAAAAAGTATAATAAATAAGCTGTTTGGAGACGTATCAAAGTGGTCGTAATGAGGCGCACTCGAAATGCGTTTGTCCTCCGGGGCACGCGGGTTCGAATCCCGCCGTCTCCGCTAAAAAAGCTTCGCTGATGAAATCATCGGCGAAGCTTTTTTGTTTCTGTTTTCGATTATGTTTTACCAATAAACTGATCAGATCTCAATCTCAAGATGAAGCACGCTGCTGGCAGGAATTGTAAGAACTGCCTCTGACTTACCTGTAGCCTTGATGTCATCGAAGGCCTTAACTGTAACCTTCTCAGGATCCTCAAAGGTGTTGTGAAGGTGAATCTCTCCGCCAACGATCTCTCCCTTGATGCTCTTAATCTCTGTATCTGTAAGGCTAAGTCCGATCTCATAGCTCTCCGAGGCTGAGAGGTTGGTCACTGTTGCGTGAACCTTGCCGTCCTTGCCAAGGGATACTGACTCTGTAAGGTTGGGAACCTTGTATTCGTCCACAAGACCGATCTCCTTGGTCTCGATGAAGCTCTCAAGAAGCTCTGCATCCTGGTGGTGCTTGTACATATTGAATACGTGGTAGGTAGGTGTCTTAACCATTTTGTCCTTGTCTGTAAGGATAACGGACTGAAGAACGTTGATCATCTGTGCGATGTTGGCCATGATGACTCTGTCGCAGTGCTTGTTGAATACGTTGAGGTTGATACCTGCAACCAGCGCATCCCTTACAGTGTTCTGCTGATAGAGGAAGCCGGGGTTGGTTCCGGGCTCTACATCGTACCAGGTTCCCCACTCATCAACGATGATGCCCACCTTCTTCTCCTTGTCATATCTGTCCATAACAGCCTGATGGTTCTTGATAAGGGTCTCCATGAAAAGAGTCTTGCTGAGGGTCTGATACCATTCCTTCTCATCGAAGTCTGTGGCACTACCCTTGTGCTCCCAGTTCTGAGGAACTGTATAGTAATGAAGAGAGATTCCGTCCATGAAGCCATGTACGTTGGCAGGAGCCTTGAAGCAGGTGCTCATAACGCCCTCTGTCCAGCTGTAGTCATCGGCGTTGGCGCCGCAGGCAACCTTATTGATGTGCTTGCCGGGACGATAATCTCTTACATAGGTCTGGTATCTTCTGTACAGGCCTGCATAGTACTCCGGAGGCATATTTCCGCCGCAACCCCAGTTCTCATTGCCTACGCCGAAGAAGTCAACATCCCAGGCTTCTTCTCTTCCGTGGCTCTTACGAAGATCTGCCATGGGTGATACTCCCTCGAAGGTCATATACTCAACCCACTCCTGCATCTCCTGAACAGTACCGCTTCCCACATTGCCGTTAACGTAGGTCTTGCAGCCCAGCTGTTTGCAGAGCTCGAAGAACTCATGGGTTCCGAAGCTGTTGTCCTCAACTACTCCGCCCCAATGGGTATTGATCATCTTCTTACGGCCTTCCTTGGGACCGATGCCGTCCTTCCAGTGATACTCGTCGGCAAAGCATCCGCCGGGCCAGCGAAGAACGGGAACCTTAATCTCCTTAAGGGCTTCCAGAACGTCGCTTCTCATTCCGTTTTCATTTTTGATATCTGAATTTTCTCCGACAAAGAGTCCCTCATAGATACCTCTTCCGAGGTGCTCGGAGAAATGTCCCTGAAGTTCGGGATTAATATGACCTTTTTTGTTTGAAGGATTGATGCAAAGCTTAAACATGGCGTCTCCTTTTCGGTATTGTAGTATTCGTTATTTTAATAAAAAGTAGAGTATTTTAGTTTTTTCAAAATGCTCCATTGAATTCAGAATACTACAAAACCCGTTAAACATCAACACAAAAGGCCGACTTCCACTTCTCATTTTTAGAACTGAGAACAGTTATCGATTTTCTGTTTTTCAAAAAATTCATCTATATTAGCAAGGAGCTCTGCCGGAGGCATTGTCTTGAGCAGATATTTCTCCGGTTTGAGCTTGAGAACCTGCATAACACTGTCCTTATCGCTCTTGACCGTAAGGAACATGACAGGAATGCTTGCAGTCGATGATTCACTTCTAAGCATCTCCAGAACCTTGGGTCCGGTGGTTATGGGCATCTCATAGTCAAGAAGTATGAGGTCCACCTTGTTCTTGGCAAGAAAAGTAATAGCTGCCATGCCGGAGTTGACCATGAACACCTGATAGCTCTCAGAAAGCCAGGACTTGATGGTTCTTAGCATAGTTCCGTCATCATCCACCACCAGAATGCGCTTTTTCTGGAGCCTTTCGTCCTCCCTGGCCACAACCTCCATCATCTTCCTTCCAAGTTCCTTGACGTTGACGGGTCTTTCAAACACCGCAGCCACACGCTCTTTGGGGATGTTGTTAAAAACCTTGGTGATGTCATCATGGGATCCGATAATGCTGACGGATACATCCTCCTCCATTACCTTATCCTTGATATAAACGAAGATGTCCTTCATTTCCTCCGGATCATCCACATAGAAAAGAAAGACCGGCGGCCTGTTCTCGATTCTGTCTATAGCAGTTACATCAGGCTCAGTCTGAACCACCTCAAAGCCGCTGCCCCGAAGTTCTTTGGCAATTGAGGTAACCATAAAGCTCTTTGCACTTCCGATCAGTAAAATTCTGGTCTCCATAGGCCGTTTCCTTTCTATCTCTATAATAATATTACAATATTTCGAGTAGCGCGTCACGGTCTACCGCTGATATTAATTCTTTTACTCTTCCGTATTTCTCCTTATATTCCTGAGGGATGCTATACTGCGACAACATCTCCATGATAGAATCCGCAGTATCAAAGTCATAGGCATCGATAAGCTCCTTCATATCACCAAAGGCGCTAATAAGCTCCTCCACCGGTATCTCGGGAAGATCCTCATCCTGCCCGCCACCTGCTGCCGCCAGCTTATCCTTATAACTCCTGTAGAGGTCAAGTAGCTGCGGTGTTCTCTCCTGTATTGCCACATCATCCTCATTGTTTCCGCATTCTTCAAGGCTTGCCGCCATCTCAGACAGCTCCAGCGCTCCGATGAGCCTTGCAGAGCTCTTAAGAGCGTGTACAAAAACAGTGTAATTCCTGAAGTCCTTCTCTCTGGCATAGCCTTCTATGGCATCTGCCTTGGAGTCAATAGAGATAAGGAATTGCTGAACTACATTTTCAAGAATTGCAGAGTTTCCGGAATTTTTAAGTGCCTCCTGAAGATCTATCCCCTGAAGCTGTGTTAGTAATGAGTTCTCAGCTCTCTCTTCATCTGCACTTTCGCCTGCCTGCAGCTTATCATCCGGCAAAAAATGCATAAGCATCTTCTCCAGATCCTTGCCGTTAACGGGCTTGGCCAGATAATCATCAAATCCCGCAGCGATGTACTCCTGCCTTGCGCCGGAGAGTGCATTGGCGGTCAGCGCTATACATGGCACGCCTTCGCTCATATTGTCCTTAAGTTCCTTCATTGCAGCCAGGGTCTCGAGTCCATCCATCTCAGGCATTCTGTGATCGATAAAAATAGCGTCGTAGCGTTTTTTTACCACCTTCTCAAGAGCCTCTTTTCCGCTCTCGGCAGTGTCTACAATTACCCTCGTCCTCTTAAGAAGTCCCTTAATGACCGTCAGATTCATGACTGTATCATCAACCACAAGGATCTCCGCATCCGGAGCAGTGAAGCTCTCGTGGTACTTCTCTGTGCTCTGGAGATATTCCTTGTAACGCTTCTTGAAATCTCCGATGGGTTCCCAGGAAACCACCTGCTGCCTGATCTCGAAGGAGAAGTCGGAGCCCTCTCCGTATACGCTCTTCACCTCAAGCTTTGTATCCATAAGGGCCAGGAGCTTCTTGACGATGCTCATGCCAAGGCCGGTTCCTTCAATGGTGCGGTTCCTGATCTCTTCGATTCTCTCAAAGGGTGAAAAGAGCTTGTCCAGGTCCTCTTCCTTAATTCCGATTCCGGTATCCACCACTTGGAATCTTAGCATTATGTTCTTGTTATCAGCTTTTCTGTAGCCGATGTTCAGGGTCACAGTGCCTTTTTCCGTATATTTCACAGCATTGGTGAGGATATTGGTGACGCACTGCTTAATCCTTATCTCATCGCCTATGAGCTGTACCGGCAGCGTCTCATCAACATTTATCTCCAGCTCAAGTCCCTTGTCGGATATCTTGGCGGCAACGAGGTTAACAAGATCGTTTATGGTAGAACCAATGTGGTACTGAACCGGCAGTATATCCATCTTACCGGCTTCAATCTTGGAGAAATCCAGAATGTCGTTGACTATGCCAAGCAGGGAATTACCGGCGCTCTTGACATTAGCCGCATACTCAAGGATCTGCTCATCCTCGCACTCCCTGAGGATCATTTCATTCATGCCAAGAACTGCATTAATAGGCGTTCTGATCTCATGGGACATGTTGGACAAAAATGAGGATTTGGCTTCGCTGGACCTCTGGGCTATTTCCAGCTCTTTTTCCACCTCCTGCTTCTCGTGGATTCTTCCGATATAGTCCTCCACGGCATGTACTGTGGCCTTCATCGAATCATTGAGAATCTGGATCTCATCTCTGGTCTTAACATTGATTGAGTCTACCTTACGCCCAACATCAAGCTTTCTCTCGTCATCGGCATTGGCATACTCGTACATGAAGTCGCTCATTACCCCCAAGGGTCCTCCAATGGTGACCTTGGTGTAGTAGTTGGCAAAGGCAGCCATGGGTACACCGACACACAGCATCAAAAGAATCATTTTGATGTCAAATCGCACTGCGGACTCGTTAAATTTGTAATCGATATCATTTAGTCTCTCCAGGAACTGCTGACCGGCGGCTTCACCATTGGTCTCCTCTGCATTCTGTGAATCGTTCACAGGCTCAATCTGCTGTTCCTGAGCCGGTGCCCCATTCATGGCTTCATCCATTCGCCCCACCATCATCTGGCGAAGATCAGGGAACAAAACCATGGTAAAAACGCTTACTGATATGCCCAGCGCCAACTCCAGTGCAAAAATGATAGCTGTTATCTTGGCGCTTACTCTGGTCTTTCTAAGGCGCCTTTGAACCTCGGTATTTTTCCTGAATCCCGCCGTATATCCGATCCCAATGGGGAAGGGCAGCTTACAGATATCCGGGGCCTTGTTAAAAAACAGATATATGGCAAAGGCAATACCAAAAACCGTGATAACGTCCCTGCCCAGATAGTTTAACAGTTTAATCAGGGATTCCAGATTGTATTCACTTGAAGGGATAATCGTAAGACATGCCAGCTCTGCAATACCGGTCACAACAAGTGTCACCAGCGCAGCAAGAAAGGTCTTTTTCTTGGTTGTAAAGAAGTAATACTGGGAAAATAAAGAGAAGCTGACAGCAGCCACAAGATTAATAGCCATATTATAGGAAGCGTGCATATCAAAGATAATGGTCAGAATAAATGAAAGTGAAAAACTGACCATGGTAAACAGATAACCGTATAATGCCCCAAGAAGAAGGAACGGCCCTATAACGAACGACACTATCACGGTACCACCGGAAGAAATATTCAAGGTCTTGGCATTTAGAGCCGCATATATCGCAATAGCAGTAAGAAGTATCCACATTCCGATACCAATGCACCATATAAACCTTTTCAAACCTTGTTTCAAGTTAACAGTATTGTCCATAAGCCATCCTTTCATCAGAACGAATAGTTAAGGATCATCTCACTAAGCGTTCTGTAGGTTCCCCTGGGCACTGAAAACTCTTTTCCATCCTCCATAACAAGCGTGTCTTTGGATATTCTCAAAACCTTCTTGAGGTTGATAATGCTCTTTATTCCAAGGCTGTAGAAATAGGGTTCATAGAGCTCCTCTGATATTTCCTTAAGAGTGCTCCTTACAAGATAGCTCTCGTTCTCGGCAACAATCCTCTTGTAATGGTCCTCGGATTCCACGTACAGGATATCCCCTACAGCAACCCTGCTGACAGCGCCGCCGTCCTTAACCGTAAGAAACCTGGTCTCCTCGCTGTGGCAGACTCTGTCCATGGCTTCATAGAAATCATCCTGTAAAATGGGCTTTTCCAGATAATGAACGGCCTGGATCCTGAAGGCCTCTTTGTAAAAAGCATTGGAGGAAGTCATAAAAATAATATTGGCATCCTCATCCTTATCTCTTATGGCCTGTGCTATCTCTATGCCATTCATCCTGTCTATATAAATATCAAGCAGATATATGTCGTAGCTGTCCTTCTCCATTGCTCCCAAAAGCTCTATAGACGACGTGAACACATCCACGTCAAATATCAGCAGTGGATGTGTTCTTCTATAATTGTTAAGCAACTGTGTTGCCTCTCTGATACAGTTTTCTTCGTCATCGCAAATCGCTACTCTATACATGTTTCCCCCGGCCTTCGCCCCAACTTATGTATATCAGCCTTTATAGTCAATGGACTGCCCCACCATCTTCTCTGCAGGGGTCTGAACGCTGTCAGCCCGCAGACTAAAGTTGTAATCATCTATCTTTTTGATAAGTTCCTCCACCGAATCCGCCATGAGGATGACATAATCCTCCTCGTCCTCGGGGATGTCCCCCTTATCGGCGATCTTCTTCTGAAGGTTCTCTTTGATTTTTTCTTTCTGCTCCTTCTTAAGCTCGGCTTTCTCTGCCTTCTTTTTCTCAGCTCTCTTCTCCTTTAGCTTATCCGCCATATCCTTGGAAGATTTCTGCATTACGGCAAAGAAGGAAGCGGTTCCGTTGTCATTAACCTGCATTCCGATGGTCTTGACGCCGGATTTGGTTGCCATGACATTCTGAAGCTGCGGCATCTGGGACTGGGCTCTGGAAATAAGCCCCTCGTACTTGGCCCTGTAATCCGCATCAGTAGCCATGCGCTCTATCTTCTCTTCGTCGATAAGAACCACCATTCTGTTGGCGTTTCCAAAGGAGCTGGCATTCTGCTTGGCATATTCCTTCATGTCCTTGCTGACAAGAACAAAATCCATTCCGGAATATTTTTTCTTAAGCTCTTCGTAGTACTTGGCGCCTTCCTCGGATAGCTGTACCTTGCCCAGTGTCTTGCCGTAATTGCCGGTCTGGGTGGTCTTCTGCGTATCCTTTGTGCCTGTACTCTTACCGGTCTCGTATGCGCCGGCGGCAGCAGTGATCTCGGAAATATTACTCATGGTTCCCTCCATTTCCCGGGTGTTTCCCGTATACGCATCCTTGCATGTATGGAAAGACATAACGTTCTTTCTTACTATTATATCGGAAACTTTAGTAATTTTCTCAATCACTTTATAATCTTTTAAGACAATTTGTATTTAAGTCTCTGCTCGGGAGTAAGCTTCGCATCGCCGTACTTCTCTTTGGCATCTTTGATCAGATCCTCGAGACTCTTGACATGGAATTTGTATATGGTCTTACCATTCATGCCAATGACGATATCTTCCTTGGTAAAATATAGTCCACCGTACTCTATTCTGCTGAGGATACCATAGGTGTCGGTATCAATGATAATCAGCTCCTTCTCATTGCAGAAGATGAACTGATTCTTCTCGGGAATCTCTTTTGTGTAAAAAGCCATATCCAACTGATCATCGGATATATATACATATTCATCTGTCTCAAGATCATAGATTCTGAAATAATAATCAGACCCCTGCAGGTATAACTTGCTTCCGTCCTCGGAGAACTCAAGATTCTTCTTGGTTCCGCCAAAGAAGCTTATCTCATCGGAGATTTCCAGTGTAGCTGTGTCCGCAACCCTGGCAAATCCATCGCCGCACTCCAGTACAACCTTGGAGAAATCCTCGGTAAAAGAGGCACTCAGCACTGTATAGTCCTCGAACAGCTGCGTAAACTCCTTCTTAACAAAATCGCATTTATACAACCGTCCATAGAAATCCCAATAATATACAGTGTCACCCTTTTCGTTCAAAACGCCGTCATTCCAGTATCCGCGTTCAAAATCATCCGAAAACCTGCCTTCATACAAAAGCTTCTTTTCCGAAATATCATATGCCTTGTACTCCTTGCCATCTACAGAAAGAGCAACATTACGATCGCCGGAAAGAACCCAATCCATAATCTCTGCTGTATCAGGAATCGTCTCTATATCGCCGGTATCGATATGGCATAAGGTAAGGTCAGTATCATAGCTCATCACTACCAGTGTGTTTTCATCATGATATTTGATATCATCTGAAGTAATACCACTGAAAGAAAAGTCAGCGATCTCCTTGTCGGTAGCTGCATCGACCACATGTATCTCATAGGGAGAATCAGAGCCGGACTTTTTGGTTGTATAGAAAAAGTTGGTCTCCTCAGGGCTTGTGGCCATTGCATATATGGTTGTAGGGCTGTCGATCACTACCTCCTTGGTATCGTCTTCCATATAGCTCATAACAACGATATCCGGAGACTGATGCATGGACGTAATCAAATACGGTCCTGTCTTGTACTCTGTAAGGTTCTCTCCCACCTCAATGCCATAGTCCGCATAATTGTAACCACTGCTGCCATCCATAACGGAAATATGGCCATCACTAGTTCCTACATTAAAGACCTCACCGTCAGGGTTTAAGTAAAATCCGATAATATCATTCTCCATAGGAATAGTAATATTGATCTCTCCTGTGTACAGATCAAGGTTATACATATTTCTACCGGATGAAACCAGAACTTCGCCCTTCTTGCCTTCAGTTGTATCAATAATCCTGGACTTAACATATGTATAGCTGTTATCAGGCCCGATATGAGATCTGGTAACGTCAGTACTCCACAGCTCCTTGCCGGTCTTGTAGTCAAACTTCTGTACAACATTTGTATGGTCTCCTGAAGCAAGAAGCGAATTCAGCTCAGTGGAGCATACCAGCAGAGTATCATCCGGAGCAAAAAACATATCAAGCACAGTGTCCATGGGCAGGTTAAGGTCCACACGTTTGCCTGTGGCTATCTCGTACACAATAACATTGGTGGTGTCTTCATCCGCCATTTTGAATGAAGTGTCAGGAAGGGCGTAATCAGCCTGAATTCCAACATACCTGTCATCAGGGCTGAAGATCATATCTGAACAATACAGAAGATCCTCGTCAGCAAAGGTTTTTACAAGTTCACCGGTTCTTGCATCATACACAGCAGCACTTTCTCTGAAGTTAAGTGCAACATAATTGCCGCCCTTGCTGTATTTGGCAAAAAGCACATAGTCATCGGTAAAACGATTCTCATAGAGAACATTTCCTGCTTCGTCGTATCCTGTCATGAAATGCTCTGTAACGGCGCAAACCGCATCGCTGTTAATTGCAAGGCCTGATACCTTATCGCGCTGGCCCTCATAGTAAATGGAGTTCTTCTTGAACAAAAGATCTCCGGTGTCCACATTCCAGTAATAAACTTCATCAAGCTGATCGGAAGAAACGACTCTGGTATTATCCGAATTAACGGCAAAATCACTAACCGAGATATCATGGGACAGAATCTTGTCTTTCTTCATAGTGCTGCCTACGCTGTAGGATCCAAGGGCATCCGCCAGAGCATCCATGGCATCAGGCACAAATGGTCTGTCGCCTCCCTCTCCGGGAAGGGCCTCAAGGGCTATCAGCGTTGCTGCCTTGCGGTCGCCGGTCTCCAATACCTGCTTGGAAGTAGCTGCAAGAATCTTGGATTCGTTGGTGAGCTTCTGCTGATAGTTCTCATTAATTCTTGCCAGGTTGTAGGCATTATATACGCCAAAAAGGACTCCGAGAGCAGCCACGCCCGCAGTGACCGCAAGATATCTTCTCATAATGCGCTCTCTGTGGCGCTGCCTTAAGTTGTCATAATCACAGTACAAGATGGAAGCGGCAAGTCTTAGGGACTCACTCTTGATCTTCTTTTTGATCTCCTTCTTACTATCGCCTCTCACATCGGCAGCCAGAGGCTCTCTGGGATTGCCGTAGTCATCCGTAAGAAGCTGCTGGGGAAAAGAATCCTCCGGCTCTCCGTCCACAAGAACTGCAAGGATATTCTGCTTGCCATGCATGGCAATGAAGGTATCAATCTCCTTCATTACCCACTCAGACTCCTTGGTCTGTGGTGAACAGATAACAACAAGGAACTCTGACTGCTCAAGAGCAGACTCAATGTTGTCGCTAAGGCTGGCTCCGATAGGGAGCTCTTCCTGATCTCTGAAAACTCTTTCTATACCCTTTCTTCCTATCTCCTTGCGGATCCTTAAGGGAATTTTGGTTGTCTCAAGTGCCTTGTGGATTCCCTTTGCCACAAACATATCCTTTTCCAGATGTCTGTAGCTTATAAATGCATCGTACTTCACTTCCTAATTACTCCAATCTTGTAACGCTATATCCCAAAATCACAACTCTTTCCACATATCAGTGGCAAAATACATAAGCGCAGCCCAGGTGTAAACCGAATAGAAATGTCCCCTGTCATCCAGTCCACTCTTTAATATTCTCTTGGCATCCTCCCTTGTAAGAAGGGCAAAGCCGTCAAAACACTCCTGCCCAAGAGCTCCGGACTGATCCAGCTTATCCGTGGTATCCTGCCTCAGCACTATGCACACAAGGCCGTTACTCTCATCCGTCATACCGGGAGTACTAAAGAGCAGCGGGTTGATGGTATAGATGCTGTCCGTCTCAGGGTTAAAAACAATTCCGGTCTCCTCCTGCAATTCTCTGATAGCAGCGGTGTGTACCGGATTCTCGCAGTCTGAATCCTCCGGGTCAAGGAGTCCTGCGGGAACTCCCAGAAGAAATCTTCCCACTGGATATCTGAACTCATAGGATAAAAGAAGCCTCGGCTCCTGGCCCTTGTTTTCTATAATAACGGCGCAGCTCACCGCATCCGGAAGCATGGCCTTAAACTCAGACTCAGGCATTGGAGCCACAAGGTGCTCCTTATCTCTTCTGGTGGCATCGAAGTAGTGCTTACCCTCTGCGTACTGCAGATCGAACATTCTGATGAACTTCTTATCTATAACTGTCTGAACGCATTCCTTGGTGATATTCGGCTCTTTGCTCATAGTGCCCTCCACTGTATTTCAAACAATAGTATCCTATTTTTTCCCTAGAGATATTAACACGAAAACCCCCATAGTTCAATTGAACCATGGGGGCTTGTGATCATAAAATATATAAAATCAAATTACTTAACAGTTACAGATGTGATGTGTGGGTTAGCGCCCTCATACCAGTACAGGAAACCTTCCATATCTACAGTCTGACCAACCTCAAGTGCCTGAACAGCCTTGTATACATCGCTGTCCTTGTCGCAGAGGTAAGACTCTACTGTGAAGTTGTAGGTCTGTCCGTTAACGGAAACGTTGAAATAAAGGTCATCGCCCTCAGAGCCTGAGCCGTCCCACTTGTAAAGGAAAGCTACTTCGTTGCCGTCAGCATCTGTTGAAGGCTCAACTGTCATTCCCTTGAATGCTGCGAAAATGTTCTGTTTCTTAACAAGATCATCGGTTCCGAGAAGCTCTGTTACATCCTCAGGTGTTGCTACGAAGGTGTCACCCTCTTCGATCTCGAAAGTAGAATCTACGATCTCAACTTCTCCTGACCACTCTGACTTGTAACCTGTAACCTTGATCTTGGTTCCGGGAACAAGCTTGTTGTAATCCTCTTCTGAGCAGGGCATCTCGTAAATGAAATAAGCTCCGTCAGCATCCTGTGTGTAGATGGTTGCCTTATCCTCCCACCAGGACTGCTTAGCCTGTACGTAGGTCTCAACAACTACCTCTGAATCAAGCTCAGCTGCTGCATACTCCTCGTATGTCATAACGCCTTCGCCCTTGGCTGCTGTTTCTGTTACAGCTTCCTCTACTACCTCTTCTGCTGTGCTTGCAGCTTCCTCTGCAGCCTCTGCTACTACGCTAGCTGCCTCCTGTGCTGCCTCTGGTACTGCGCTTGCTGCCTCTCCTGCTGTGTTGGTGGCTGTCTTTTTGCCGCAACCTGCTGCAGAAAGTGCAAGAACTGCTGTAAGTGCTACTGCCAGTGTCTTTTTCATAATATTCCTCCTATTATGTGTTTTCCGAGGTCTTCGCACGGTTAGTCCCGGGTCAAAGCCTCATTATCAACTACAAACAATTGAATTATACAAGCCTAGCGGTTACGATGCAATATCAATTCTTTAGCCCAGTAAAGTCCTATAAGTATCCAGACCACTACAAGTCCCGTTATAAGTAGCCTTGACGCCGTGGGAAGCTCTCCCAGCTCGGCCTTGCCTCCTGCCTGGACCTTGCTCTGATCCAGGTGATACAAAGCCTCGGTCTCCTTGTAGAGAGATTCAAAATAGGCATCGTCCACGGTCTTTTTTCTGCGGACAGATTTGGTCACGTTCTCAATCAGCTGCCCCGCGGCATCTCTTACTGAGGCAGAGCCGTTGAAAACCGGGGTGATGAAGGTCTTGTCGGCATTCTCCATAAGGAGTCTCGCCGCTTTTATCTTAACATCGTAGTGGGTGGTGTTATCGGTGCCGGCAAGTTCAAGGTATTCCTGATACTCAGGACTTAGCTGAGCCTTGCTGGTGACAGGAACGTAACCTTCCGTCTCCGAATACGCTATCTGCACCTCGTTGGTGAGAAGATACTGGGTAAAGAGCCAGGAAGCCAGCACCTCCTGTGAATCAGCTTTGTTAAAAATACATACCGAAGGCCCCTGGGACATCATATAGGGCTTCGAAGTATCGAACTGAGGCAGCATCATAACCTCTGTCTCAAAGTCCACAATCTTGTCCTTGGCGATATCCACCAGCGGAGCATCACTTCCCATCCAGGTTGCTCCCGCAGTTGAGTCAATTGCGAAGATGCACTGGCCCGCATTCAGGAAATTGGCGGGATAGCCCGAGATCTTGAAGGTGGAGAAAGCGCCTGTCCCTGTGTGCTCTGCGACAGTCTTAAGTATCTCCTTGGTATCGTCGTTAAAAAGCTGAATGCTGCCGTCATAATCGGTGTAAGGCGCACCCTTTTGCTTCAGCATCGTTATCATCATGTTGTCAGTGGACTTGTAGATGAAGGGAATCATGACGTTCTGGCCGTTAACCTTGTAGGTTCCGTCAGTATCAGTCTCCATGGCCTTCTCCGACACTTCCCAGATAAAGTCCCAGGTCAGAGTCCGGGGCAGTGTATATCCAAGCTTCTCAACATAAGTTTTGTTGACATAGCAGGCCTCTGTGGATCTCATGTAAGGAAGACAGTAACAGGTACCGTCAATCCTGCATTCCTGCAAAAACTCAGGGATTATCTCATCCACTGTGGGAGATTCAAACTTGAGGTTCTTCCCTCCAAGCCCGTAGTTCTCATCAGTCATCAGCTCATCCAGCGGCACCACTGTGTTGCTTCCTGTCAGGTAAGTTGCGATGTGGTCGGGATAGGTTATGCAGACATTGGGCGTCGTATCGGTGGAGATGTTGGTGATAACATCGTTATAGATCTTGCCGTAATCCGTGTAGAGCCTCATGTTCACTGTAATATTGGGATAGAGCTCTTCAAAATCCTCTATAGCCTTGCTGTAGATCTTGGTCTGGGTTACGTTGGTATCATTTTTGGCCCAGAAGGTGATCTCTATATTCCTGCTCTCATCAAAGCCATCCGGCACGGAAAAAGACCTTGATGCCACAGCGCCGTGACAGGCTGTCAGCGCAAATACGCCGATAAAAGCAGATAAAGTTGTGATAAGCATTCGTTTCATATTATGAATCATTTTTGTCAGCCCTTTGTTCCGCCTCTTGCGACGCCTTCCATTATCTTGTGTCTGAAGATCAGAAAGATAAGAACCAGCGGCACAGAAACAACTACGACCGCCGCCATCATTGCAGGCACGTTCTCTCTTCCGAAGCCGTTTTCCCTGATCTCCTGTATTCCGTTTGATAAAAGGAAATAATTCTTATCATCGGTGATAAGTCTTGGCCACACGTAGCTGTTCCAGCACTCGATGACCTTCAGTATAGTAACGGTCACCAGTGTGGGCCTTGATATTGGCAGCATTACCTTAAGCAGATACCTGAAATCAGAGGTTCCGTCCACCTTGGCAGCCTTGTAGAGTTCCTCCGGGATCTGTTCAAAGTTCTCCTTCAATAGATAGATGTAAAACACCGAGGTCACCGAAGGAAGGATCAGACCTGTGAAGGTATTTCTCAGGTTAAGATTGGTTATGGTGACGTAGTTGGTGATGATGACAAGCTCATTGGGAATCATCATCAGTGACAGAAACAGTGTGAACACTATGTCTTTTCCCTTGAAATCAAGCCTTGCAAAGGCAAAGGCCGACAGGATCACCACGATCATCATAAGGCCCGTTGTTATCACCGTGAAAATAAAGGTGTTGAGATAATACCTGGCCAGAGGCACCGCAGTGAAGGCCTGGACGTAATTCTCAAGAGTGGGGTTTAGTGTGAAGAATTTGGGTATGTACTCCGAGTTGTAGGAGCCATAGCTTTTGACCGAAGTAAGTATCATCCAGTAAAAAGGGAACAGCACCAGCACCGCCCACACAGTCAGTAAAGCGTACCTGATAACTCCCCGCAGCGTATTCTGGATTCTCGTATTTGCTTCGACAGTTTTTATATCCTGATTGTTCATCTTTTTTCTCCGACGAAGTTAGTGATAATAAACGGTCTTTCTGCTGACCATAAGGTTAATGGTGGTTATGGTAAATACGATGGCAAAAAGGATAAGTGCCGCCGCTGATGCATAGGAAGGATATCCTCCGCTGTTACCGTAGAGCATGTCGTATACATAACCAACAATTGTGTTCATTCCCGCAGCATTGAGGTCCGTTCCGAAGAGGGCAACCTCGTCGCTGTAGGCCTTGAAAGCCCCGATGAAGCCTGTGATCACGAGGTAAAAGACCATTGGTGATATCATGGGCAGCGTTATCTTGTAAAAAATCCTGAAGGGTCTTGTGTCGTCCACCCTTGCCGCCTTGTAGTACATGGGATTGACGGAGGACAGCGCACTTGTAAGGATCAGGATCTTGAAGGGCATTACAGTCCATATGGTATAGAAGCACATAACGAACATCTTGGCCCAGTAGGGACCGTCGATAAAATCAACACCCTTGCCGCCGAAGGTCTGTATCAGTATGGAGACAAGGCCGTCGGAGTAGGGAGTTTTTTTGAACAAAACCATGAAAACAAGACCTACAGCCAGCGTATTGGTGACGTAGGGCAGAAAATATACGGTCTGGTAAAAGTCTCTGAGAACCTTGATGGAACTAAGGCCAAGGGAAATCAAAAGAGCGATTCCGGTGGAAAGAGGAACCGTTATGATAACAATAATGAAGGTATTCTTAAGAGCCTGGATGAAATAGGGATCCCTAAGGACATAGGAATAATTGTAGGTTCCCGTTCCAAAGTAGCTCTGGGATGCAAAGTTATAACCTTCCTCAAAGGAATATACCAGAACGTCCACGAGAGGATAGACCATGAATATCCCTAAGAATAAGATGGCCGGAAGAAGACACAGCCACGCTGTCAGATTCTTCTTCATGCTTCCACCCTGATCCTTTCCTCACTGCCCTTGTCAAAGAGTCTAACTTTGGAAGGTTTAAGAGCAAAACGAACACTTCCGTCCTTGGAGTCTATAAGCTCCTCGGAGGGAATGATGGCTCTTATGTTTTCCCCAAGGAAATTGCCGTGTCTTGCGATGACGCTGGTATCGCGGCCCATGACTTCACGGCCTATGAATTCGCAGATAAGGGGACCGCTTGGATCCACAACAAAACCCTCGGGTCTTACAGCGACATATACATCTCCGTCTCTGACTCCGGGTGCGTCGCAGACCTGCGCCTTATCTATATATACTTTTTCACCTATTACTTCACCGGTAAAAACGTTGATCTGGGGAGTCCCCAGGAACTTGGCAACAAAAAGGTTGATGGGATCGTCATAGATGTCCTGAGGCTTGCCCATCTGCTGCAGAACTCCGTCCTTCATTACGACGATGGTGTCGGAAATGCTCATGGCTTCTTCCTGGTCATGGGTTACAAATACAGTGGTGATACCGGTCTCCAGCTGTATTCTCTTAAGTTCCTCTCTGGTCTGGAGCCTGAGCCTTGCATCAAGATTGGATAAGGGCTCGTCAAGAAGAAGCACCTGGGGTCTCTTAACCAGTGCTCTTGCGATGGCAACTCTCTGCTGCTGTCCGCCGGACATCTCATTGGGCTTTCTGTCCAGAAGCTCTTCAATCTGTACGAGCTTGGCGGCCTCCAGGACTTTTTCCTCCATCTGCTGTTTGGTGAGCTTCTTGTCACCTCTAAGATTCTCAAGCGGGAATCTGATATTCTCTCTGACGCTTAAGTGGGGATACAGGGCATAGTTCTGAAACACAAGTCCCACGCCTCTTTTCTCAGGCGCAAGCGCTGTGACGTCCAGGTCCCCAAAATATATTTTGCCCTCGGTGGGCTTCTCAAGTCCGCAGATCAGATTGAGAGCGGTACTTTTGCCGCAGCCCGAAGGTCCCAGAAGGCCAATTAATTTACCGTCCGGGATTGTAAAATCAAAATCATTTACCGCCACAACTTCGTCCCTGATCTTCTTGTTCCTGTTGGGGAAGCGTTTGGTCAGGTGCTCTAATACTATTTTCATAACTGCTCCTCGTCTGTTTTAGATCTGATGTCTCACTACCTTGTATTCGTCCCCATCCTGGTAGTATGGGCATTCCTTGTTATTGCCGGACATGAGTCTGTAATAGTCATCTTCGTCCATGTTGACCATACAGGTGTAGCACTCCCAGTCCTCGTCATATACATAATTGGCACAGCTGTCACAGATCATACAAAATCCTCTCTCATGGGGTTAAAGATGTCAAGGAGAATTCCCGCTTCAAGGCAGGTGCAGCCGTGGATCACATCGTTCATCTTAAGCATGGTATCTCCGGCCTTAACTACCTTTTTAACCCCGTCTATCTCAAATTCGAATTCGCCGCTGACAACATAGGTTATCTGGGTGTGTGGGTGGTGATGAAGGGCTCCCACTGCGCCTTTTTCAAAGGTATTCTCAACGCACATAAGGTCGTCTGTGTAGGCAAGAACTCTTCTTACCACTCCATTTCCCTGATCCTGAGGCTCTGCGTCCTTGTGAAATACCCATCTCTCATCCTTCATATTCTATTTCCTCCGTTAAAAGTTCATTGCTTCAAGATATGCTTCGTCAAAGCTGTCAATTGCCGCCAGTTCCACTGTTTGGGCCGTATCAGTGATGTGCCCAAGCTTTGCATCGGCAGCCGCCTCACTCTCACTTCCTAAAAGGACTGCTGCAGTGTACATAGCTGCCCCCTTAAGTGATGTGTTACCGGCTGCAATTATCTTACCATCAAATCCTTCGGGAAACATCCTAAGTCTTGCAATTTTCTCCGGAATAATATGGCTTCCGAAGCCTCCTGCAATATAGACCTTGTCAGGAATCATCTCTCCCACAAGGGTTCCGGCCCCGGTTAGTATTGCGGCCTTGGCAAGCTGGACATTTCTGATATCCTGCTGAGTGAAACGGATCTGTCCGTCCTCTGTGACAGGAAAGCCTTCATCAAAATATTCGTCGGATAAAAGGCCTGTCTCGTCCATGATACCGCTCCTTGCAAGCTCGGAAGTTATCTCACATACTGCGGTTCCGCAGAGGCCGATTGGTGGCTGCGCGGAAGATGTACCCTGCCTCTGTATTGTTTCATACTTCGCTCTGCTTGTTGTTTCATCTATTTCCACGTGGCTGATGGCCCCGGGAATACTTGCCACTCCGCAGCTGATACCGCCAGCCTCAAAGACAGGGCCTGCTGCAGCAGAGGTAACCTTAAGGTTCTCGCCGTCAAAAAAGGCCATCTCTCCGTTGGTTCCAAGGTCAATGAAAAAGTATCTCTCTTCGCCGCGTAATGTAAGGCTAAACAGCCCCCCTACGATATCTGCGCCGGCAAAGGATGAGATTCCGGGCAGGATCGTGAGCTTAGCGCCCCGGATACTGCCAAAAAGCCTGTCCGAATCCATTTTTACCATTGCTGTGGACACTGGTGTGTAGGGATATTTCCCAAGTCCCGATGCATCCATGCCTTCAAGGAGATGCAGCATCGTGGTGTTGCCGGCAATGGTGATGGCTCCGATGGAAGGATTATTAGAAATATCGCCTGTGGAACCTCCGCCGAATTCTTTTATAAG
The DNA here is from genome assembly GCF_000420845.1 of Butyrivibrio sp. AE3009. Lineage (GTDB taxonomy): Bacteria > Bacillota > Clostridia > Lachnospirales > Lachnospiraceae > Butyrivibrio. The sequence goes on along the minus strand of NZ_ATVS01000023.1, from coordinate 37,518 downwards.
TTCTTGTATGAGTTCTTCAATATCAGTTATGACAAGGCTTTGCAGCTCTTTGGCTGTCTCGCTGTCCTCAGCGGCTGCAATCCTTGATATCACGTCGTTTCCGTATTTGCGCTGGTGATTGACACAGCTGGCGGTTCCAAGGACCTCGTAGGACGGCGAATCATCTGATCTGTTGCTGTCTGTAGCGGGCCTTATCAAGGCTGCGGCAATGGTGGTTGTGCCAAGGTCGATGGCGATGCCGAGGTTGTCTGATTTACCTATCGCCCGGTCTGTACCTTTTTTCACCGTCTCTATGCTTATGTTCTCTTCGTCCACTGCATCCGTAAGACTTATGGCACAGTTATCTTCAAGGATGCACCTGCATAAGAGCCTGTAGCCCTGAAATATTTCCTCCTCTGTCAGCTTAGCCTTTTCATCGTCACGGGCTTCCGGCGCGCCTTTAGTAAACCTGACTCTGCATCTGCCGCATCTTCCTGCGCCTGTGCAGGGAAGACTGTAGGAGATACCGGTGGAATCCAGGAGATCCTTAAGCTTAGTGCCCTGCACAGAGGTCAGATCGTAGGTCCGGTCATATGTAATTATCGTTACTTTAATCTCATCCGCCTTCATACATCACTAGTTTAGCACAAAAAAGTTGGAATTTTCCCAGCAAATGTGCGAAAATAGGTAATGTCAGACAATTCGACAATTATATAGTCAAAAAATTATTAAGACATAAATTTGTACATATGAAAGGAGATTGTTATGGGAATTATTTCTGCAGCACTTCAGGCTGGCGGCAGCGTTTTGGCGGATCAGTGGAGAGAGTACTTCTACTGCCCTTCACTTCCGAACGATGTGCTTCTTACAAAGGGTGAGAACAAGCCCGGAAGAGGTCAGAACAAAAAAGGAACAACCAACGTAATATCCAACGGCTCAATCATCGCCGTTAACGAAGGTCAGTGTATGATTCTCGTTGATCAGGGACAGATCACTGAGATCTGTGCTGAGGCAGGCGAATTTGTATATGACGCATCTTCCGAGCCTTCAGTATTCTACGGAGACCTGGGTGAGAACATCGTTGCCAGCTTCAAGCAGTGGGGCAAGAGAATCGGCTTTGGCGGCAGCGCAGGAACCGATCAGAGAGTATATTTCATCAACACCAAGGAGATCCTTGGCAACAAATATGGCACAGTTAACCCTGTTCCTTTCCGTGTTGTTGATACAAATATCGGCCTTGATATGGACGTAAGCATCAAGTGTCACGGCGAATACAGCTATCATGTTATCGACCCTGTTCTTTTCTACAAGAACATCTGCGGCAACGTTGACGGCGAATTCAGAAAAGACAAGATTGAATCACAGCTTAAGAGCGAGCTTCTTACAGCACTTCAGCCCGCATTTGCGAAAATCTCCGAGATGGGCATCAGATACAGCGCTCTTCCGGGACACACAACCGAGATCGCAGATGCACTCAACGACGTTCTGTCCAAGAAGTGGCGTGAATTCTACGGTATCGAGATCTCTTCCTTCGGCGTAAGCTCAGTTACAGCAAACGAGGAAGATGAGAAGACAATCAAAGAGCTCCAGAGAGCAGGCGCTCTTCGTAATCCCAATATGGCAGCTGCAACAATCGCAAGTGCTCAGGCACAGGCAATGCAGGATGCTGCCAAGAATACTAATGCAGGCCCTATGATGGCCTTTGCAGGAATGAACATGGCTCAGCAGGCAGGCGGTATGAACGCAGGTCAGCTCTTTAACATGGGCGCTCAGCAGGCAGCTCCCGCTCCTGCTCCTTCGATGGCTCCTTCCGGCGCTTCCTGGACCTGCTCCTGCGGCGCTGTTAACAGCGGCAACTTCTGCACACAGTGCGGCTCCAAGAGGCCTGCAGCAGGCTGGACCTGCTCCTGCGGCGCAGTAAACACCGGCAATTTCTGCAGCCAGTGCGGAAGCCCCAGACCGGCTAACCAATAATTGTTCTACAGAGGATAATAATGGCTTTACAAGAATATGAATGCCCCGCCTGTGGCGGGGCAATGGAATTTAACCCCAAAACTCAGAAGATCAAGTGTCCCTACTGTGATTCCGAGTTTGATGTAAAAGATTATGTGGCCAATCACAACTCAACCAGCAGCGGTGAAGCCGTGGAAAGTAGTTCCCAGGGGCAGACAGGTCCCGAGACACAGATGTATATCTACCACTGCGGTTCCTGCGGCGGTGAGATTCTTGCCACAGAATCCCTTGGTTCAATGAAATGCCCCTTCTGCAGCAACAACGTTGCGGTAAGTGAGAAGTTCACAGGAGAATTTAAGCCCGACTACATCATCCCCTTCAAGAAGACTAAGGAAGATGCCATCGCAGCTTACACCGGATATGTCAAATCCAAGAAGCTCCTGCCCAAGGTCTTTTTTGAAAAAAATCATATCGATGAGATAAAAGGTGTCTATGTGCCCTTCTGGCTCTTTGATGCAACCGAGAGTTTCCAGGGTTACTATGAGGGAACCAGAGTCAGAACCTGGAGCGACAGAAACTACAACTACACAGAGACCAAGTTCTATGACATCCGCAGAGAAGGTACCGAAGACTTCGAAAAGGTTCCGGTAGACGGATCCAAAGAGATGCCCGATGACCTTATGGAGTCCCTGGAGCCCTTTGACCAGAGCGAGCTTGCTCCCTTTAACATGGCATATCTGGCCGGATTTCTGGCAAACAAATACAATGTCAGTGCCTCAGAGTCACAGCCCAGAGCCCTTGACAGAATTAAGACCTCTGTGGCCTCAGACTTTAGAGCCACCGTATCAGGCTACGGCTCCGTAAGACCCATTACCGAGAATGCAGGGACCCTGCGTACCTCCAATAAGTATGCCCTTTATCCCTGCTATATCCTGAGTACCACCTGGGAAGGCAAGAACTACATCTTTGCCATGAACGGACAGAGCGGCAAATTCGTGGGTGACCTGCCCTTTAGCATGAAGGAAGCCCTGAAATACTACTTCCCCATCGCAGGAGTTGCAGCGGCCATAGCCTATTTCATCTTTTATTTCTTTATGTGATTTTGCGTAATTCTAAGACAGAGACTGGAATTTTGAATTTAAATGAAAATAAAAATTAGTAACCCTATAATTAAATATTTGGTGAGCCTTACTCTCATCCTTGCTTTTATGCTTGTTCCTTCGCTCACAGCCTCGGCATTTGATGATCTCTGGGACTCCTACGAAGTTCCGGACACCAGACAGAAGCCTCTGGTCTACGATACCGCGGACCTTTTAAGTGACAGCGAAGAAGCACAGCTCCTTGAATACTTTCAGTCAATCAGCAAGGCTCACAACTGTAACGTCTGCGTACTTACCGTAGATGATTATTCAGGCGACATACAGGATTTTACAGATGATTATTTCGACTATAACGGAATGGGAGCTGAGTATGGTGACAGCGGCGTCCTCTTCATGATCGCCATGGGGGACAGATCCTTTTGCTGGTGCACTGACGGAATAGGTAACATAGCCTTTACCGACTATGGAAAAGATAAGATCATTGACGAAATGATGGATGATCTTTCTTCGGGATATTATTATAATGCACTAAAGATCTACGGCGATTATGCCGATAAATATTTACAGATGTACGAAGAGGGCACTCCTTACGATATCGGTGCAAGAGCCCCAAGAAGTGCCTCAGATCTGGCCTTTGGCGGCCTTGTATGTATCCTCATAGGCCTGGTAGTTGCCATTATTCCGATTCTTATCATGAAGGCCCAGCTAAACACCGTACACATGAATGCATCCGCTCAGGGCTATCAGTCCCACAAGGGCATTAATCTGACACTGCATAACGACTCCTACAGAACAATGAGAGTTACCAAGACTCCCATTCCCAGGGACAGCGACTCTAGAGGCTCAGGCGGAGGCACCACGCTTCATACATCAAGCTCCGGCCACAGCCACGGCGGCGGCCACGGACATTTCTAATCCTACAACTGTTTGATTGCGAGGTTAATCAGTGAAAATAGGAAGCAAAGTCAGTACATTTCTATGTACATCTTTGGCCATCCTGATTATGTCATATGCACTTTATCTTTTGGGATCGGCAGGGATCAGTACCGAAAGTCGCTACGACCTTGTCCAGCTCGAGCAGGGCTGGACTGTTAGTCGTGGGGATGATTCGTTCAAGACCGATTCCCTCTCTAAGACTTCCGTCGGCGTTATGAACAAAGGCGACTTTGTCACCATCACTTCTACTCTTCCTTCCGACGGCATTACCCCGGCTACTATCGAATTTCGCTCCATCCTGTCCACCGTTGATATTAAAATTGACGGTCAGCCATACTACAGCTATGGTCAGGAGCTTGCGGAAAAAGGCAAAATGATGCCCAAGATAATGCATTTCGTCAAACTTCCTGATGATTACCGGGGTAAAACGATAGAAATCACCATGACAGCCCAGGAAAACAACGCTTTCTCCGGAATCTCACCTATACTGTTTGGTAACTACAACGACATTGTAAGAAATCTTGTTGAGAAGGACAGAATAGCCCTTGTCATCGGTATTTTCCTGACAACCCTGGGCTTTATCCTTCTTATCCTGGCGCCCTTTTTTGTTTTGTCCAAAAGAAAGGATTTCAGTATCGGTTTTGAAGGACTTTTATCCATCTTCATGGGTGCTTACATCCTTAGCTACAACGACATCCTCTGGTACCTGTCAGACAAAGCTGAGTTTTACACCTTTATCGAATACTTCTCACTGTTTTCACTTCCCATGGCAATTCTGGGCTTCATCGTGTCCGCAAGGCAGGTAATCGCAAGGAAATTCCTTATTGGTTTCTTTATCCTGAATACCGCTTTTGCCATTTTTACCACCCTTATGCATATCTTCAATATCATCCACATCTGTCATTTCGTGCAGTATCTCCACGCTTTGGCCATAGTGGAGGGTGTTGTTATCATACCGACACTGATAGTTCGCTTTGTCAAAAACACCAAGTCCGACGATATCTTCATTCAAAAGAACTACTCCACCTACATGCTCCTTCTGGGCCTCATCCTATTTATGGGCTGCTCCGTAGTTGATATCATCAAATTCAACATTCTGAAATTCGGGAGCATAGGAGAAGCCACCGCAAGGATCAATTTCATGACTGTAGGAGCCTTCATTTTCATCATCTGTCTGATCCTCAATTACTTCTTCCACAGTATTGAATATATTCACGAGATTTCGGTTCAGCAGCGCCTGGAGGGCCTGGCCTACACCGATGCCCTCACCGGTCTCTCCAACAGAGCCAGGTGCGAACAGGCTCTGGCTAATCTTAAGGACGATTACACAATAATCAGTATTGATCTTGATTATCTCAAATATACCAACGACAATTACGGCCATTTTGCAGGAGATAAGCTTCTTAGCGGCTTTTCAGACATTCTGAAGGAGAGCTTTGCGGATGCTCATATAGTTGGAAGAATGGGCGGTGATGAGTTTATTGCCATTCTCCCTTATATCAACGAGGAGAAATGTCTTAAGGATCTTAAGAACATGCAGGACCTTATGAGCGAGAAATCAGCCAAGGAGAGCCCTATGCGCTACTCCGCATCCTATGGCTATGCCACCAGTAAGGATGAGAAGGTTCAGCCCGGACCCACTGCCCAAAACGTCTACCTTCTTGCAGATGCCCGCATGTATTCCATGAAAAAGAAGCATCATAACCAGTCTCTCGGAAGACTCTATGATGACCTCTTAAAAGCCATGGGCAAAAAATCGGAAGGAGGTGACAGCGATGAATAAAACCCGCCTTCTGAGAATTGTTGCCGCCATCTTCATTGCTCTCGTAGCTGTCACCATTCTGCGCTATATACTTGGCTTTACCCCCAAGGGCGAAATTATTAAGCTTGATACCGGATGGAACGTCAGCATCAATTCCAATACCTATGAAAACGTCGATATTACCAAGATATATCAGATCTTTGATGGGAAACTGCAAAAAAATGACAGGGTCTCCATGTGGATCACCCTGCCGGATGCAGGTAAGCTGGACTTCCCCGTACTGCATTTCAAGAGCCGCTATACGACCCTTAGCTGCTATATTGATGACAATCTCATTTATGAATACGGCCTGATGGACTATGCGGATGGCAAGCATATCGGTAAAGTCAACCACTTTATAACTCTTCCGGAGGACTACGCCGGCAAAACAGTCAGATTCACCATGTATGTAGGAGAGAAAAATCCCTTCTCCAGCCTGGAGCCTGTTACCCTGGGTTCACAGCCTGACGTAGAGAGAATGCTGACCCATGATAATAATCAGATCATTATCACAGGCTTCTTCTTGCTGGCCTTTGGTCTTGCCTTCCTATGCATAACACTGTTTTTCATAACCTCGGTACCGGAAGTAATAACGCTTCTGATAGGCTCAGTGTTTAGCATGTCCATGGGACTGTGGCTTCTTAGCTGCTACAACATCCTCTCGATGTATATGAACGCCCCCGACGAAACTATTATCGAGTACATCACAATGTATTCAATGGTTCCGTTCTGCTACGTAATGCTGTATCTGATCCAGAATATCGAGAATAAAAAGCTGTATCTGATAACCGCCATTGTGGGATGTACGATTCCCATTATGCAATATATTCTTCACTTCGTGTTTGGTATACATCTGCGTTCAACACTTCTGTTGTACCATGTGGACGGACTTGTGGGTTTTGGTCTTATCATATACTTTGCCCAGAAGAACCTGAGGAAAAGAGATATTTCCTCCTCTTCAATGATACAGATGGCCGGCCTGTGCGGCTTCACCTCGGCGGAGGTGGTTCACCTTCTGTTCTACTTTGCAAGTACCCTGCTCCACATAAGTATTTATCAGCCTCTGGAAAAGGGAATAATCTCCATCGGCTGTATCTATTTTGCAATGTGTCAGCTGGCCAACTATCTCGTCAACATCGCTGAGACCTATGCTACCAAAAAAGAGAATATCTCTCTTTCTCATCTGGCCTATGCAGACGGTCTTACCAACCTTGCGAACAGGGCAAAGTCCGACAGCTGCCTCCAAAGCCTCAACGACACAGAGGATGATTACTGCATTATCAGCATCGACCTCAACGGTCTGAAACCCGTAAATGACAAATTCGGTCATCTGGCCGGGGATAAGTATATTAAAGATTTTGCCAAAGTGCTGGGAAATACCTTCGGTGATGATACCTTCAAAGCCAGAATAGGCGGAGATGAATTCCTTGTTATCATCAAGGATTCTTCAGTCGTGGATGTAAGTGCCCTGATCGGGCGCATGAACTCGGCGCTGAACGTTCTCAACGCCCTCTATCCCGAATATCGAAGGAGCGTGTCCACAGGCTATGCCTTCAGACATGAATGCCCGGGCCAGAGCTCCCATGAAGTATACCTCCTCGCAGATCAGCGCATGTATGAACTTAAGCGCAAGATGCACGAGGAGCTGGGAATGCATATGAGGCTGTAGGGATATTATCAGCCTATGATCAGATGAAGTACTACAAGAATTGCCAGATACAAAACATTCATCAGGGTGAATACCAGCAGGTATTTGCCCTGATTTTCTCTGTATTCCTGAGTATATGACTTGTAGGAAATAAGACTTGCCATCGATGCAATAAGGGTTCCAAGGCCGCCCACATTAACTCCTATTAAAAGCTCCGTGTAGCTACCGGTAAATCCTGACAGCATCAGTGTCGCAGGCACATTACTGATGAACTGGCTGGCGATGACTGCCACTGCAAATTCATGATTCTCAACCACAGACTTAAGGAAATCACTGACAGAATGAATTTTGGCCATATTTCCCGTAAATATGAAAAAACCAATAAAAGTAAGAAGCAGGATATAATCTGCTCTTCCGATTATCTTTGGAGATATGATCATCACGGTAAAAAGTATTATCAGTGCGGTAATATACCAGGGGATAACACGAAGTACTGTAAGAAGCGCGATCACAAACAAAGCGCAGTATACCGCGATCTGCTTTTTGCTGCCTTCTTTTTCAGGCTCCATAATATCGCTGTTTGTAGCCAGCGTCCCCTTTTTCTCAGGTAAAAACAGTGTGGAAACAAAAAGAAGCACCGCTGCTGCCAGCGTATATGGAAGCATGGTTCCAAGGAAAGCCCCTATGGGCATTCCCGTAAGTCCGAAGAGGTACAGATTCTGAGGATTACCTATGGGTGTCAGCATGCTGCCAAGGTTGGCGGCGATGGTCTGAAGCACCACCACAGGAATCATGAGCTTTTCTTTGCGACAGCCCTTGAGGATCATGATTGCAAAGGGAACGAAGGTTATGAGCGCCACATCATTGGTGATGAACATACTGCTGATAAAGCATAATGCCACCAGCACCAGCGATAGCTGCCATGGACTTTTCACTTTCCTAAGGAGACTTCCCGCAACCTGCTCAAATACGCCGTTTTCCTTAAGTCCCTGAACGATCACCATAAGTCCCCAGAGAATTCCCAGAGACCTGAAGTCAATATATCCCAGGTATTCCCTGGATGGATGCACAAAAAAAGCCGATATTACGGCCAATACCCATGCTGCGATCAGCACCGGATCTGATTTTACCTTGTTAAAAATTGCTTTTACTGAATTCATTACTGCTTATATCCTACTTCTTATTTTCTACAATTATCAGGTGCTGTACAGTCTCTCAATGATTCTGTCCAGAACCTCCTCGGTCACATCTTCGGACAATCCGAACCTGTCCTCATCAAGGGGCAGCATTAATCCTCTCTGGTATACCTGCGCAATGGCATTGGCACAGGATCTGCACTCATATATGTCTCTTAGAGTCAGCGCCTTATCCCAGTCAACATCAGGAATATTAAGGATCCTTGTCATAAAAAGATGTACTACCCTGGCAGCAAGTCTTCTTGGAATCGCGCCGTCATGAAGGTAGTACTCAAAAAGGGAAACGTCCTCATCCGTGAGGTCGTTTCCTGTCTTTTCAAAGTATGCATCTATTAAAGACTGTGTAAATTTCTTACTGGTCATAACTATTTCCTCTGCACTCGAACGTCTATTGATATTACACGCTTTTTGGAGTAATTACAACTGTAATATTGTCACAGGCTCTAATTCCGTTAACTGAGAATACTCCATCAGTGTTTTCGGATATCTCTCCGGTCCAGAGATCCTTAACTTCATAGCAAGGAGCCTCCGATATCTTATCTCCCAGATACTTCTTAAGAAGAGCCATATCCACCTTGAATTCCTCATTCTTATCCTCTTCGGAGACATTGATGAAGCTAAGGGCAAATCTGCCTTCGGAAAGGGGCTTGGCCAGAATATCCACTCTGTCAATATCACGAATATATTCCTTGGAAGGGTCAGTTTCCGCAAGGGTCGAATATACTCTTTTGGCCTGAATTCCAAGACTGTCCTGATTAAGGGCAATGATATCCTTATTGGCGATTATGCCATAGAGGTCATCCCCCTTCGTAACTCTTCTAAGGTCAAGACCAAGCATAAGAGGTGAGTTCATCATAGCCCACATGGTCATATGCGTTCTGTTCTGCGTAAGATCAAGACCGTTCATTCCGATCATCAGCATATCCGGGTCATTCCAGCCCTTATCCAGGCCGGCGAACTCATCCATTATTACAGCCTTGCTGTACTGGGTAGTTACGCTGGTGGTATAGTCTCCGGTCCAGGTGCCAACACCGGGATCTCCGTCGCTTCCAACTCTGAAGGTGATGTCGTTAAGTATCCTCCAGGAATCGCAGACCTTGTAGCCCCAGTTTGCGGGCTGGGTCTTGCCCCACTCACAGGCTGAGTAGATGATTGTCTGGGAAGGGTCTGCCTCATTTAGTCCCTCAAGGAGCCTTGCGTAGGAGTTAAGGGTATTCTCCTGACGTCTGTGATTCATAAGACGGATCCTGCACTTGCCTTTTTTGAGCACTGCTGTTACTGCTGTGGAAGTGGGCTTCGTATGATCCGGCGGATTCTTGGGATCCTTGTTCTCATCGGTAATAACGGGGTGAGGTCCGAAGAAATCATCATAGAGATATAATGTCTTCCCTTCGTACTGCGCTGCGATCTGAAGCCAGCTTCCGATGCCGGATTCCGCGCCGTTTATATGGTCCACAAGAATCGTATACTCTCCGTCACTTGGGATCTCTGTGTCAAAAAAGATCTCGCCGCTCTCATCACCGACAGGAGAAGTCTCAGGTCCCGTTCCGTCGAAGGTTCCGATATTGCTAAAGAAATTTCTATCCTCAATAAGCTCCGTCCTTACGCCGTTTCCGCTGACCTGTAGGTTGACGCCGCAGGTGAAGGTCTCCTCCTTGCCCTGTCCCTTAAGGGTAACGGCATGAATAGCCGGGGCATAGGTGTATCGTGCATTGCAGGGGTTGGAAAAAGTAGCGTTGTCAAAAAGATAATAGCAGTTATCCACCTTCAGAAAGTCAACACCCCAGGATACATAGCTGGCTGCGTCCTGCTTCTCATGGCCGCAGGTTCCAACTGCTGCCCCGGCGCAGAGATTACTTCCGATATCATTGTACATTCCAAACTTAAGGCCCCTATCGTGAATGTAATCGGACAGCGCCTTGAAGCCGCTTGGGAACTTAACTTCTTCGTTGGAAAGAAGCCCGTCTACTCTCTCGTTCTTATAGCAGCCATCGTCGAGGACCACGTATTTATAGCCCAGTTTATCAAGACCAAGCTCTACCATTTTGTCCGCCATTGCCTTGGTGAGGGCCTCTGTGTTGCCGCTTCCGAAGGCATTCCAGGAATTCCAGCCCATGGCAGGGAGATGATTTTTCTTTTTTCCCAGAAGAACCTGTCCGTTTGAAAAAGAATCATATCTCCTGTCGTCATTTAATCTGTCGGGAGTTAACCCCTTGTATCCGTCCATTTTTTCATACCCCTCTTCATATTTTTACCGGGGTCAAAAAGTATTTGGCCCCGGCATTAGTTTGTAGCCCTATCAAAATATCCTGATCAAAGATTGTATATTCTTGTGTATTTGTCTGTGAAGTACTTGATAAGAGGCTTGGCTGACAGCTCCTGACCGCATACCTTCTCAAGGACTTCAGAAGAAATTCTTGTGGCGCCGTACTGATGGATGTTCTCCTTGAGCCATGCTGTGATCTTCTTGATATCGCCTGCTGCCAGGATGTCATCAATGCTGCCAAGGTCCTTCTCTATAGCTTCAAGGAACATTCCGTCGTAGATGCTGCCAAGAAGGTAGGAAGGGAAGTATCCGAAGCTTCCGTCCGACCAGTGCATATCCTGAAGGACACCCTCTGCATCTGTGCCCGGAGTGATGTGAAGAAGCTCCTGCATCTTGTCGTTCCATACCTTGGGAAGCTCCTCTACTGTCACGTTTCCTTTGAATATCTCTCTTTCAATCTCATATCTGAGAATTACGTGGAGGCAATAAGTAAGCTCGTCTGCCTCGGTACGGATGAAGCTGTTCTGTACGTGGTTGATCTCTCTGTAGAACTCCTCGATACCGATTTCCTTAAGCTCAGGGATCATCTCACACATCTTGGGCCAGATCGGCTTCCAGAAGTTGATGTTTCTTCCGAGAATGTTCTCATAGAATCTGGACTGACTCTCGTGAAGTCCCATGTAGTTAATGGTGCTGCCTGCCGTGCCCTCATACTTGTGGTCAACGTTCTGCTCAAAAAGGGCATGTCCGCCTTCGTGAATGGCCGAGAAAAGAGCCTCTATAAAAGCGTTCTCTTTGTAGTGATTGGTGATTCTGACATCATCAATGTTCATGTTGGTGGTGAAGGGATGCTCTGTCTCGCCCTGGCAGAATCTGTTCATATCCATTCCCATATACTCAACAATGTACTTGCAAACTTCCGCCTGTACATGAGCGGGAACCTTGAATGAAAATCTGGAGGAATCGGGCTGAGGTGCTGACACAACCTTGTTTACAAGGGGAACCAGCTCCTGTCTCAGTTCACCGAATACCTTGTCGATGGTCTCCTGAGTCATACCTTCCTCGTAGTCATCGATAAGAGCATCGTATGGATCCTTGTCGGGATCTGTGTAGCCCTCAACCTTCTTAACCATCTCGATGGTAGCGGCAAGGGGCTCTTTGTAAATGCTCCAGTCGTTAGTCTGCTTAGCCTTGGGCCATACAATTGCTGACTTATTAGTAGTCTTAACAAACTCCTCGTATACATCAGCAGGAAGACGTCTCATTTTATCAAGGGTCTTCTTGTTCTTTCTGATATCGAACTTCATTACGTCGTCAAGCTTCTCGAACTCCTCGGGCTCAGAGAGCTTGGTTACAAGCTCATAGTACTCATCGCTGGTGGATTTCTTGAAGCTCTCAGTTGAAAAATATGTAAGGGCATCGGAGAGCTTCTCCTTGGCTCCGTCGGGAGCTGTGGTCTCAAGATCCCAGTACATAAGGGAAGTTGCGTGATCTATAAAATTAAGTTCTTTCTTTTTCTCTAAATACTGTTCAAGTAATGTCATGCTGTTTCTCCTCGTAAAATAGTTATTGGCTGAAGGCAGATCTCCTTAGCCCTGAAGTCCTGCGGACTGTCTGATCATATCCTCTACCACGATGTCGTAGATCTCGCCCACGGTATTGCAGTACTCAAGCACCTTCCAGGGCTCGTTGGTATGGAAATGGATCTTCACAAGGTCCTCATCACCTGCGGCAATAAGAGAATTGCCCTCAAAATGAGTGGTGATGTAATCCGAGATCTCATCCTCATCCAGGTCCTTGTCTCTTCTGTCTATCAGAAGCTGTGTGTCATATCTGTATGCAAACTGATCGTCCTCTGCGTCAATACTATTAATTGGTTCCATGTTACCTCCTTGTCTGCTTGAAACGATTATCGCAACACACTGATTTTATCATTACCTCGTGGCACTGTCGAGATAAACCGTTCGTACCACAGCGCCCCACATCGCCGCAGCTACATAATCTCTACGCAGCTTTCCTCACAGCTTCTTCGTCTGCACTTGCTGCGGCAAAGCACTGCGGAAACAGAATCCCACATACCATAAGCGGCGCGGTGAAGAAAATGTACGCAACATAGCGCACGAAGGAAGCAGGCGCCAATAGCATAGACAGATATATGATGAATATAAGGGTAAAACTCCTGGCAAAACCACGGGAACCTTTTCGTGAAACGTAGATGCATGCCGCAATAGAAAACCAGAGCCAGAATCCCGGAGTCCAGATGTAATGAAGGATCGGAATCTTGTGGGGCCACATCTTAACGGAAATTGCTCTGTAGGCAATATCGATGTAGTTTCCTCCGAGATCACGCCAGCCGGGCATGTCAGTGACCCAGGCAAAATAACTCACCTGCTCATAGAGCCCCGAGCCCACAAAGCAGTCAAAGATAGCACCGGGGTACCACATCTCATAGCCGGTCAAGAGCCATGCATCAAAATATGCCTTGGGGTGCTTTATAAACATTTTGAGATAAACGGACATAAAGGCCCCCGGATCTTCAAGAATGACCTTGCCATCGACCTGTTCCTTCAGGTCATCTGCCACTTTATCGGAATACAGCTGCCATCTGTCGAGGCTCTGAAGGGATGTCAGGTACTCAAGATCTTCCTCTGAGAAGTCCTCAGGATAATAGTTGTAAACCCTTCCCAGCTGCTGGAGCGGAACAGCGAAGGCTTCCTGCTGCCCGTTCTTTTCTGCATCAAGTCCGTTTATGAGAGCAGAATTAATGGCAAAAAACAACACCAGCGATGTAAGAGAAATCATAATAAGCTTTCTTCTGTATTCTTTTTGGGCAAAACAAATAAGAAACGGGATAAACACGGCGAAGTCATAGATGCCGTTTTTGCGATATAACATGAAGAGCGTGGCAAACAGACCCATTAGCAGGAACCGCACCGGCTCTTTGCGGAATATTTCCGGAGTGCATAGAAGCGCAAGAACCTGCAGCGTGTACATCATCACGCACAGAATAAATGCTGAGTCCGTTGCGGAACACAGTACATACATTACAACAGGCGGGAAAAGGCCAAGAAATCCAAGGCAGATCATACGCACCGCCTTAGGGATGCGATATCTTATAAGTTCGCAGTACATATAGGTGAAAGCCCCGGCAAAAAGCACCATCTGAAGTGCAATATAGGAGAAAATCCCCAGGTTGTAATCCCCTGTCAGGTCATGCACGAAATTAATGAGGCTGCACATTGTATAGGTGTGGAAAAGCGGATGCCAGGTTGTATTGGCGTTTTTGGTAAAAAGAGAGATCTCTGTTCCGGCATCGTATGTGAAAAATCCCGGATAGACGCCCCACAGGACTAAGCCATAGGCGACGACAAGAAACAGAAAGACCGGTATGATCCTTGGAGCCAGCGCTTCCAAGCGGCCTTCATCCTCGATTAAACTTATATTGGCTGAGAGTTTGCTGCCGATTCTGTCAGCAAGTCTACCTATTATGGCAAACGCGACATAACAAAATGCAGCCATGACAACAAAAGAAAGGATCTCACCTGCCCCCGGAACATGTAAGGCCCCCTCCCTGTCTATCTGTCTGGCGATAGAGATGCAAAACGAAAAAACCACTGAAAAAATAACCTTGCTCAACTGACGATTCCCCCTTTTCGTCTGTTATTTCTCGTGTTAACGTTTACTCCTCTAAAGTATACACTATTTATCTGTAAAAAAATATATGATTCTTCATTCCTCTATCTTATCCGGATGTCTGTCAGGGCGCATCGATTCCCGGTTAGAGCGACATAGACCTTCTCCACGGGATCGTTGATGGTTGTGGTGCATTCAAGGTATACCCCAAGATTCTCAGCAGTCGTGATTATCCTGCTTCCCTTCCTATGGTATCCAGAAACAGAGGATATCCCATACTGTACATGGCATAAGCCAGAACGACGTTAACTATGATTCCGATAAGTGATAACAATATGTGTTGACCAAAACTGCCAATCTTTATTTTTGATAATCTATCTGCAGCCATGATTCACCATAGTAAAATACATAATCGCCCACATAAACGATTTATCGCATACCTATCCTCATTATATCAAACTTCGAGGGCTAAGCTTGTTAAAAAAGCATAAATAACTACAATTAAAACATTAAAAACTTCCATTACATGGTAAAAGCCCTGTAGCCGCAGCTGCAAGGCTTTTACCCCCCTCATAACATTAGTAAACCGCTTATCTTCTCATCTGAAAATAATTAGTGCCGACAGTAGCAGAATTGCAAACTGCAGCATAAAAACTCCTTCCATTACCAGTGCCACGAGCATTGTTGATGACATACTCCACAATCTCTTTTTCATACTCGGATTACCCCGCTTTTGCATAAACAAGTGTCTGATTCATTATCTGTATATAAGTCTACAACACGATGTCCTACAAAATGTCGTCACTGTCATACTATAATCTACGCTGATTTAGCATTCCTCCTGTAACTCAGTAAGATACCCTTCGGTCTCGCTGGACCAGGTATAGGAGTTCATGTACTCTCCGCGAAAACTGTCAATGGCAGCCTGATCTTTATCAAGGAACCGATACAGATCGCAGTCGATTTTCTCGGGAACAATGCGCATAAGTCCCTGCTCTGCCTCGAAGATATCTGAGATCCCGTATTCCTCAAGGCTGTCCTTCATGCTTCTTATTATGGTGTCAAAATACTTCTGCTTGGCCCTGTCATAATCGTCGTCCTCCCAGAGGATGTAGAACAGGTCCTTTCTTGCGATGAACTGGCCTCTGTGGTCCACAAGACAGGCCAACAGTTCTTTGGCCTTGGATCTCTTAAATACCACGGGTTTGCCGTTAACAAGAATATTGAAAAAGCCGAAGGTCTCAACCTTGGCCTTCACTTCATTACTACTTCCAGCTCCGGCTGTGACAGCAGGAGTTCCGGTTCCCAGAGCATACTCAATCTCTGAAAAAAGTTTCTCATAGCTCACGGGCTTGAGCAGATACCCTGTGGCGTGCATTGCATAGGCATCAATCGCGTATTCCGAATATCCGGTCAGAAAAATAATCTTGATATCCGGACATCTGTTTTTAATATTGGCGGCAAGCTCCAGGCCTCCCATTTCCGGCATATCTATGTCAAGAAGCGCCAGATCGGCCTTTTCCTCATCCAGATATTCCAGTGCCTCAAGGGCATTCATGAAGGATTCTACCTCTTCGAATTTATTGGTTTTTTTCACAAGAGAAACCGTCCTTGCAAGGATCAGTCCCTCATCATCAACACATATTGCTCTCATCTCTTCCCTCTGAAAATATTATCAGATCATCAGGTCAGATAGGTATCTTGATCGTAACGCTGGTACCTTCTCCCTCTACACTCTCAATTTTGAATGTACCGCCCGCCATGTCGATTATGCGGTCACGGACATTTTTTAATCCAATATGATCACCCTTTAGGGTGTCCTCGATCATCTTGTCCACGTCAAAGCCCTTGCCGTTATCCCTGATTGAGATCACGTGGGCATCCTCTTCGCGCCAGGTACTTACGGCTACCCATCCATGTTTTTTGCCCCTGACACCGTGTCTTATGGCATTCTCCACCATGGGCTGTATGGTCAGCGGCGGTATAAGGAAGTCATCGTCCTCGATCTCATATTCAATCTTGATTGATGGAAAGCGCACCTGCTCGATATCTGAATAGATTCTGGTATGCTCCAGCTCCTTAGTAACAGAAATCATATCCTCCTCATTAAGAGAGTTGATATTCTGCCTCAGGTACAGGGCAAATTCCTCGATGACCTTGGATGCCCTCTCCGGGTCAATTTCCGTCAGAGCCTGGATTGTTGACAGTGTGTTAAACAAAAAGTGGGGCTGGATCTGGGACATCATTATCCTGATCCTCTGCTCTGCCTTGAGAGCATTCTCATGCTCCCTTACAAACTGCAGGTGCAGCCAGATGTAAAAGAACACAATGCTCTCAGTCATTGCCACTGTCAAAAACGTAACTCTTGCGTTAAAATAAGCCTCCATGTCCAGCACTACTGCAATGACCACCATGACCGATATGATGATGGGAACCACAGCTTCTCTTCGCCTGATTCCACGGTACTTCATAAGAGCGCTTACAACAATCCATACCACCATCACAAAGCTTACACCGAAGGGTATATATCCCAGCGGTCCTCTGTGCCAGTGGAGGTTTGGATCGTAGAAAAAAACCAGGTGTGAAAAAAATGAGGACATACAAAATGCTGCGTTGACCACAATGAGAGCATGCAACAGTTTTGTTCCTTTTTCATTACCAACGAGCCTGACAAAAAGATATAGCACCACAGTTCGTAGTATATAGCCCAGGGCAGAAATTAAGGTATACCAAAAAATCGGGGCATTCCTATATAGGACATCTCCGTATTCCATGGAAAACTGCGGCTCCCATAGCAAAAAGCCAACTATCAGGGCTATTGCATATACTCTGTATCTGTTGGCTTTTTGGATATAGGGATCTGCCATAACTGCAATGGCCACACCGGCCAGCTGCAGTACCAGCGCCATATTCAGCGCGGCTATAGTTTGTAAGTTAGGATCTTCGAACAAGTGCTATTCCTTCCTTTTATTCCATGACCTTCTGGAAGTTAACTACTTCTGCCTCTGAATACTCAGCGAACATTCCCTGCAAAATCTTGTCATCTTCCACTTCATTCTTTTCCCCGTCGGATTCAACATAGTAGGTTGCATTTCCGTTGGTGTCAAATTCTTCATAGGCGGTTTCCTCAGCTACGAGTTTGCCGTCCTTAACTGTATTTTTTGTCACAAAATGATGACCTGCTGTCAAAAGCTTGCCGTCCTTAACAGCAAGAGGATTGGCTGTTCCGCCGGACTGTACTGTTCCAAGGAACACAACATTTCCATCCTTGTCATACATGAAGACTGATGAATCGATGGCAGCCTCATTGCCGTCAAGGTTGTCGTAGCTTCCATTGGCAACGAGAAGTACATCGGTTTCGTCAAGCGTTACATTGGCATATGCCATATTGGGATAGAGACTGTCCACAATCTCTGTAAATGTAGCATACTTGGACATATCCTCTTTGGAGAAATCAATTCCTGAAACTGTTGTGAAAGGAGTGAACTTAAGAGCTGTCTTCTGGCCCTCAATTCTCTCCATTTCTGCCTTGTAGTCCTCCTCGGACATAGGAGTCCACTCCTCGTTATCATAGGTTGAGAACCATGGATTCTTCTCGTCTGTATATGCGTCATATTTGTAGCCAAGCTGGCATACCATATCTGTGGAGTTGGGCTCAAAAATCCACACTACGGATCCGTTTTCCATAGCTCCGCCGGAGAACTCATTAAGAAGCGCATACCCTCCGTATGCATAATATCTGTCTCTGGCAGTTCCTGTTACGATGTGAGTTGCAACTCTGTCAACCGTTGAATATACGTCGTAAACCATTCCGTCGATCTCACTGCCGGACATATCTCCGATAAAGAGATCCTCGATACCGTCGCAGTTCATATCTGCATAGGCATAGCCAAGAACCTCAAAGGGCTTCTCGTTATTAGCGGCTATTGCTGCGATCTCAGGGCTGATACCCTCTTCTTCACACTTATTTGCATCCCAGCCCTCACTGATAGCTGTCACATACTTATCAAGAACTGTAAAATACAGATCTTCTCCCTTGGTTCCGGCCTTGTAGACAAAAAGGTTATCCCCTGTGCCTGTGATATTCTCGAAGACACTCTCGGTGGCATCCTCAAGTTTAGTGTAGCTCTCAGGAGCCTCAGGCTCATTGTAATCCCACTGAACCTCGGAAGCATAGCCTCTTCCAACATTATATATGGTTCCATCGGTAGCAAATACTTCTCCTACCTTGGTGAACATTCCGCCGGCAAAAATATTGCAATCGGAAGATAATCCAACCTCAAATACAAGTCCGGGCCAGCCTGCATCCACCAGGGCCTTGTCATATACACTTATGCGGTCATCCTCTACCTTGGCATAGGTCATATCCTTGAATTCATCCGGAATTGTGATCTGAATAAGATCTGTTGTGATAACACTGTCGGTAATGTACCCCTCTGCATTTGCAGTATTTTCTACAATAGTTTCGTCTTTCTTTTCGCCTGCAACTTCTGATTCGGTAGTCTCTACCTGCTGTGCTTCCCCTGCACTCTCAGGCTCTGTTGCCACCTCTGAACCACATGCAGTCAAAGCAATTGCCATTCCGATTGCAGGAATGATTGCCAGGTTACCATTCATCAGATTTCTCTTTTTCATAATTTATCCCCTTGTCTCATAAGAAAATATAGCTTGGTTTATATTTCTGAATAAGCTTATCAGACTGTGTCCTACAAAATGTCGTCATCCCCCGAAAACGGCATTATATCCGGCGCATTTCATGTATTCTTACCACACCGCCTCTTCGTAGTAGTACCAGTGATCACAGATTTTCTCTGATCTATATCTTGATTTTTCATGGGATTCACTGCTGTCAATCTCGTAATAATCCCCTTCCTGTGCCACTCTGTGGATATCCAGCAAAACATCATTAGGAGAATAATATATGCCCCGAGTCCAATAGCCTTGCTTTTCAGGCTGCCCCTTCAGCATAAATCTGACTAAGTCTTGTCTTCCATCTCCGGAGGACTTAGCAACTGATATTGATATAATTGCTAACTTATTAAACGGATTTATCTCTTTCTTAGCCTCAATCGGAACCTCCCAGACCCAGTAATAAATTTCAATATCTTCTTCCTGCTTTTGGTACAATTCCTCAGCAAAAGCTGTAAGCTTTTCGCTGTTATTAGCTACATACTCTCTTATATCAATCGGAAATCTGAAGATTCCGAGTAAATAATTCATAACTGATAAAACAATTACTGCCACTGTCACAGCTACAGCTATTTCAACCTTTTTCTTCATCCGGGCAGCCCTTCCTTTCTCCATTTTATGCCTAATTCAATAGCTTCATGATCTTCGGGCATATCTCCCCAATCAGGCAGACCATACATCCAAGGCATGTCCCTTTATCTAACTACTTATATCATATTTAACAAGATAGGTGCTCATTTTCGGACGAATGGCACTTGAAATCGGACGAATGGCACAAAATGCAGTAATTAAGTCTATCCAGATCAACTTCTCGGATTCAAAACCGCGGCTTCTGTTTCAACCCAGGCAGGGCTGAACCCACTTTTTATGGCGATATTTTGTGACTGAATATTAGCTGCTGCCGTGCCATAGAAAGGAACATCCCCCATCTCAATGATCTTGTTCCTTAAAAGGGTAACGAGATAAGTACCAATCCCTCTTGAGCGATACTCAGGAATGACATCGATGCCTATCTGCTGCCAGTGGGGTGCATCCTCTGAGCAGCCCGCCATTCCCATGATGTTATCGCCGTCGAGAGCCATGACCACAATCCTGTCAGGGCGGACCGGGCAGGGCTCGGGGTAGGCTATGGCATTGGGAAACCTATCATCTCCGTAAAACTGATTGATTTCGCTGTCGTAGAGCCACTTCACCTTGAAGCGCTCTTCTATCGATTTCTCACAGCAGGGCAGAAACATATGATGTGTGTGCTTCATCTTGTAACCGTATTGTTTCAGCTCTTCATTCAGTTTCAGGAGATTATCAAATTCGAAAAGATGATGACTATCCTCATCTGTGATCAGCCCCTTAAGAAACTCATGGAGGCACTTATCCGCCATAATGACAGTATTCTGCCCCAGTGTGGCCATTTCAAGGAATGGCATATCAGGACTGTAGCTCCTTCTGCCTTCATTCCATGCAGGCTCTGTGATGGTAACCTTATTTGTCCTTAAATCTTCCGGTGAGCAATTGAAATCAATTGATAGCTGCTGAAGCAGCCTTTCATAGAATGTTTTGAACATTATTTCCCCTTGTTATCTCATACACTTTTTCGGACCACCAAATTGTCCGATTTTAATCTGCAGCAGCCTGTACTCTCCTCAAACAATGTAATCCTCAAGAACGATCTCATTAACTGTCTCTTCTGTGGTCTTATTAGAATTATCATACAGATGGCCACTGTTCTCGGGCATTGCCTCCAGCTCTTTTTTCAGGAACTTAGCTCTTTCTATCATGTCTATATCGCCGCGACCACGGATTCTTTTCTCAATCGTAGCTTCATCTGCTGTTAAAACTATGTAATAAAGCTCGGTACCGTTCTGAGCGGCAAGGTTCTGTACTCTGGGAAGTTCAGTTTCAATCACATAATCAATAAGGACATCCATTCCCTGTTGCAGGGCTCTGCCCGCAGTTGCAATGATACAGTCCCAGTTGAATTTAAGGATATCTTCCCACAACACTGAGTCAGAAGCTTCTCCGTTCACAAAGAAATCTCCCTTATCCTCGGGCTCCACGAATCCTCCATGGAAGTCATCTCCATGGATTACGTATACTGTTTTTCTATCCTTATCCACCAGGTGTCTGGCATAGGCATCCACAAATGTGGACTTCCCGCAGCCACAGGGCCCTGATACAAATATTATCTTCGGCATTGTTTATTCCTTTATCTTCTAGTCAATCTGTAATCTTTAATAATTCTTCAGCAAGCCTGACAGTTTCTTCCTGAGTTCTGTCTTCATCTCGATAGATTACTTTGAAGCCGGAGTTTTCCAGCATCTCATATTCCTCCTTAGAGCATATCCTGGTAAGTATTTCTCGATAGTTATCCAGTGCTGCCTGTGGATCCGGTTCCTCCAGCATAAGCTGATAGAGAAACTGCTTCTCCGGATCAGGGCGGTCAAAAAAGCGGTGGATGCTGATCTGTGGATCTGACAACATCACCAGAACATGGTCTGCGTCAGAGATCTTATGAAGGGTCTCGATGCTGATGTTTGTATCCACAAATATCTTCTTATCACAGTTCTTTTGATCACTGAGCAGTTCCTCAAGAATCTGAAGTTCAACAATCTCGCACTCTTTCTTCACATTATTTATCCATGTCACATACTCATCCGGAGTCCTGCGGATGAATTCATGCCAGTCCTGAAGGTCCCGGGTATAGGTAAGATTTGGGAATTCCTTACTGTCAAGTTCAGGAAGCTTCTCGTCGTGGTAATTCTCTTCAAGAGCCAATCCGTTATGCTTTTTGGCAAGATTCTTTACTATTGTAGACTTCCCTGCATAGGATGTGCCAATAACAAAATATACATTTCTTAAATCCATTTTATTCTCTCTCTTAATCTATTGCATGGAAATGCTGATTAATTCCTGCATGTTATTATCTCCCAACCGTATACCTTCCTTCAGTAACTAGCTCAAAAGGTTCCTTTTTAAAGCTAAAGCAACTAACTGTATCGCCTGCTGCCAACATATTTTCAAGTCTTTTCTTTGTAAGGGGATATGTTACCAACTCTAGCGCTTCATCATTGTTGACCCATTTTACGTCAAGGCTCTCATCCCCCGTAGCAAGCTCTCCGCCTGTGTACTTGCAGGAAAAGTCAATGTTTACCACATCTTTCTGAATGTTTTTACACACTCCTATGAAGCCTGTGATCTCAACATCTACACCGGTTTCTTCTTTGATTTCTCTTATAAGTGCGTCTTGCAAAGCTTCTCCGGGTTCAACCATTCCCCCGGGATACTCCCAGCCTCTGTTCGGACTTTTCAGTAGAAGGATTTCGTCCTTATCGTTACGTACCAAGCCAGCTACAGAAACAAAATGTGTGTATTCCACTTTTCATTCTCCCACTAGTAAATTATGATAACAAAATCACCACAACTTTACCCGAGTGCTGATTATAACAAGTATTGCTCTATTTTATCCTTAATTATATTTGAGTTTAACGGCACTTGTGAAGACTCAAATGTCAGAATCATGTTATTTCCTGCGTGATAGCCATTCTGTTCATATATAGATATCTTTTTAATATTTTTATTAGCGTACTCCGGATCATCCATCATTCCAAAATGTTCCCATACATATTCTTTTCTTGCTCTTACATTAAGGCACATGAAATCAGGTCTGGTCATACTTTTTCCCATAGTAAGCGGATACTCATATTTATACGGTATATCATAATGCTCTAGAAGGTTTGCTATTATCACTTCTGATTTGGACCTTACCCTTACGCCATTTACAGAGTAATACTCGTTTGTATCATCAAAGCCAAAATGTTCATATTCTTCGTCTTGCCATAGATCAACAAATTCTTTGTCGGAAATGCTAATTGGCTCTATAAGTCTTTTTCTTCCATCATTAAAGCGCTCTATCGCTTTTTCTACGGATTCATTTATTAACATGCTTTCATAGGAGTTTATGATGCTAAGTTCTTCCTTTGCAATCTGCAATACCAGTTGATTGTAATCTCTTTGCGCAAGTTTAGTTGCAATTGCGATTTCACGTTTAGGAATAAAAACACCATTTTTGTCTTGGGGCTTTTTCCTCCAATAATATTGGAAAGATTTATTACGCTTTAAAACTCTTAGTCCTCCTTCAGGAGCCTCTGCAATTTTTCGCTCCAGCTCTTTGATCATGCTCTCAAGCTCAGCCTTGCGCGCATTAACAGCGCATAAGGTCTCTCGGCTTGTTTCTACTTCTTTACAATCCTGCATAGATTATATTGCTCCTCCACATTTCTACTCATTTGATTATCAGATAATTCCGTCAAGATATGCCTTTGGGATGTACTGCTGTATGTATGTCACCACTTCCTATATCGATATGCATATTAACTTGGCTTGAAGCTAGTCTTTCGTATGCCTTTGTTTCCTTGATTTCCACATTATTTGCTCTTCCAGAAGCAGCATTGCATATTACTTTGCCGCAACCAACCTATTTAATATGCATTTCACTCGAACTATGACAGCACTCGTCTTCAATATTGAGACAAGAAGCATATGAAACACTTCTTCATATCAAGTTTCGTATGTACTATGCTATATTCCGCACTCGTACAGGACTAACTAACGAGAACCAATGGTCCTTCAATGCATATTAACAGTTCAAATAAGCTTGTCTCATATGCAAATACCAAAAATAGCCAATTCCAAAATTCATTCAGGGTATTTTTATAGCTATCTGCGAACCAGATCAGCTATTTCAAAAGAATTCTTGACAGAAATCTCTAGAATAGTATGAAAATACTATACACACGCTAGTAGTTTTTGTAAAGAGCAGGCCTCAGATTCTTTAACCTGCGGCCTGTAATTGAATTATTATATACTCTAAAAGGGTTGTTAAAAGGGTTGTATGCCCCCTTTCTTTACTTTGCTTCCTGCCATCTTCTCCCATCTCTGTTGAAAAAGTAACCCAGATTGATCCTGACTTCGCGCCTGCCAATGTCATCATTTGTATAGCAGCAGGTGTCAAAACCAACAAGCTCAAATCCCTCATGAAGATAAAAGCCTATGGCATTGGTGTTGCAGGACTGGGTCTCAAGGATTATAGCTCTTCTGTTCTGGGCCTTGGCCACCTCTTTTGCCTTGTCCATTAGCTTTTTGCCATAGCCCTGGCCCCTGAGGGCATCTGATACCCACAGTTCAGTGACAAGAAGTCTGTTTGACCATTCTTCGGGGCATACCTCGATACATGCAAGAAGTTCATCGTTATCCCCCACAATTCCGAAGGCCTCTGCATTTTCCCAGTGATCCTGGTACAAAGAATCCGGAAAATCATACTCTTCAGGTGTATGAAGTATCTCCTTCTCTGCCTTCTTTTTGACAAGTTCTATCTTGCAGCCCTCGCCATCAAGCTGCTTTATATCAAAATCGTAATAGCTGTCGCTCCTTGTAACAAGGGGAATCGCTACTCCTTTCCATTTCTCTTTTGGTAAATCAACAATATTCATGTAATTCTTATGTCTCCTCTAACAAGTCTCGTATTGTGTCTTCCTTCGGAACCGGAACCCAGTGTCCTTCAAGGCAGGTAGGAGCCTCAGACTTCCTGATGATCTCAGCCAGGCTCCTGCTAAGAGCGGGATCCTTTTTCCCCTCCGGAAACGTACCGCAGGTAGCATCTCCAACGAACAAGACGCCCTCTCCGGGCACCTCAATAAATGTAGAATCATCGGTATGGGGCGCATCTGCACAGAAGACCTTAACCTGGCAATTACCTGCATCCAGCGTCATGCTATCCTTAAATACCATATCCGCAGGTGTTACGATCACTGGCCTGTTATCAGCATATTCTCGGCGTATACTCTCATGCATGTCCAAAAAGAACTCCGTTCCTTTCTCCGCCAGCCTGTTCCTGAAATCAATCAAATACTGATCAGTGCGTTCATTTGCAAGGCAAAGGCCGTTCACCGCATGCATTCCAAAGGTATGATCCCAGTGCCAATGGGTTATCACGGTGAGCGTTGGAAGCGGAAGACCGTTCTCTTCCAGCGCTCTGTAAAACTCCCTTGTGTGGGCCTCAGAGTGCCCTGCGTCCACCGCAAGACTCCAATTATCGCCCCGGATATATCCAAGATTAGGCCTGTCCCGCTCTTCCTCCATGGGATAGTACCAGATTCGATCCGTCAGTCTTTTTAACATCTGTTCACCCCTCCATCTTTATTTCTACTTTTTTGCTATAGCTGTGAATTCCCCCGGAAGCTTCTCATTTTCCCAGGAAGGATGCTCATCAAATCTCTCCAACGTAAACCCATTTTCAATTATTGAATTGATGATTTCACTAATGGTGTACTTCCTGTAGTGGCACTAGGGAATCTGCTTACGGATCTCCTCGTCGTAGAATCTTGCGTGGGCCATCTCACCTTCAAATATGTCTGTGGAAAAATAGCTCATGGTGGGCTGCTGCAGTCCCAAAATATCCGATATCTTGGTAAAAGGGTGGAAGTCGCTGCAGATCATCTTGCCTCCGGGCTTAAGTAGTGACCTCATCACCTTCATAAACGCATCTATATCGTGGAAATAGTGAAGGATTCCGCCTTCCATGAATACCACGTCAAAATAGCCTTCGTACCTGCCCATGTCGATTTCCATGATGTCGCAAACTTCATAGGCTATCTTGGTGCCTGCTGCCTCAGCGGTTTCAACTGCATATTTCTTATTGGCTTCGGAGATATCAAAGACCGTCACCTCTGCCCCAAGTAGCGCCAACGGAACTGCCTTTTTACCGCAGGATCCGCATATATTGGCAACCCTTATACCTTCAAAGGAATCAAAGTAGCCTGCATACTGCTTGAGCATCTTCTTGGGATTTTCCTTGTCCTTCGCTGCCCGCTCCTTGGGCGTCCCCGCAGTTCTTACCCAGAAATCATATGCATCAAACTCCCAGGCCTTCTTGTGCTGCAAACTGTAGTCTTCCATGTCCTTCACCTCCCTGTATTATCCTTTTTCATACACTTACGCCCTATTATAACTATAAAAAAAGCAGCGTACAATCAGTATTTCCGATTATACGCCGCCAAATATGTCACTATTTTCAAGTATCTCGCCGCATCATGATACGCTGTACTCACTATTCATGCGCATTCTGCCATTTTCACACATTGATATTTACCATGGCCAGGTCCGCCACTGCCATGCCCATTGAAAAAAACACCATAACTATCAGCAGAAATATCGCTGCCTTATCGTATACAAGCTTTTCCGTAATAACATTGGAGACAAGAAGTTCTATTCCAAGGCCGATGATGATCACAGGCCAAAATCTGAAGATCATTTCATAGCTGATGAGCCCAAGGAACAAATGAAGAATAAAACACACTCCCATCACGATCAGGGTAAGGCCTGTGGTTATGGAACCAACTCTGTGGATTCTTTCAGATTTTTCCATGGCTCAGGCCTCCTTTGTATTATCTTTCTGTGTAAAAAGCTCAGCACTGGCCACCACATCAGCAGCATTCTGCTGCTCTGTAAGTTCTTTCTTTTTGCCGCGGATAAGAACAAATCCTGCGACTATAAGTGCCAGAGCTATGATGGCGCTGGGCAGACGATCGATGATGGGGTAGATATAATCCCAATAGTCACCGGGAATGAACCTGGCGACAATGTCCAACAGATAATTCCAGAGAATTCCTCCTCCAACCAGTATCAGAGTAATTGAGGCAACCGTCCTTAACTTGGAGCTTGAGATCTTAAATGCACCTTTCCTGTCAAACTCTTCCCAAACGTACACATCTTCGAACTGTGAAAAGGTCATATCGTCCATCTTTGCGATGTTTCTGGCATGGAAAAAAGCGTAAAACCATACAATAGCAATAACCGCCATCAGGAAATCAAATCCTGTTACAGCCATAAATCCGCACAGCAGGAAAAATATGGCCATAAGCGTTACTCCATTTTTCATAAAGCCCATGTACATCTCAGCTGCCCCGGGGCAGAAGGAAAAAATAAATGTAAAGAATCTGCTTTTCTTAATTGGTCTCATAATATGCCTCCCTTATCATTTCAAAAATGGACTCGAGCCTTGGCAAAACGCCGTTACTCTCATCGCTTATCACTTCTTCTCTTGTTTTTACCGGTATTCTCGACAACACTTCTTCTCTGCTCTTAACCTGCGTTCCGGAGATTATGTCCTCTCTTGTTGGTACACCGGCTAGGTTGTTTTGCCTGATAAATGGTGTTATCGCAAGTATCATGATCGCTGCAGCTATGGATCCAAACACCTTTAAACAATACACTGCGAAGGAAACCGTATTCCGCGAAACTGCTTTTCTTGGAGGAACCGCTCTGATATTGGATTTCTTTTGAAGGAGTTTTTCTTTTTCCGTGATGTAATCAAGAACTTCGGCTTCCACACTTTCCGGGGCAGACACCGAAATGTCGCTCTCCGCCAGCTCCATCAGCTTATTAAGTTCGTCGTCCGATAAATATTCATAGTCCTTACTCATGCCAGCAGATCCTCCTTTCTCACAGTTTTTCTGAGCATTTCCCGGGCCCTATATATTCTGGTCTGAACAGTTTTTAGTGGAATTTTCTCTTTTTCCGCTATCTCTTTTGCCGTCAGGCCCTTAAGAAAATACATTCCGGCAATGGCCCCGTAGCCTTCGGGCAACTCATTGCATTTATGCTCAACCTGCCGGAGAACATCTTTTGTGGCAAAAAGACCAATTGGTCCTTCTGTGTTATCACCATCTTCGGGAAGTTCATCCCCCGCTACAGGGAGCGTTCGTCTCTCGGCGGCCTTCAGATAGTCAATACATTTGTTGCTTGCTATCCTGCAGAGCCAGGCTTTCTCGGAGCCGCCTGTAAATTCCGACAGATGCTCGTAGGCTGAAATAAATGTGTCCTGGGTGATATCCTCCGCGGTAAAATAGTCACCGGTCATCTTAAGGCAGACTGAGAAAACCAGATTCTTATATTCATTCATAAGTTGTATAAGCTTATCTCGCGAATCCGTTTTCCCCACCTCCTTTTTCTCGCCTCTCATTTATTAAAACGAAATACCTTTGAAAAAGTCTTCAGTTTTTTTCAATTTTTTTTACATTAAATACCACCAGAACAGGAAACAAGATGCCATCATTCAACTTCTACGGAAACATCATTACCTATACCGCTGTCCTCTGAGATTATCTATGAATCTTAACATGTTCTTTTCCGTCTCTTCAGGATATGAGTATCCGCAGCGCTCTGCTACTGCGCTTCCAGACTTTTGCCACAGCAATTGTGCTGCATTAAAGGCTTCCCAGATCTGATCATAGTCAGCGTTTGGATAGGTCTTCTTATATAGTGCAAAAAGGTCTTTATCTAATAATTTTTCCATGTTGCAGTCGAGAATGCCCATATCTACTACCTTTCCCGACTGCAGATATATATGCCAGCGGAGCATCCTGTTAAGAAGATCTCTGACAGCTACGTTAAAATAAAACATCGCAGCAGGAAGCTCTTTTCGCAGGGTATACTCAGCAAAGGTTTTCATCACCCACCAGAACTCGTTGCAGATATTAACAAATACCTCTTCCGAGGGTGTTTCCTCAAATAAAGTCTGGGTCTCCTCAAGACGCTCTATATCCGGAAGGATACCATCTTTATCCAGAAGCTTTTGATAGGTTTCCCCTTCCCATACGTTTTCATGGACATTTTCTCTATTGAACTTGCTAAGGAACGCGTCTTTGTCCATGACATTTATCACCAGCGTGATCCCATCCTCAAGCACCATGAGGTGGGCCTTAGTACCTGGATATACATTACTTTATAAATCTTAGCAAAAAGTCTGCAATCCCTATAACCGTATATCCATGCTCATCTCTGGTTTCGTTAACAGGCCTATTGATCACCAACACCTTCTGAACCTGATCATTCAGCATGATATATGGCCTTACCTCTCTTGCCTTTGTATCAGCATTTGATATGTCCGCGGTTACTTGGATATAGTATGATCTCACTCCCTTTGTGGCGTAAAAATCTACTTCATTAGTTTTTCTAACAGACTTTCCATTTTTATCTTTTTCAACAGAATCAAAAGCTCCAACGTTTACAGTATAGCCATTATAACAAAGCTCATTATAAACGATGTTTTCCAGCATCTGTCCCTCATCAGGAAAAGCAAAATTAAGCCTGGCATTTCGAAGTCCCGTGTCGCAAAAATAATACTTTCTTAATGCTCCAACCTCTTTCCTACCCTTAAGATCATATCGTGACGCTTCTCGGAGCAAAAAAGCATCCTTAAAGTATGTTATGTAGTTTTCCACAGTCGTTCTGTTTATTTTTTCATGTCGTATGCTCACGAATGTATTTGCAATCTTATCAGCGTTTAGCAATGAACCCGTTGATGAACTGATTATGTTGCATAGTTCATCCAATGCTTCGCTCTTTTTTAGATGATTTCGCTCCACAATATCACTGAAATATGTAGTCTGAAAAAGGTTCTTAAGATATTCTTTTCTTTCTTCATCGCTCTTTAAAACAGCAAGAGGCATTCCTCCATACTGTATATATGAATAAATCGCATCTGTTGCTGATCCTCCTACATACTCAAAGTATTCTTCAAAGGATAACGGTGCCAACGCAATATTAGTTGCTTTGTCTCTAAATTCCGTAACAATATCGGAAGATAGCATTTTTGAATTAGATCCTGTAACATACAAATCTATGTTCTTTTCCCTTGATAATCCCAAGACAACGTCTACAAAAGATATTGTTTCTTCGGTATCTTCACCAGCCAGGACATGCTTTCCTTCTGTAAGCACCGGATTCATTATCTTATATACCTTTTGGATCTCATCAATAAAGACAAAATAGTCACCATCACCCTTACAATAATTCCGAACATATTCACCAAGTTCTATGGGATCACGATATTTGCTATTCCTATCATCGTCCAACTCCATAACAAGGATGTTCTTTTCCTGAACACCATTATTTATCAGGTATTCTCTATATATTTCTTTTAGCAAAAATGATTTCCCACATCGCCTTATGCCGGTAATAATCTTAGGGAAACCATTTTTTTGTGCATTTATAAGTTGGTTTAGGTATTTATCTCTCTTTATCATGTAATCTCCTAAATTGTAGAATTCTACATTTTTTTATATTAGTATTTTATCATTACCTCCGATTCTAAATCAATAAATCTGTAGAATTCTACATTTTTTGACATTTATTATTCCTAATCTTTAAGTAGCTTATCCAGTTCGCAAAGAAGCTTTTCTTTCATCTCCTCAAGTTCTTCGCGTCAATAAGTTATTTATAGCTTGCTCATAATCCGACTCAATGAGTATCACTTCTTCTCCTGCGGCTTTAAAACCATTGATAACCTGCCTGTTATCAGCCTTGAGAGTTATAGCCGTGCAGTACGAATCATCAATCCTTGATTCAATATCTGAGGCATGCGCCTTAATATCAGAAAAATGGGCGTCTATGTAATCATCTGTCAAGGCAAGACAAATAAAACGGATATCCTCAAGGTATTCCTTACTAAAATCCTGTCTCCAGCCAAAAGGTACGTAGCAGCCTTCCACAATAAGATTCTGCCTGTTCTCTATTGCTGTCTTGACCATCTCCCGAACAATGGGCCACAGATAATCTGTGAGAACAGCGTCTGAATCTTCAGTAGTCAGCTTGGTATTACCACTTCTGATCAGCCCCATTTTGATATGGTCGATAGACACATATGGATATTTATATTTTTCAAGCATCTTCTGGGCAAGAGCCGTTTTCCCGGTGTGAGATGCCCCTGTTATCAATATGACCATGGCTTATTCCTCATCTTAAGTCCATTCTTGCGTATATTGTCCAACTCCTCCGGCATCAGGCAGCCAGACTGATACAAACGCAGATATTCCCTGGAAACATCCGAATCGAAGATCAAGACATCATCAGAACCTATAGTGACGTCTACACCGTTTCGATAAAGTTCCGCAATAGGGTGTGACTTCAGATCTTTTACCCTTCCCAGGAGATAGTTACTGGAAGGAGTAATGTTCAGTCTGATGTGATTGTCTGCGAGGAAGCGAATCACAGAGGGATCCTCTACAGCTGCAATGCCATGCTGAACCTCATCCAATTCCAGACATTCTACTGCACGTCTTACATCATCTGCAGTTCCCCACTCACCTACATGGGCCTTTAACCTAAGTCCTTCGGCTTTTGCGCGTCGATAGATAGATTTGAAATTCTCTATTGGCTGAGCAAGCTCATCCCCATAAAGGTCAATTGAGTAAAACGCTTTGCATCCCCAAAAATGTGATAAACATTCCTCAAGATATGCTATGTCGCAATGCCTTGACATTCCTATCTGGAGCCGCAGCTCAATCTCAGGAGCAATTTCCTTGTGTGCAGTTTCAAACGCCTCCACGAGCTCTTCTATATTTCCATGGAAGAACTCTCCAAGACCCCAGACATCTTCGCCAATTTCCAGAATAGTAACTCCATCCTCTTTTGCCTGAGCAAAGGTTGCCTTAATAAGCATTCTACGGCCTTCAGGCGAGTTGAAATAATCTCCTATATTCTGAGCATTCCAGGCATGCATTTCATCCATGGAATGGAGTGGCTGCGTAATTGGCTGAATATCTCTTCCGGTATGCTCTTTCAAAAAACTTCTGTTCCCGCCCAGCACAAAATGATTGTGCAGGTCTGCCTTGGGACATTTACGTATATCCGCAAGGCTGCCCTGCTTGAGTGCATCTATGAATTCCATTTTTTCTCCTAATCGGTTATTCTCTGTTTTAGTTTCCGGGATAACTGATCTCATCAAGGCTCATCCACAGCGCTTCCTTGAGTGGATTATCCAAGCCTTCAAATTCCGGATCATAACCGGTTGTAGCCTCTGCTCTCTCTTCGTTTGATTGTTTCTTTTTATCCACTATCGTCCCCTCCAGAAACGCTGATGTTTACTGTATCCTCTTGATGATACTATATCTAAATGCAGAAAAAAAGAGAGTTCAGAACTCTCTTCTTTCAATAAAGTCAAACCGCCTTTTCATTGTCCTTTGCTTCCTTTTCTGTATGAACCTTCCGATATCTGGCCATTTTGTAATCCTCCTTTATCTGACCCTGAAAAAACAGAATACTTCAAACTTTACTCCTCTAAAAAGTGCATATACATTTTGTTGTCTATATAGTTCCGGATGTATTCGTCTGAAGTCACTCCAAAATCTTCCTCAAAGGAACCCGAGGATTCAACAAGGCTATCAAGGCCATACTTTGCGATAAGGTCTTCTGTGATAACCATGGCTGCTTGGTAGGTAAGGTCAAATCCAAGGTCATCCATTTTTTCCATGTTACCGGCTATGTCGTATACGTCTCTTATTGTTTTTATATACTTCAGATTCTCACGGGTTTCCGTTCCAAAGAAAGTCAGATCGGTAAGACCATTTGCATATTCATAGCAGGTATACTGATTATTCTGATCCTTATCTTTTTCTCTCAATTTCTGATAGTAATCTACTATTGTCAATTCATATTCTGCGGCTCCATCCTGTTCCATTTTTGCCATGGATTCATCATCTATAATGCCTTCTTCATACCATTTCTGGAAGGAGTCACCAAACATGTTATGACCACGCACATAGGCCTCCTCATAGTCCCTGCTGTAGTATACTGCCAGCCCTTCAGCAATCCAGCCTTCCTTAAAGGAATAGTTTAACGTATGATGGATATACTCATGAACGAAAGCAATTGGCTGAAGTAGTCTTATTACTCCATCTCTATATGTTGATAATTCGCCCTCGTCTGTCAGAGTAATCTGGACACTTTTGCGAAAGCTTTCTTCAGTATAAATGTCTGATTCTGCTGCGATTCTTTTACACAGATTTTGGATTCCCTCCTCCGCCTCGTACAGAAGACAGTAAACATCATCCACAGTTTTCAGCCACTCAACCTCTGTTATATCCCAGATGTTTCCGGCGCACTTAACAGTGGCGCCTGTTTGGCTTTTAACGGCTGTGGCAGCCTCTACTAATTCATCTATCTCATCGAATCTGAAATCGCCTGTGGATCCAAGATCTGCGAGCCATTCACCTCTGTGATCATTTACGGAAAAGTCGTTAAATGAGTATTTATCCAGAGCGTATCTAGTCAGGTAATATGCGCAGTCTCTGGACATTTGCAGGTCACTTTCTTCTGAAAATTCCTCAAAAAAGTATAAAGCGAAAAGAGGAAGTGTTTTCTCTTCTCTTTTATCAAGGTATTCTTTTACCTGATCCTCTGTATTAACAGGTGTATAGCCAAATGCATATTCTGTCAGGCCCACCGTTTTCCAGTATGGTAAGTCTGTGCACTTATCAGTGAATACTTCATTAAAATTGTCATCACTGATCTCCTTCTCAGTAAAGTTGACACGATCATCTTTTTTTACATGTTCTGTAGCAGGACCAATCGCGAACTCAGTGTCTGTAAGGGGGACAATTTCAGATAATCTCTGCCATGCATCCTTAACTTTATTAACGGATTCTTCAGTCACATCCTCTGAAAGAAGTGAAACACTTACCTCTGTGCTGCTGGCTGAAGTGCTACTTGTCAAAGTACTGCTGACTGAAGCGCCGGCGTCACTTCCTATCTCCCCACTCTTTCCCTGTGCTGCGCATCCACAAAGCATTGCCATGGAAAGCAAAACTCCAATGCTTCTGTAAACTACTTTTTTCATCATTACTTTAATAACTCTCCCAACTAATTTGTTCTTTTTTGCCATAATAGCAAAGCCTGTCTTTCAGACAATGCGTATCCTCTGAAATATACAAAATCGGAGCAGAAATGTCAAAAATGGGAGGTATCTATATATATAAAACCCGGAAACCATTGACAAAACCCGGCTTAGGAGCCTAAAATCCTCATTAAGTTGAAAAAAGTAACAGTTGGAGGAAAATTTAATGAGAAGAAAAGCAATTACTGCAGCTGCTTTGACCGTCCTTATGACCATGTCATTAGCAGGATGCGGTGAAAAAGCAGAGACCGTCTCTGCCAGCAGTGAGCAGGCATCTATTGTTGATGAACAGGCTCCTCCGACTGTTCCCGCATCACCTGAAACAAATGCAGCTGCGGAAGCAACATCTGAACCTGTTATTGTAGAGCAGATTGCAGAAGAACCGGTTGGCGATGCACCTATTGGGGATGGTGCTGTTGGAGATTCATATGTCACAGATGGTGATGAATACGCAACCTGGCTTACCGGCAGATATGTCTGCACAAATAAAAATGAAGAATCTCTTGCTTTTGAATTTTTTGAAGATGGTACTGTAGATACTCCGTCTGATGGCAGCGGTACATATTACATCGATTTTGACTGTAACTTCACTGTAAATATTGGCATGCTTACCGGTAAAGGAAATTATGACCCATTCACTGATACTATCGATTTTACATTTGGATATAGTGTCTATCACATGGAGCGCGATAAGGATTACGATAATTCTGACGTAGAAAAGAACGTTACATTTCTTGAAGGCACATACTATTGCCCTGAACACCCCGATCCCAGCGACGACCTTCATTTCCAAAAAGATGGCACCGTTGATCAGGCCGGTATGCCAGGAACATATCACATTGACTCTGACGGAACCATAAGCATCACATTCCCAGGTATTGGCGGCAGCGGAACCTACAACAAGGACGGTTCTATGGACATAACAGTTGGTAAATTAAAATATCACTACATACCGGACGATAGGCACTAAATAACTTAAGCTCAGTTGGTTACAATTTGTAACCAGCTGAGCTTTTTATATCAGGTGATTATAACCCCCGATCTATCTGATAATACTTAAAGTCAGCATCCTCATTCACATATTTAAAGCCAACTTTCTCCAAAACATGCTGACTTCTCGTATTAGGCTGTATTGAATCCGCATATAACACCGGTATATTCAACTCGTGAAAAACATAATCAATAGCCAGTTTCTCAGCCTGCGTCCCTATACCATGGTCTTTATATGCCGCGTTCTTTAAACAAATTCCCAAGGTAGCACATTTATTTTCTTCGATATTCTTTATGATCACTTCGCCGACAATCTCTTCCCCGCACATTATTGCAAGTGTTTTTCTCTTAAGATCCTGTTGGCGTTTAATATATTGATCAACCTTTTCCTCACTGTACTCGTACGGAACGTACTTTGTTTTATCAAGCCATAGATCCGGATCATTTTCATATTCTTTAAAATATCTTTGATACATTTCCGGAGTCATCGAAGTAAGGTAAATGGCTCTATCTCTATTGCCTGCAGTCATCTCGGCCATCTTAAGATCACATTCATCTACATATCCAATATCTTCTTTTAAATCCCATAAACGGATTTTTTCCATCTCGTCCCCATCCGTAGGATTAAAAGCTTGCAGCTCCGCCAATTCACCTGTAAAAATTGCCTGGTACTTGATATTTCCCTTTGAATCTCTGACTTTAAACAACCCGGCAAATTCCAAATCCCTTTGTGTCTGATGCGTCTCTTCAAACAACTCACGAATCGCTGCCTCACGGGCTGTTTCTCCCTGCTCTATTCTTCCAGCAGGAAATTCCCACTGCCCTCTCCAGGAATTATATCCAATAAGAAATTCACCATTTACAGATATAACAGCAAACGCACCTGTAACCGGATCGTAGTTCTCTATTTCTTCCTCACTGACCTTTAAATATTCAAGCAGCGTCCATCCGCTTTTATTCTGTGCCAACATATCCTCCATCTATATTAAGTCCTCCTGCCCCCAGCGAGCTTTAACTAAACTAGGTAATTTTCAATCATAGCCTTTATTATATTAGAACTTAAGGCATGTTGAGAAGTTTCAAATGTCATTATCATGTTTTTTCCCTGAAAATATCCATTCTGTTCATAGGTATTAATCTTCGCTACATTCTTGTTGGCATAAGCTATGTTATCCATCATTCCAAAATGTTCCCATATAAACTCTTGTCTTGTACTCACATTTAGGCACATAAAATCAGGACGAACCGTTTCCTGTCCCTTTAGGGTGATTGGATATTCATAACGATAAGGGATGCCCTTTTGCTCAAGCATGTTAGCAATAATCAGCTCTGACTTGGATCTTACCCTGACTCCACAAGTTGAATAAAAGCTTATATCCTCGCTGACTGACATCGGCTCATAACTCACGCTGGTCCACCTCTCAACGAATTGCTCACTAGATAGTTCTGTCGGAACAATCAACCTTCTCCTGCCGTCATGTAATGATTCATAGACGTCGGATATCATATTTTTTTCTAGAAGTTTTTCATATTTTTTTGTTAGCTTTATTTCTGCCTCTGCAATCTTTAATACTCTTGAATCATAGTCTTTCTGGGCAAGTTTACAGGCTAACTGGCAATTATCATCTTTAATGTACTCTCCATTAAAGTCTTTCGGATCAGTTCTATAATAATACTGAATACGATTTCCACTTCTTGAGATCCGTAATAGCCCTTCCGGCGCTTTGGCTATTGTCTTTTCTTTTTCAGTGATTATCTTTTTTAGGTATAAGTTTCTCGCCTTTAGCGCTTCAAGAAGCTCTTTTTCTTTATTTGCTCCAATAATTTCATTATACGTTTTTACTGTCATTATCATTTCCCCTTAGTATTAGTTATATTGACAGATAGATTCGGAAATTATCCTTCTCATATCCGTCGTAAATTCTTTAATCAGCTCGCTCAAACGGATATGATTCCAAAAACCAGCTTATCTATCCGTCAATTTCGCTCTATATCTCGGAACTCCAGCAGATATAACCGCACAGATTGCCTCAGCTATCCGCCAACATTCTCAACATAATTCTCTTTTATACAGATAGGTTGTGCCAAAACAACCAAGCTATCCGTCATAATAATTGTTAAATACATTTACTTGCAGATAGATAACACAAATCTCCTGGTTCTATCTGTATAATCTACAAAAATACTCAACAAGTGAAATCCTGGCCGCTCCAGAAAGAGCAACCACTTCAAAAGATACTTTGAAAAAAGAATTCTCTTGAAAATACAATGCATAATATACAGCAAAAAAACATGAAAGTAAAGGCTAGCTATTTCCGCCTTCCCCCTTGACCACCAAAATGCAAAAAACGGATACCTGTCAAGGATGCGCCTATGCGCACGATAGCTTGTCCTTGACAGGTATCCGTTTTTTGCTACAATGCCCTCTCTGTGGGAAGGCGGTTTATCACTCTAGCTCAATGTAGTAAAAGTTCAGTTTCTTCAAGTAATCATGCTCCTTGGTAAATCGAGTAGGCTGACTCCTACTCGATTTCGCACACGAACATTCCGCACTTCGTGCTCCATGTTCTTACAACCGGCAAATGAATTTGTATGCAAG
>NZ_ATVS01000022.1 GCF_000420845.1 Butyrivibrio sp. AE3009 | reverse complement strand
TGTCTGCAAAGCACAAGCTGATATGCCCAGTTCAGGAGCAATTGCTGCTATTCCCGCTGCTAAAGCGATGGTTGCAACAATAGCCAATCCACAGCCTATTTTCTGCTCATTGCTCATTTGCGGCCACATTCTGGAATCATCTATCTTATTTACCGGATCATTATCGCAGTATGCAAATAAATTGAAGCCATTTACATCAGAAGATACACCAGCTATCTGTGAATCTGCACTTATAAACCTATGCACCTTAGGATTATAGTACCTTGCATTCAGATAATAGAATCCTGTCTCCTCATCGTAATAGTATCCCCTGTAACGAAGCGGGTTCTTGTCAAGAATCCCCTGCTCATCCCGAATGGTAACTTCCTTCTTCTTAATCGTAGTGGTAAAGACGTTCTCAGTCTTTGATACTGGATTGCCCCAGAGATCATATTCGTAGGTTCCAACAAGGGTTGAATCGCTGCACCTATAGATTCCTATGATGTCGCCTTGACCATTTCTTGTATAGAAATAGTAGGTTTCTTTGGAATACTCTCCATTTTCTTTTTCCTGGTAGCCAATCTCTGTTACCAAACCGTCAGCATCGTAATAGAAGTTTAGTCTGTACTCATCAGTCTCCTGAGCAAGAAGCATTCCTGCATTGTAGATGTATACAGTCTTTTTTCCATCAACATCCTTTGAAAGTCTCTGTCCGTCACTAAAATAGCTGTACTCATATGAATGATCACTGTTTGAGACCATGCAAAGGCTTCCGCTACTGGTATCCCAGGACATGTCATAGCCAAGATACTTTTTGGGATTGCCGCAATCATCATAGATTATCTCATTTCCATTATAGCTTATTAGCTTGTCTCTCCAAACAGCATCATAAACATATTCCCCTGTATCATCTTCATTCTTGTCGTTATCATGTACGAGCTCGGAAATGATATTTCCACCGGCATCATAAGTATAGTAATAGTACTTTACAGTTCCATCCTTATACTCTTCTTTTGCTCTGACCACCTGTCCAAAAGCATCATAGTTGTAGGTCCTTGTCGGTTCAATGATTGCTACAGTACGACTATATGGAACATTGTACTCTTCCTGAATACCGGTTATGTTTCCCCTGTCGTCATAATCATATGTAAAGCATGAATCTATGGTCTTTGGCGATTTTCCAATGGTGTTTGCATAGGTCTCAACTCTGTTCTGGGTTCCTGTATATGACTTTGAGGACGCCTCTGCTTTCTTGTATCCCACATGAGTGAAAAGCCGCTTTGATACAACAGCCTTTTCCCTGGGAGAATACTCTGTAGCTTTGAGTCGTCTTAAACTGTCATATCCATACTTTTTGAAACTGTTATCCGGGAAAATATTTTTTGCATTATTGCCATCCTTGGCATAAGTATACACATAGCTCTTTATCTGCCTGCTGTTACCTTCTTTTATTTCTTCGTTAAGATTCTCCACCTTGCCCAGAGTATTATAGATATACCAGAGCCTGCTGTAACAGTCTATGCCTTCCTTTGATCCGGTTACGGCAGAGTCTGTGACTTTCCCTGTATCACCATAGGCAAAGTTTGTCTCAAAACCTGTATATTCATCTCTGTGAACCGCAAGATTACCATCATTGTAATATCTGTAGCTGTCCACATGATCCTCTGTGCCTTCAAGAGTACTTCTTACTTCTGATATATTTCCATACTCATCGCTTTTTGTAGTTGTTGTCCTGCCATCAGCATATGTTGTACTTTTAAGGCTGCCATTATTATCACCATAGTTATTGGTTTGAATCGGTATGCCAGCAATTGTTGTGGCTATTACATTTCCAAAGTCGTCGTATTCATAGCCATAGGTAAAACCATTATGTTCTATGCTCTCAAGATCAGAATCATTCTTATATTTATAACTTACAGTACGAGTCGCACTGCCATCCGTCTTTGTAACCCCCGTGATTCTGTCATCTTTACCATATTCGTAGTTTACAGTAATGCGTTTCTTTACATCTCCTGTAAGCCAGTAATCGATTTTGTTCTTAACTGATTCTATAAAGCCAAGGTCATAGTCTTCAATACAGTAGCAAGTGTCATAGCCTGGCTGTTCCTCAGAAAGCAGAAACCCTCTATTAGAGTCATATTCGTAGTAAGTGACTTCTCCTGATTCATCTGTTTTTGAGGAAAGATAATTCCCATCATCCGAATAGGAGCAAGATGTATGAAGTTCCAGTGGCTTATTTGTAGCATTTCCCTCCTCATCCCTTGTAATGTCCACATGGGTCGAGACCGTCTTCTGGTTTCCGTATTTATCATATGTCATATGGGCAGAAGGGCCAACGCTTGCCTTTACACTCGTATTGTTATTCGTAGAATCATAGTTGTATTTATAAGTTACCCCACCAGGTGTAACCTTTTTGTTCATACGTCCGTAGGTGTCATAACCATAAGCAGTCTGCTTTTCAGAAACACATACGCCAAGTACCCTTCCACTGCTGTCATACTTTTTACTCTGAATATTTACTTTTGACAGCTGAAGACCGTCTATATAAATGTCGCCGATGTTATCATAAAAATTTATAGAAAACTCAGTCTTTCCCCACTGGTGTGCAGGAAGGATAAGAGTAAAATACTTCCAGCCTTCGCTGTAGTCATCAAGCTCCAGAGTCGACTTAAGGACCTGCGCATCGCTTTTATGATAGGCCTCTACCGTAAGCACCCTGTTTGTCCTTATTGGGGTTGTATCCGTTCGCACAAAGCCTGAGAAGATATAAGAAGCTGTCTTTTTCCCAAGATCCACGCTGCACTTAAGATACTTGTCCTTCCCTGGTTCTCCCTTTATGTGATAGCAGTTATCACCATCAATGCCGTCTTTTATTATCTCATCACTATATTTTACGTTCTTGAAATTTTTCCATTCATCAGGAAGACTTCCGTCAGGATTATCGAAATTGCCGTCTTCAAGTATATTGTAATCGTTGGCAAGATCTCCATTCTCTAGCTGAGCACAGTCGAAAACAAGCGCTCCTGAAGGTTTGTCTCCGGTCCTCTTAGCGTTTATGCAAACTGTCACATCGCTTTCATGTTTAAGATCAAATGATACCGAAAGTCTCTCCCATCCATCTCCTATCTTTTTACTTGTTGTCTCTGATATAGCCGAACTTACAGCAAGCTCTTCATTGCCATCTCTTACTGATAGCCATCCTTTGGCGTCGTTTAAGTTTATCCCCTTCGCGTAGCAGGAAAAAGTGTATGATCCCGATTTCAGATTACTTATGGTCTGTGTTTCTGCAGTTTTCTGTCCATCAAGCTTTGACGCATTAAAGTTCAGAGCATATTTTCCGATATATGGAGCCTTTGCACTGTCAAATACGCCATCTCCCTCCCATAAACCTTTTCGTTCGAAACTGTGATTCAAAAGATAATTATGGGTTGGCCTTCCTGATACGGCATTATCCTTTACCTTATTTCTCACTCCTTCATCAGCTTCAGCATCATCCTGGGCAGCTGATGAGCTTGTTGTCTCAGTGGAACTGTAACTTGTTGGCTTACTGCCTTTTTCAAGCTGGATATTATCGAACCAGGCTGTGCCATCACCGACAGCGCACATATAAATATAAATCTTGGTGTCATTATCAAAAGTGTATGTAGTCCAAAACCTTTTAAAATCATCCTCTTCGTATCTTGAAAAGGTCTGTCCTTTTTCCGGTTCCATACAATACTCTTGGTAAATGACAGCTCCGCCATCGACTTCTCCACTGGTATGAATCACATATGAGATTGTGTATGTTCCTGCAGGTACTTCTTTTGTTTGATAAAAGAATGCAGCTTTATCCTCTTTGCATATGTTGATTCTGGCTGCCTTTTTTCCAAGATATACCTTATCGTCAGCATGAAGATTAACATTTTCGCTACACCCTTCCGGTATTATCCAAAAATCCCTTTCATCCTCGAATCCGGAATTATCAATGAGGTTAACAGCCTTAGAGGGCCTCTGGTCATCAAATGAAGTCTTGGCATAGTGCTTTACCCCATCCGTATAGGTAACTGCATTTGCACCAATAACCTCTCCTTTACTGTTCTGGGAATAAACAGATACAACACGTCCCTTTTCATCAAAGACTTCCGTGTTGAATACATCATCGCCATCACCATAACAATCATTCTTTCCACTGAATCGGTATGTCACTGTGCTGTTATTGCCATAGTTTATCGAATAGGTCTGACCAGTTTTTCCGCCCCGCGCTTCGCTTACCTGTACAATCCTTCCACCTGCATGTGTAAAGTTAATACTATAACCGGAATCATCCTGCATACTGCAAAGAAATCCATCTTCATAGTTATATACTGCTTCTTTTAAACAGGAACCGCCCTCTTCCTTTAAGTACTCGATTCTTGTAATATCACCATCATTGTATGAATACTTATTTTTACCATCATGCCTTGGATCTGTTACTGATAAAAGCCTGTCCTGCTCATCATAACTAAGTTCAGATCTGTTTCCCACAGCATCTGTAACAGAAGTGATATGATACTCTTGCGGAATCATCTCTTCTGCCAGTGCTTTAATTTCATTTGCAGCCTTAACTGCATTTCCTGCAGATGATATAAGATTCGATCGCTTTCCCTCCGATAGATACAGTTTCTGCTGCTGAAGCTTCTTTTTTATGTTCTGCAACTTAGTAGCAATACGGATATCAGTCTTAGCCCTGGCACCGGAGCACAGTGAGTCAGTTATGCTTATACCATTTATGATTTCAGACTCAATGGCATCTGAAATAGTCTTTAATTTTTCTTTTCCTCCAGATAATTCTTTGATTCTGGAAAGGCTCTCTGTAAGTTCGTCAAAACCTGATAAATCTTCAGTAACTTCACCATATGCTTCCAGAGTAAGCGCTATCTCGTTTCTTTCCCTTTCTATCTCTTTGTTATTCTTGTTTTTTGGATTTTTCCCATTTTCATATTTATTGGAATCAGTGATAAGCGCAAGGCATCCGTTTTTGTCAAAGTACTTTACTGTAGATGAGCTTTTATTGATCAGTTTTAGAGGATAAGTATCCTTAAGAGTCTTATCCTTGACAGGTACAATGTACAGTTTTAAACCATCCTCATCTTCTGCAGCAGGATAAGCCCCATCCTTTGAAGCTGTTGCTTTTACACCGTTTTCAAGATATGAGATATTCTTGGCCTTAAAATAATGCCTGGTCTGATCCTCATCTATGTAGATATATGGATATACTGAGACATCAAGCTCGTCAGAAGGTATAACGATCCTCTGGTCATAATTAAGGGTCCAGCGCTTTCCTTCTTCAAGATTGGAGTTATATATGTTCTGAATGTTAAAAGGCATCCTTAAGCCTTCAGTATGAACAGAGGTGTTTACAACTGTAAGTGTACCGGTATAGTCATTTATTGATGCTTTCCCCGCCGTACCTGCAGATGCATCGTGGGTACTCCAGTACGATTCCAGACCATAGGTATTTCTAAAAGTTATCTTGAGAAATGGCTTTTTATTCCCTTTTTGGAGTTTTATGGAATCCTGTTTTCCAAAGTCTTCATCGTAAGTCATAAAAGCAAGGCCGTAGTTATCACTCTGTTCGTATACCCACTCCCTGACTGGTTTTGTTATGTTAAAATAACCTCCTGTAACTGTATAGTCAATAACCTTAGTGTCAATTGAAGGCATAGCCTCCCCGGGTGTGTCCCCATCATTCCAGGCTGAAGTTATCCTCTTTGCTACTATATAGTTTTTATTGGTATCGCTTGCCTTTCCGTTAAGATAAAGCTTTGCATCAGTTATCACTGCACCGGGACTGATATATGGAAGTTCAAACCAGATACAGGTTGTATAGCTGACGTTATTCTTTTTACCAACATATAATGTGGTGGAATCAGTCTTAGTCGTATTATTCTCATCGGATGCATAGCAGGCAGATACTGCCTTTCTATCCTTTTCATATTTGTTTATTACTGGGTCAATAACTACCGGATACTGTGCTGATGAAAGGAAATCCTCATCAGCGGTCAGCGTCAGATATATGAAGTCATCATCACAAGCATCTGTAGCAGCAGTTTCATCT
This sequence comes from Butyrivibrio sp. AE3009, assembly GCF_000420845.1. Taxonomy (GTDB): domain Bacteria; phylum Bacillota; class Clostridia; order Lachnospirales; family Lachnospiraceae; genus Butyrivibrio. The sequence goes on along the minus strand of NZ_ATVS01000022.1, from coordinate 62,309 downwards.
ATATCTTTGGTCTCATCAAGAAGAAGTTCCTCTTCTGTATCCTCCGCTATATTCTCTTCCAGAATAGTCTCCTCTGTCTCATTTGGTGTTTCCTCAGTTTCAGACGTAACCAGGTCTTTCTCAGACTCGTCGCCAGAATTCTCAGTTACAGGAGCATCTTCAACTTCTATGGATATGTCGTCTTCATCATTTTCACTTGTTGGCTCTGCCTTATCTTTATCAGCACCTTTATTTGAATCTACAGGAGCTGTGTCTGATATACTGTATACTACTTTATCGGAGTATCTTCCTTCACTGTCCTCCATAAAGGGCGCAGGGAAGTAATACTTTATCTCGTTAGTCTCCTCATCATACAGTTCTACTTCATTGGCAGAGCTTATCCTTGCCTTAAGCCCCTCAAGCCTTACTCTGAAAGAAAAGCTGTTTCCGGAATCAGAACTTTTTAGGATAATGTTCTCTTTTACGCCGCTTGATGAAGGCGAATATTCAAGAGCAACGTCGTTCTCATAGCCTTCATAGGTTACCGTAGCAGATGGAATGATATAAGGCTCAGGATCTGCATTACTTTCGTTTACGGAATCACCTATGGAGTCTTCTGAACACTCTTTGTTTTCTGTAGCATTAAAAGAGCCTTCATCTAAACTAAGACTTACTTTCAATTTCTTATCTTCATTCTCATCATTAAAGGAAAACAGATCCATTCCCGGATCAGACTGCTCTGCGATAAGGGAGCTGCTTAGAAAATCATCCTGATCATTTATATCATCAACGTATTCAAAATCTACGGTATAGCCATCTTCTTCAAAAACGACCTCTCCCTGACTTTCATCGCTGTCAGTAAAGAGTACATGATAAGCATTGTCAGCGTTCTCATAGCCTTCATTTGTAGCCACAAGACTGTTATCTATTTCTTTCCAGGAGCCTTCTTCATCTTCATAGTGAACAGGCTCATCATAATAAAATACAGCTCTGGAATCGTCACTTAGAATGTATTCCTTACTGTATTCATCTCTGCATTCTTCTATTTCACTGATAACTACGGCTTCATTAGCTGCTTTTCCGGTATATGTTATATCATCTTCATTCTGATAAATATCCCCACTTTCTTCATCAGAATCTTCTTCCCGGAAAACATTCCAGTCTTCTCCTTCTTCCCACGTGATTTCATCATCCGCATCGGCAAGATCCAAATCCTCGCCATCTGCCGCGTCCCCAGCAACAGCTGTGATGTTACTCTGTGTAATAAACACAGTCAGAGCCATCAAAAAGCTGATGCCTCTTAAATACTTCATTTTCATGCACATTTCCCCCTGTTTTTTATTTAGTTGATAAATCTCTGCTATCACATTTTATATTTTTATTTTCATCATTGTCAATACTATTATCTTTTTTTGACATTACCTTGACATGTTCTAAATCTGTTTTATAATAATATTGTCAACTGCCATTTTTGAGGAATCAGCTTATGAAATCATATTCATTAAACACTAGAGAAAAGACTATTATGGAATTGCTGTGGAGCTCCGATACCGGTCTTACCAGTATTGAGATGCTTAACAAACTTGATGATGCAGACTGGAATAAGCTAAACATTTTCCGAACCATCAACAGTCTTATAGACAAGGATCTCATTAAGGTTTCCGGCTTTGAGCAGTACAACACTCAGTATGCCCGCAGGTTCACCTATTCCATCACGCAGGAAGAGTATGCAGCCAGATTGTTGGAGGCAGGTGGGCTTACCTTCAGATCCCTTGGCAACATTGCCATGGCGATGATCAAGAATGACGGCGATGAAGACGAAGACTCAAGAGAAGAACTCATTGAGAGTCTTCAGGAAATCATTGACAATCTTAAGAAAGAATCTTCAGAAAAAAATAAACAGGAAAGATGACGTATTAAATGAGCAACCTTGAATTGTTCTGTGACTTTTGGTTCTGTGCGTTATATACCAGTATTTTTATTATTCTTTTTTACTATCTCAGAAAGAAGCTCATGAAGCTAAGGCTTTTAAGCACAAGGGCTATATGCTTCATCTATTTTTTATGCCTTATAAGACTGTTGCTCCCTCTTGAATCTCCATGGGCGATCTGCATAAGCAGCAGGTTCTTTAATCCCATAATTGACATCATGTTTTTCAGGGATTTTTTCTTGGGGAAACATAACCTTCATGGATACCAGATCCTGTCTGCTCTTTATATAGCAATAAGCTTTTTTTTACTTACAAAGCTTATATTTACCTATATCAGGGTTTCCTCTTTTGCAAGGAAAAAGCCGTTAGAGCCATCCGACAAGGCCTACAGGGTCCTTAGTCAGATACAGGCCGAGAATTCAACAGCACTTAAGATAGACCTCTATGAATTAGACCATCTGGGCAGCCCTCTTAGCATGGGCATATTAAAAAAAAGTATCGTTCTTCCAACAAACTGCAGCGATAATTATTCAGATATTCAGCTCTACTACATACTGAGGCATGAGTATAATCACCTGAAAAGCCACGACTGCTTTACAAAAATACTGGCAAATGTAGTCACCTGCCTGTTTTTCTGGAATCCCTGTGTATACATTTTCAGAAAAGACATGGAACAGTCAATGGAACTTAGGTGTGATCAGATGACTATTGGTGGCATGTCTGATCGTGAGCGCATTCAATATATGGAAACAATGCTTATGGTGATAAAGAATCAGAGCACGTCGAAAGCAGGCCACTCATCAGCTTCTGGGCTCTATGCGCTTACGCTTGTTTCGAATTGTCCCGTAGACCTTAAGGAACGCTTTCTTGCAATATCCAAAAAGCACTATAATCAGTCCTTATATAAAGACCTTTCTATGGTCACTGTCGCAGCAATGATATTCATAGCTTCATATACAGTATTCTTCAGTTCTCACTATGAACCGCCTATGGATGATATATCGCCGGATTCTTCATATCACGAGATTGATCCTGCTACAGATACTCTGGTTATCGATGGCTCTTACTGCTACATCCTCTGCAGTGACGGGGCAACACTGGATGTATCTGAAAATATAATACAGGTATGGAAAAAAGATGGAGGGAGAGTTATAAGAAAATGAAACGAAGGATCAGATTACTAACTATTCGGTGAGGGTTAATTACTTTATCTTCAGTTTTTTCAAATATTCCTTCTGCTCCGGTGTAATACGGTAGCTCTCCACAGCTTTCTGAATTGCCTTATTGTGAGTCCAGGTATCGAGCTTCTTACCTTCGATAAAAGGAAGAATAGTATCATACTGCTTGGCCAGGGCTGTGGCGAAGTACCAGGCGATCATCATGTTCACGTAGTATTCTTCTGATCTGATCTGTGCTACTGTCTCAGGATATTTCACATCATAATCCTCATCCAGAAAATGCTCCATCAGCATTCCGATGGCGAATCTTACGGTGTAGGTCTTATCTGACTTAAGCCATTTATCTATCTCCGGAAGAAGCTCTTTTTTATGCTTCTTGAATACCTTGGGAGACATCTGATCGCAGGTGGCCCAGTTATTTACATAGGGTAAAAAAGCATTCAGCTCCCCAAGGGCCTTCTCATAGTCCTTCTCACCGGAAATGATGAAAGCGTGAAGCTGATTCTCATCAAAATATTTGTGGGGAAGCTCATCCAAAAACTCATCAATCTCTTCTTTCTTGGCAAATTCCTTGGCAAGCTTACGCAGCTCCGGTGTCCTTACTCCTATAAAAGCCTCCGTTTCCACACCGGGAATAAGGCCGCTCTGAAAATCCCTGTATTTGATATCCTGAAGTTCAAAAAGTCTGTCTCTAATCTCTTCTGTTATCATATTCGCCACCTGTTATAACCAAAAACCTATCTCATCCAGCACCTGATCGATCACCTCTGCGTTCCTGATAGAAAACTCCGGTGTAATATGGGGCTTCTCATCAGAAAGGATACATCTTGAAAGGTTCTCCACCTCCAAGGCATAGTTCTGTGGAACTGAGATCTTCCTCACGGTGGTTCCATCCTGATTGAAGATAGTATAGCTAACCTCACCCTCCTGGTTGTACTCCACATCAGACCTGATGCTACCCTTGCTGCCATGAATATACAGCCTGTCAAATCTGGAATTGGTGCCGATTCCTAAATTCATTCCCACATTAAAGGAGGCTCTTACTCCGTTTTCAAAGCCCATGATGGCGGTTGTAAGAAAGTCAACTCCAAGATCTGTAAACTCCGCTGTAGCCTGGATGTAGGAAGGTTCTGAATCCACCAGGTTAAGTATCATTGTGGTGCAATAGCAGCCAAGGTCGTACATGGCTCCGCCGCCGTGCTCCCTGTGAAGCCTGAAGTCCTCCTTGTAGCCCTGGGTAAGAAAAGCGCTCTCTATGTAATCGATATCTCCGATAATTCCGCTGGTTACATCCTTCTTAAGGCTCTCCACATAGGGACTGTGAAGATATGCATAGGCCTCCATAAGGATCACACCATTCTCAGCGGCGGTTTCAAACATCTCTCTTGCCTCATCGGCGTTAAGGGCCAGAGGCTTCTCGCAAAGGACATGCTTTCCATGGGACAGAGCTTCGTTAACCCACTTAATATGAAGATCATTGGGAAGCGGAATGTAGATAGCCTGAACCTCAGGATCCAAAACCAGTTCTTCGTAGCTGCCAAAGGCCTTCTCAAAACCAAATTCCTTCTTGAACTTCTCTGCCTTCTCCTTACTTCTTCCGGCAATGGCATACAGCTCGCAGCTCTCCGCCTTCTTCATGCCCGGAATAGTACAGTTTCTTGCAATGTTAGCAGTTCCCAAAACTCCCCATTTTACCTTCTTCATGTCGCTCTCCTTTCGAGGCCTTACCATGGTTGTCAGTTAAGTGTTTTAAGTATTATTTATTTTCCCTCAAGGTCTGCCACGCGAACAGGTTCTCCGTTAAGAAGAATATATCCCGGTGGAAGCTTGGAGGCATCGGCCATAGAAGTATACTGACGCTTATTATAAGTGTCATAGACACCTTTTTCTTTGTGCTTGTGCGGCATCGCTCCGGAGGTATTGCCACGTTTGTTATACGTATCATATTTAGCGGACTTAGCCATTGTCTGACCGGTAATAGGCCCTGTCATCACATTTTTATTAACCGGTCCCTTATTGGCATTTTTATTGGCAGCGGACTTCTTAACTGCGCTCAAAATGACTGCTATCACAACCATATATACGACGACATACAATAATTCATCCATAACTCAGCCCTCCAGTTTGTTAAGTCGTACTTTGCATGAGATCTGCCTTGGTGTATCCATCTCATCGAATTGAACCGTATAGCTCTCTTCTTCATAATTCACATCGACAATGATGCCGGCGCCGAATATCGAATGTTCAACCCTGGTCCCGGGTTCCATTACATTCAGCTTCATGGCACCCTTGAGATGCCTTGAATCATTCTCGATAAACTTGCGGACATTGGTAAGCATTGCTTCATCCGGCTTCTCGGTAAATTCCAGCTTGTCCTCATCTATATCAAGTATAAACCTTGAAGGATATCTGGGAATACCCTCAAAATTCCTTCCTCCGGCCTCTGAGATAAAGAGCCTCCTCTGAGCTCTTGTCATGGCAACGAAAGCAAGGCGCCTCTCCTCTTCCATTCCCTCAAGGGTATGGATTTTCCTCGAAGGGAAAATACCTTCATTCATACCGCAGAGGAATACATAAGGAAACTCCAGTCCCTTGGCGGCATGTACCGTCATGAGCCTAACCTTATCTTCACTTCCTGCCTCTGCATCTGCATTGGTAAAAAGAGCTATGTGCTTAAGATAATCCTCAAGGCCTATCTCCTCGCCGCAGGTGGTCTCATACTCGAAAACAGACTGTTTAAGTTCAGCTAGATTATCGAGCCTGTCCTGAGCACCTTCCTTACGAAGCATCTCCTCATAGCCGCTCTTTTGCAAAATCTTAGTCAGTACTTCGGATACTGCTTCACCCTGATAATTCTCGGCAAACTCCTCGATAAGACTGATGAAGCCCTTAGCACCGGTCCCCCTTATAAGCTCATTATCGATATTGTCGTTAAGAGCTGTGTAAAGTGAGCATCTATGCTCCGCAGCGTATTCCTCAAGAAAGGCCATACGTCTTTTTCCGATATTCCTCTTAGGAACGTTGACGATCCTTCTAAATGAAATGTCATCCTTGTAAACAACCATTCGGAGGTAACACAATGCGTCCTTGATCTCCAGCCTTCCGAAGAACTGCACTCCGGAATAGATGGTATAGGGAATCTTCTCCCTGATGAGTCCCTCCTCTATGGTCCTTGTGACATAATGGGCTCTGTACAGAACAGTCATATCCTTGTAGGATACGCCCATGCCCTTCAGCACCAGCATCTGGCCGGTGATCCAATCTGCCTCGTCGGTGGTATTGGGAGCCATATGGCACAGGACGCTGTCTCCTGCCGGAAGCACTGCTGTAAGCTCCTTCTTAATCCTCTGAGTGTTCTTATCTATAAGTGAATTGACTGCTGACAAAATCTGAGGTGTGGAGCGATAGTTGTCGTTCATCATTATGGTCTTAAGATTCTTGTGCCCCTTGTCAAAATCCAATAGATACTTCACATTGGCCCCGCGCCAGGTATAAATGGTCTGGTCGGGATCTCCCACGATAAAAAGATTCTTGTGATAAGCCGATAACACCTCCATCAGCTCATACTGGAGGCCGTCAATATCCTGAAACTCATCTATCATGATGTATTCAAGGCGTTTCTGCCATTTTAACTTGATCTCTTCATTCTGCTGAAAAATGTATAGTGTGAACTTTATCAGATCGTTATAATCAAGGCCAAAGCACTTCTTTTCCTGATAGAGATATCCGTAAAAAAGAATGTCCTTAACCTCTGTGGCCCTGTCATACTTTTCTTTTAACTCATCGATGGACATGGAGATCATATCAAGATAGTAATCGGGTCTCTCCTTGATCTTCATGATCTCGAACATATCCCTGGCATTACTGTAGGTCATGTCCCGCATGGAGAGATGCCTCTCCTCGTATATGATATCCAGAATGTCATCAATATCAGAATTATCAAGAACAAGGAAGCTCTTTGGATAACTGACTGCGCTGCTGTCCTCCTGAAGGACCGACACGCAGAAACCATGGAAAGTATTTATGTAGCCAGTGTCATTATCCCCCGTAAGGTAATGAATACGCTGCCTCATCTCATTGGCGGATTTGTTGGTGAAGGTCACGCACAAAATGTGACCGGGCATGATACCAAGCCCCATCACCAGATAGGCGAACCTGCGGGAAAGAGCCCTGGTCTTGCCACTGCCGGCTCCCGCAATAACTCTCACATATCCTTCTGTAGTTGTAACTGCCTCCCTCTGAGAGTCATTTAATCCTTCCAGTAATTCCATTCCAATACCTTTCTGTTCCTGCCCATGTCAATAGAGCAAAATGCCTGCTCCGGGCACGTTATATAAATGAGTATAGCATCTGCCTCTCCCGCATACAATACAAAAACCAAAAATATGTTCGATTGCAAAAAAGCGCATAAAAAAAGCAGGAAACTGTCGTCGCCGGCAATTTCCCGCTTGTATTTCACTTTCCGTTCAGGATAAAGTTTTATCAGTGAGATGCATTGGCTGCAGCAGTTGCAGATACAGCAACCATCATCATCATGAATGCGATCTCTTCTGCAATTACCATTGCGATAGTGCTGTCAAAGGCTGAAGCGCCGCTAAGTACACCTTCATCCATGATTCCTGCATAAAGAATAGCACCAAACATAAGTCTCTGTCTCTCGGAGCAGTCCAGCATTCCGAAGCCCTTCTGAGTCTTAAGAAAATCTGCTGCATCCACAACCTCATTTACTATCTCTTCTGCTCTGACGTTAAGTCCCACCAATACTCCAAGAGAAGCAAACTCATAATCCTTGCCGTACTTAACACCGGCATCCTTGAAGGCATTGTAGATTTCCACTGCCTTGCTGCACTTCTCAGCTACTGTGCCCTTCTTCATGGTGAGGACCTGAGCCAGAGAATATACTGAATTGTCATGGAAAGAAAAATCTTTCTTCAAAGTCTGATAGGTTTCTTCCAGCTCTGTCAGAATGTCCTCGACGCTCTTATCTGTCATGGCAAGAAGTACTGCAAAGCAGGTGTCTTCCTCATTGGTAAGAACAGGGTGTGCCTTGTTCATGCCCTTCATAATGGCTTTTGTCTTCTCGATAATGCTGTCAGCCTCAGCAAATCTCCCTGCATCAGAAATGTTCATAGCTGCCAGGACCATAAATTTTGATCCGAATACCTTGCCCTGATGAAGCATCTTATAGGAAGCTGTTATCTCTTCCAGGTATCTCTCAGGATCAGCCTGCTGCGCAAGCTTGGCGCTTACCATAAGCTCATTCATGGTTCTGAAATCGGAAAAAGCGCCCTTATTCTTTCTAAGAAGTCCTCTGCACTCCTTGAGATATGCGTTATCAACTGTCTTGTCAGTCTCGGTATAAACCAGTGCCGAAGCAATCTTGATAAGGGAATTCTCAAGCACAAATCCCTTATTGATGATATTTCTGTTCTCTGCTAAAAGTTCGCATCTTGTCTGTAATGTTGTTTTCATACTCTTCTCCTTTATATAAAAAACATTGCTGTCTCAAACTGTTACTGTTCTAAAATTTCATTCCCAAAATAGATCATCCAGCGTCTTATCCAGGGCCTTGCATATCGCAATGCAAAGGTTAATGGTGGGATTGTAATCCCCTTTCTCTATAGCACTGATGGTCTGTCGGGATACCCCGCAGAGGGCTGCCAGCTGATCCTGGGACAGATCCTTGCCGGCTCTTGCGGACTTAAGTTTAAGATTCTTCATGGCTTAGTCCTCCTCTCCGGATCTGGAATCCACGATCTTTTTAACAAGGGCTGCTGCTGCAATGAGCGCAAGCCATATCACAACCACGATATTGGTTATTGGAAGTGCATCCCATCCCTCTGTTCTGAAGTCCCCCTCAAGAAATGCTGCTACTATAGGAGCCACATTGAAAAGGGTTACTAAAGCATAAATAATAATGTATTTCTTCCTGTCATTATTAAGTCCCCAGTAAGCATCGTTCCAAATGCTGTATACGCAAAGCACCAGGCATCCGAAAAGCATTGCCAGAAGGTGGAGGAGAAAGTCATTAACGGGGAGCTTAATATCTGCAATCTTAATACACATAAATAAAACTTCAATAATAAGCATTGCGTAAAAACTGTATTTGTATCCGCGGCTCCTTATGATCTCCTGCCTCTCATCGTACTGAGTCTTGATCTTCTTGTCTGTATTGGTGAACTTCATGATCACAATAGTAAGAATAATTGCTACAAAGATTCCCAATGAAAAAACAATTGCTACACTTGCCATTACTATACCTCCTCGCTTATCGGCATTAAGATTAAATACTGTTTATTTATCTCTGTGATATTATAGTAAATCTACAGTAGCATAATGTCAAGTATATTTTACATTTATCTTTTCTGAATAGCATTTTTCATTTTGATGTTTTGGCAAAATAAACATAAAGAGCCGATGACCACTGGGGTTTACGGCTCTCTATAGTCTAAGGATCATATATCATTTAAGATCATATTCAAGTCTTACTGTGATGGTTGCGGTCTTGTGTCTTGAGCTGGTATCGAAGGCTCCGTCATAGGAATAGCTGCCGGTGCCTGAGTTCTTGGCTGTTATCTGGAATACTCCAAGGCTGGAATTCTTGAGCTTACCAAGCTTTGCTCCGGAGTTCCTGGCCACGATATCGATTCTGTCCTTGGCGTTGATGGAAGCCTTGTCGATAAGATCTAGCTTGAGCGCATCAAGGTCTGAATAGTAGTATTCGGGAGATCCGCTGGTGAGCTCCACGCCCTTGTCCAGGAGACTTGAAATATCCCTTGACACCTTCTCCACATTGTCGAGATTGCCGGAAGATACGGTGACACTCTGTGTAAGCCTGTAGCCGTCTGCCTCTGAGCCAATGTAGTTGCCGTTCTCATCGTAGTTATCCTTGTAGGTTCTGCCGATGTCCACGGAATTAAAGACTACCTCAGATTCAGAGATACCATTGCTGGTGAGATAGTTCTTGACCAGCTCCGCATCCTTTTTAATCTTGGTATAAGCTTCCTGTGAAGTATAAGCAACCGAAGCGAACTCTCCTCTCCAGATAATTATGTCTGCTTCAAAATCAACGCTGGCACTACCCGTTGCGGATATCACATGGGTGCTCTCGGATCTGAAATGAGACAAGCCAAAGGCCAGTGCAATGCAGCTGATAACAATGCTGATGCCGATAATTATCGCGGTTCCAAAACTACTTTTTTTCTGTTCCATAATATTCTCCCCCTATCTTGTAATCTAACAAAATGGTCAGCCGACTTTGCTTGCTGCGTAGTCGGAATAACTAACTCCCGTGTACTTCTTGAAGCATCTGCCAAAATAGTTGGGATCCGGAATCCCCACTTCCGATGCAGCCTGGTACATCTTGACGCCGGATTCCGCTATCTTAACAGCCTTCTTCATGCGAAGCTCCAAAAGGAACTCGATGAATTTTTTGCCCGTATCCTGCTTGAACTTCCTGGACAGATAACTTGAACTAAAGCCAAATTGTCTTGCCAGGGACTCGAGATTCAGCTTGGAATCGGTGAAATTCTCCTCCAGGTACCTTATGATCTGCTCGGTATCGGTGGAGGCATATGCGTTTACGGGAACGGTCTCTGCTTCTTTCTTGGCATTCTCCCAATAATCCGGCTCCGCATCCAGCTTCTTTTTGGCCCTCTCAAGGACCTGCTCTATCTCTTCACGGACCATGGGCTTTAACATATAGTCAAACACCGGAAGGCTTACGCACTTCCTGGCATATTCAAACTTGTCGATGGCTGTCATTATGATGATGACAAGATTGGGATACCTGTCTGTGGCTATCTCCGTGAACTCAATGCCATCCATGAAGGGCATCGAAATATCCACAAAAGCGATATCCGGCTTGAATTCATCAATGGTGTTGATGGCCTCAATGCCACTGGCCGCTTCTCCCACAACCTCCATATTCATGGCATCCCATTTAATGGCTGCCCGCATGAGTCTCCTGGCGGATTCCTCATCGTCGATTATCATAACCCTGTACTTTCTGTTCATTGCATATACCCCGTATATCCTTTATACCCTTCCCTATTGTTACGAGTTGCCTGGTTATGTATTATGATATCGAATTGCTCCATGTCCCCTATATCATAATACAAACTCAACTTCAGTATATTCCCCAATTTCGCTGCGGATCCTGACTACATCCTTTTTGCCGGTGTAAATTCTTACCCTCTCTATGGTGCCCCAGAGGCCGAAGCTCTCGCTCTCCAGACCTTCCGACGCCTCATCCCCGGAAACAATAAACTTATTGATCTGCTGCTCGTCCATTCCCACGCCGGTATCCCTTACAACAATGTGAAGCCTTCCCTCTTCCATTCTGCTGGATATCCGTATGGTGCCGCTCTCGCCTTTGAGCCTGATGCCGTGGTAGATACTGTTTTCCACCAGAGGCTGCAATATCAGCTTGGGAACAATGCAGTCCTTGGTATCCTCGGCGATATCGTACTCGTCGTTTATGATGTCGCCATACCTTAGTTTCTGCAGTGATAAATAGTCCTGTACGATCATTATCTCCCTCGACAGCGGTATCTCTCTTCCGCCCTTACTAAGGAAGTTCCGGTAAAAACGTCCCAGTATTTCCAAAGCATCGTGAACCTTGTCAGCTCCTGCGTCCATGGCCAGGAACCCTATGGTCTCAAGGGAGTTGTACAAAAAGTGTGGTTTTATCTGCTCCTGCAAAACTCGCATCTCCGACTTCTGCAGTATTTTTTCCTTCTCAATCAGTGTGGTGATAAGTTCGTTAACATGATCGATCATGTTGTTGTAATCGCCCTTAAGCATCTCAAATTCGCTGTAGGGCACGTCCACGTCAATCTTCTGAAGATTGCCGGATTGTCTGTTTTTCTCCATGGCTTCGGACAGTTCGAAGACGGGGCTTGTGATATTTTTCCTGATAAAAAAGCCCACGAACAGCGCCAGAACCACTGAAACAAAAAGCAGTGCCAAAAGTACATAAATAAATCTAAAAGGTATTCCCTCTCTTCCGTAGGAGGACACCTTAAGTATCACAATGGGCATGTCGCTGACCTTACAGCCCGATAGCAAGAATCTTCCCTCATCTCCTGAGACATCTTTGTAGGACGTTGTCCTGGTTAAAAAAGTCTCATCAAAATAGTCGGAATATTTCCTGTTGCCTGCAAGGAAAGTTCCGTCACTTCCCATGATGCAAATGTCGTTATAACCAAGCTTGGACAGCTCCCAGTCAAAGACCCTGGTGGAAATATTCATCATCATTATTCCCGTTCTCTTCTGGGAATCAATGTCATAAACTGCTCTTCCTATGGTCACAACCGGCCTTCCGTCGGCCTTGGCTGCAATGCCGTTGCTGTTAAGGGATACAACAGCCTTGCCCTTGCCTGAATATATGTCCCCACGCCAGCTGTCGGAGTTCATAAGATCATAATCATAATTATAGGTAAATCTGTTGGTGGCCACCATGATCATATCCTCTCTGAATATCATCACGCTGTCCACGCCCTCTTTGACATTGAGGATATACATGATGCCGTAGCGGGCATCATTGATCATGCCGATATCAACCTCTGCGGCATCAGCCCTAAGAAACCTGACCAGTCTGTCCTCGGTCATGATAAGTCTGGAAATCTCGGTGTAGTTGTTGATCTCAGAGTAAATGTTGCTGGAAAGAGTCTTGAGAACGCTGTCGGCTTCACTGCGGGTGTAGTCTATGCTTTCTTTTTGAACGATGATGTAGGTGGAAACGAGAAATGAGATGGCGACGACGAGGACGATACCAAAAATAATCCTCTTAAGGCTCGCCGAAAGAGAATACTCCCTGTTGTCCCTTATATGAAACTCCCCTATTTTACGCTTCTTCCCCATGTATAAACTCCCCTTTAAAGATACCATTTTCGAAACGGACGGTCAAACAAGTTGGAGGTAGGGGACAAAGTCCGGAGGATGGACTGATGCAATAAGATTTTTGTCGAAGGTAGCAAAAATTTTATTGTGTCAGTCCATCCCCCGGACTTTGTCGCTTCATCCGTTCTGAAATCAACTTAGCCTTTTACAGCGCCTGCTATGAAGCTGGCCTGGATTTTGCGGCTAAGGAAGATGTAGGTTATGAGGGTGGGGAAGGTGGCAATAACAAGAGCTGCTCCGATGGGGCCCCACTCTGTGGTATGCTGACCGGACAGCGCCTTAATACCAACCGGCAGCGTACGATGCTTCGAATCCGAAATAAATACATTGGCAAACATGAACTCATTCCAGCACTGAAGGAAAGAATACACACCAACAGTTGAGTAAGCCGGCTTCATCAGCGGAAGTATGATCCTGAAGAACGTTCCGTACAGGCTACAGCCGTCAATCTTGGCCGCCTCATCCAGCGCTATGGGAATCTCCACCATAAATCCGGTGCAGATAAGGATCGCCATGGACAGCGCAAATGCTGAGTATGGAACGATCAGAGTCGAATACTTGTTGAGCCAGTGAAGTTTGGAAAGTACAACATATACAGGAACGATAGAAGCCTGAATCGGAATTGTAAGTCCCAGCATAAAGAATGCATTGGTGAGCTTGCTGTGTCTCCATCTGATCCTGGTAATGGCATAGGTTGCCATCATCGCTGCGAAAATTGAAATAAAGATTGCAAGCACAGTAACAAGAATACTGTTAAAGAAGTACAACGCCATATTTCCCGTATTCAGGGCTGTCGCAAAGTTCTGGAAGAGCCACTCTTTGGGAAGTCCTATGACATTTGCACCGAATATTTCTTCATTGGACTTAAGTGAAAAGGTGAACATGAAATAAATGGGAAACAGATTCACCAAAGTCCATATGGCAAGAAGTATATATACTAAAGTTTTCTTAACTTTCATCGTCACTCATCCTTTTCTCTGAATGCTGCTGTAATAAGAAGTGCAAAGGCAAAGCACAGAATAATAAGCATAACCGATATGGTGCTGCCCATTCCGTATCTGTTCCTTAAGAACAGCATATTTTCAAGTAGTGTACTTGGAACCTCTGTGGTCTGGAAAGGTCCACCCTCTGTGAGGATACGAACAAGGTCGTAGGTCTTGAGGGAACCTGTTACCGCAAAGATTACACTTACTCTGATGATGGGCTTGATGATCGGAATAACCACATATCTGTCAATCTGCCAGGGTGATGCACCGTCCAGCATTGCAGCCTCTCGCAGCTCAGTAGACACGCCCTTAACTCCCGCATACATAAGGAGCATATGATATCCGACATACTGCCATATGGTGGGAACTATGATACTGCCAAGAGCAGTCTTCACCTCACCTACCCATACGTGCTTGAGGTTAGAAAGATGAACCAAATCAAGGAATCTGTTTAAAAGACCGTAGTCAGGGTTGTAGATCTTGAGCCACAACTGACCGATAACTACAGTTGAGATCAGAACCGGCATAAAGAATACCGATAAGAAGAATCTCTCTCCCTTAGGCTTTCTGCCAAGAATAAGTGCAAGAAACAGCGCAAAAGGAAGCTGAACAAATACTGAAAAGAACGCAAGGATCATTGAGTTCTTCAATGAAGTCATGAATTTGATAGAACCGTTTGTGAACAGCTCCACATAGTTGCTAAATCCGATAAATGTCCCCTCTGAAAAGCCATTCCAGTCATACATACTTCTGTATACGGACACCGCTATGGGAGCAATCAAAATACTGATAAAAAGAAGCAGAGCCGGCAGAAGGAATAGGAAAATTGCCAATCCGTCGCTCAGTCTTCTCTTTCTTTTTTCCCTAACACCACTTTTTTCCGACATAGTTTTTCCCTTAACTTATTTTTTTAATCAAAAAGGCCCTTCCGCCTTCTCATAAGAAGTACGGAAGGGCCTTGATCACTATTGGGTTCTTGTTACTTATAAAACCGGGTATTACTGAATATCCTTAGCAAGGCCCTCGATGAACTGCTGGCCGTCAAGAAGGCATCCGTAAACCTGATCTACATATGAAAGATATGTGTTAGCTGAATCAGCTGTCATAGCAGTATCGCCGAAGAGAACCATTGTGTCTGCGCCTGCAACGATGCTTGCAACAGTCTGTGTAAGCTCGTTAACTGATGATGTGTCGCCGTAAGGTGTCCAAGCAGGAAGTCCGCAGCCATCAAGATATCCATAGTGGCAGATGAGCTTACCAAGCTCGAAGGTGTACTCAGCAGCCATCTCAGCGTTAGGTGAAGAAGCTGCAACTGCAAGTGTGTCTGAAGGTCCACCGATGAGCTGTCCGAGTCTGGACTTGTCTGCGTTGATTACAGGGAACTCACCAACTTTAACCTTATCCTTGAAATCAGCGTTAGCTGCGAAGTCTGCACAGTTCCATGTTCCGTTCATGTAGAATGCATACTTACCTGCCATGAAGTTGTTCTTAACTTCGTCGTTTGTAAGGCCGATTCCTGAAGGATCGAAGTAACCGTTGTTTACAAGACCCTGGAAGGTGTCAACAGCGTCAGCAACGTCCTGGTTGTTCCATGTAGCCTTGCCCGCGAAGATATCGTTAAGAGTATCAGCGCCTGCGCTCTTCTCGATAACTGACTCAAGATACTCGGTTACGCACCATGTCTCTTTTCCTGCGCATCCGAAAGGAATGATTCCTGCTGCCTTAAGAGCGTCGCAGCAAGCGATGAACTCTTCATAAGTTCCGGGAATCTCTGTGTAACCAACCTGCTCAAGGAGCTCCATGTTAGCGAAGAGACCAACGATGTTCATTGTAAGCGGCACACCGTAGTGCTTGCCATCGTATGTTGAGTTGCCCATCATAACCTCGGGAAGCTCGCTCTTATAGTTCTCATAAGCATCATCAAGACAGTAAACCTTGCCTGCCTCTACGAAATCGCCAAGGAATGCACATGACCAGGTAAAGAAGATATCAGGCATCTCGTTAGCTGATACAGCAGCCTTGATCTTGGTCTTGTAGGACTGGTTCTCAAAAGCTTCCCATGTGAAGTTAACATTGGGATACTTCTCAGCCATGTCTGCGATAGCTGCTTCGTAAGAATGACGGTTGGAGTCACTCTCTGTGGCGATACACCACATTGTCAGATCGATCTGATCACCTGAAGCAGCTGTCTCTTCAGGAGCATCTGCCTTGGGAGTAGCAGCTTCTTCAGTCTGGGTTGTCTCGGGTGCTGTCTCAGCGGGCTGAGCAGTTGTGCTTGCCTCACCGCATCCGAAAAGGGAAAGAACCATAGCCCCCGTCAGCAGTGTAGATAAAACTTTTTTCATTTTCATAACACCTCTCCTTTGTAAAAAATGGTTTAGGCAGTACGTCCTGCCGGTTCTATTCATGGCGCAAAGCGCTCAGAATCATGATGATCAGGGCTTATTCGCCCTCCTTCTGTGTGGGAACCATGGGCCACGGATAATCGATCGTCAGCTCATCCCCCTCCAGTTCGTAATATAGGTAAGCGTCCTGCAGCGGATCGTCATACATGAGCTTGATGCATTTCTGCTCTTCATCAACGCTGTAGCTTCCGTAGAAGATATTGTCCTCGCTGAACTTACCTTCCTCGGTAAACTGGTATGACCAGCCGTTGTCCTGAGTCCACAGGCCAACAACGCCGCCTCCGTCACTGCCGGAACGATGATATACGGATTTCTCGTAGAGAATGATATTGTCTCCGTCCTTGACATAATGAAGCTGAGTGGAATCGTCTTTGGTCTTCAGGTAGATATAAGAATCGTCTCTCTTATACTTGTATTCATCACCCTTGTAAGTGGCCTTGCCGTTACTATAAAGAGCAAGCACCTCCTGTGTTGGTTCATGATTGTACGCCCAGCTCTCGGTCTTTCTGCCGCAGCCGGTAAGAGACAAAAGAGATAAAAACAAGACTGTCCCCGCTACCAATTTCTTCATTTTCATAACTTTAACTCCCATATCAACTAATTGATAAATACATGATAATAAAAAAAATGTGCATAATTAATGTAAATCTTTTACATCATTAAGCACATTTTTTACTTATTGTACACAAAAATATTAATCCTCGGATATTTTTTGTGCAAGTTTAAAATATTTTACCTGTTCGTTACATTACTCTTCGTCATCATCAGGGGCTGTAAGGTCCTCATTGTTGACCAGCTCGCCCTCAACCTTCTCCACATACATGTGGCCGTCAAGATGATCAAGCTCATGGCAGATGGCTCTTGCAAGAAGCTCCTCGCCCTCAACGATATACTCGTTCATATCAAGGTCATAAGCCTTGGCCTTGACGTAATTAGGTCTTGTAACGATTCCGGACTTACCGGGAAGTGAGAGGCATCCCTCATATCCTGTCTGCTCTCCGTCTGTCTCAAGGATCACGGGATTGATCATGATAAGTGGCTGATCTCCCTCGGGAGATACGTCAATAACAACCAGTCTCTTAAGGATTCCAACCTGAGGTGCGGCAAGTCCAACGCCGTTAGCGTCATACATGGTTTCAAGCATGTCATCAACAAGCTCTCTTATTCTTGGAGTAACCTCCTTGATCTCCTTACAGGGACGTGCAAGGACGTCATCTCCGTATTCTCTAATGGTTCTAAGTGCCATATCGGCCTCCTTTTCGTATAATTATTTCTTTAGTATCCGTTAACGGGATCAAAGTCAAACTGTATGGTGATATTCCTAAGTTTACCGGAATCCTCCAGCATTCGGACATATTTCTCCACATTGTCCTTCAGTCTGACCAGGCCCTCATAATCATCAAGTTTAACATAAATTGCCAATCTGTAAACATCATTAATTTTGCTGATGCTTCCAAAAGCAGGTCCTATGAAAATTGCTCCGGGAATCCTTTGCTGTTCCATAAGGGCGCGAAGTCTGTTTGCAAAGGCCATGGATTCATTTTCATCCTTGCCCTGAATCTGCAGAGACATCATATGCGAAACCGGCGGGTATCTGAGAAGATCCCTGTAGCCGATCTCTTCTTCATAAAAAGCGTCATAATCCTGCCTTGCCGCAGTCACAATGCTGTAATGCTCGGGCTGATAGCTCTGTATCACCACATTGCCGGGCTTATCTCCTCTTCCGGCTCGTCCCGCAGCCTGGGTCAGCAGCTGGAAGGTTCTCTCGCTGGCCCTGTAATCATTGGCATAGAGAGACATATCCGCAGCCAGTATTCCCACCAGCGTCACATCCGGGAAGTCGTGTCCCTTAACGATCATCTGTGTTCCCACCAGTACATCTGCTTCTTTGTTGGCAAAAGAAGAAAGTATCTTATCATAGCTTCCCTTAGTCCTGGTGGTATCGGCATCCATTCGAAGTACCCGGGCCTCAGGCCAGAACTTTTTGACCTCGTCCTCTATCTGCTGGGTGCCTGCTCTGAAGGCTGATACATACTTGGAGCCGCACTTCGGACATATCCTCGGCTTGGCCTCCTCATAGCCGCAGTAGTGACAGACAAGTCTGCCGCCTCTGTGCTCCGACAATGAAACATCACAGTGCGGGCACTTAAACACATGTCCACAGGCTCTGCAGGAAACAAAGCCCGCCAGACCTCTCCTGTTGATAAAGAGCATGGTCTGCTCACCGCGTCTTAATCTGTCATCAATAAGTTCCTGAAGTCTACGTGAAAAGATGGAGCGGTTGCCGCTTCTAAGTTCAAGCCTAAGGTCTGCCACCTCAACTGCAGGAAGTGTTCCGCCGGTAAGTCTTCTTTTTAACTCAAAAAGTCTGTATTCACCGTTCTTTGCTCTGTAATAGGATTCAAGAGAAGGTGTTGCGGATCCGAGAACCACGGCTGCTCCGCCGGGAACGAGTTTTCCCAGCTCTATGGCGGTTTCCCTTACATGGTACTTGGGCATGGTCTCGCTCTTATATGAAGATTCGTGTTCCTCATCAATAATTATTATTCCCAGGTTGGGAAAAGGCGTAAAAAGAGCAGATCTGGGTCCTATGATAATATCTATGTCCCCGGTTCTTGCTCTCTCCATCTGATCGAACTTCTCTCCCGGTGAAAGGGAGGAATTCATTACGGATACCCTGTCTCCGAAATGTCTGTAGAATCTCATAAGGGTCTGATAGGTCAGGGCGATCTCAGGGATCATAACAATGGCCTGTCTGCCTCTTTTTATCATATCGTCGATAAGAGCAATATAGACTTCAGTCTTGCCGCTTCCTGTGATTCCATGGATGAGATAGGTATCTCTTTTACCACTATCAAAGTCCTGAGAAACCGTATCAACGATGTATTGCTGCTCGGAACTAAGGGTCTTGGCGCCGTATCTGGAGCCGTCGCCGGCAACGGGTTTTCTGAAGTATTCTTCCTCTTCTATGGAAATAACGCCCTTATCCTGAAGGCTCTTAAGAGTTGCTGCCGTGACATTGAGTTTGTCCGTGATAAGCTCGTAAGGGATTCGTTCATCGGGAGTTTCAAGAAGCTCCTTCATTACTCTTTCCCTGGCCTTCTGATTCTTTTTGCCGGCGCATTCATAATAATATTCCTTGGCTTCTCGCAAAGGCATATGTAGAGAAACGAACTTGCGGGTCTGTCTGTTCTGCTTTTTGACAGAAGGAAGAACTGTTCGAAGAGCTGCGATCATGGTGGATCCATACTGCCTCTTCATCCAGGCTGCAAGCTTGATGGAAATATCCTCTGCGGAAACAAGTTCCGTGGAGATTCCGGTTATCTCTTTAATCTTGGCAGGATCATACTCAGCCTCATCAGTCAGCTCTATGACATAGGCTTTCCTTGGAGTATTGCCCTTACCAAAGGGGACATTGACGCAGTCGCCGATCTCAACGGTATCACGAAGAAAAGAGGGAACCCGGTACTGGAAGAGTCTGTCCACCTTCTCATGGGATATATCTATTATTACGTTTGCATACTCATAAGAAGCCACGACTCTCCTCCTTTCCGGTAGATTATGATCACATTCGCTGTCTGTTTTGATTAATTTAAGCAACCTCATTATCAGTTTTTTACTGATAACCAATATCAAAAAAACGGTTAGTGCAAAATAATTCGAATTAATTTTAATCTGCTTATACGTTTAAGAAATCATTTTAAGATTTCTTTTCAGACTTTTTTTCAGATTTTATTTATTTTCTTTCCTCAAGGATTTCCTGAATGAGTTCTCTCTCATCCATGTGGTACTTAACTCCCTTAATCTCCTGGTAGTCCTCGTGTCCCTTGCCGGCAAGAACAATGATATCGCCGTGTTCGCCGTGATCGATAGCATAGGCGATGGCTTCTTTTCTGTCGGTTATCTTGATGTATTTGCCGTCGGTCTTCTTCATTCCTGTCTCGATATCGTTCATGATATCCTCAGGCTCCTCGAATCTTGGGTTGTCGGAGGTAATGATGGTAAAATCTGCGAACTTGCCGCTGACTTCACCCATCTCAAAACGGCGAAGCTTACTTCTGTTACCACCGCAGCCAAATACGCTGATAAGTCTGTTGGGATGATACTCCCTAAGGGTGGAAAGAAGGCTCTTTAAGGCCATTGCATTGTGAGCATAGTCAATCATAAGAGTAAACTCATCAGATACCTTGACCATCTCAATTCTGCCTTTTACCTTGGCTTCCTTAAGAGCTGCAGCGATCTCCTCAGGTGTGCAGTCAAAATGTCTTGCTACGGCAATTGCGCAGAGTGCATTGTATACGCTGAATTTGCCGGGAGTTCTGATCTCCGCATGCATATCAAGAAGCCCCTCTGTGTCAAAGAAAACTCCGAGCTCGCCGGGCTTTCTGATATAGGCAAGGTTGATGGCTCTAAGGTCTACGCCCTCGTTAAAGCCATAGGTCTCAACTTCGCAGGTGTGGCCTTCTAAAATGTCATCAGTATGAATGTCATCACCGTTGCAGATACCTACTTTGCACTGTTTGAAAAGAAGGCCCTTGCAGTGCATATAGTCCTCGAAATCCTTGTGCTCATTGGGGCCGATATGATCGGGCTCGATATTGGTGAAAATACCAAGGTCATAGATAAAGCCCTGACTTCTGTGAAGCATAAGGCCCTGTGAGGAAACCTCCATAACTACGCTGTCGCAGCCGGCCTCCACCATTTTGGCCATGTATTTCTGAAGGTCATAGGATTCGGGAGTGGTGTTCTCGGCATGAATATGCTCATCTCCGATTATAACCTCAATTGTACCGATAAGTCCCACTTTGTGACCTGCATTCTCAAGCATGCTCTTGATGAGGTAGGTAGTGGTGGTCTTGCCCTTGGTTCCGGTGATTCCTATGGTCTTAAGCTTCTGGGCGGGATGATCAAAATATGCGGCAGAGATAAATGCCATTGCATATCTTGTATCCTCAACTCTTATAACCGGCATAGTGCAGCCCTCGGGAAGCTCAACCTCATGCTCTGCCACGATTGCTGCGGCCTTTTTCTCTGCGGCCTGTGCAGCGCAGGAATGTCCATCAAAATTTGCTCCCTTAATACAGATGAAAAGGGATCCCTCACCAATCTTTCTGTTGTCGTTGACAACATCCTGTATTTCCACAGACTCGGGATTAACGATTGTATCACTGTTTCCTGCAGTAACACTGTAGTTAAGTTTATCCAGCAGTTTTGAAAGTTTCATTTTTGCACCTCCGTTTAGCTAAATATAGCTTGCTCATTGCTTTATTTAATCTTTAAATTAGCTTACAATTGGCTAATTCTAATTTTTATATTTTTGACACAATTTATTCACAATTATTTGATAATATAATTACATGAAGTGAACACATGAAGTGTTCGCTATCTCCCCCTCATAAGAAACCGCAGGCACACGCATCCGCGTGTGTTTTTGTGGTTTATTGGGGTCTTTTTTTGCTTAGACTCTTCAGCAGTAATCATTCATCACGATCTGAAGACTGTCTCTTCCCATGTAACTGTTTATATCAGGATAATAGGCAATGCTTATCTTCATTTCACCGTTACCCATTCCATCATATAATGCGTCAACAGCATCGCTTCCATATCTGTCCCTGAGGAACCCATGCCACTTTTCCATATCCCCAAAGTACATCATCTCATATCTGTAGCCACTGTCGTCTGTAACGGTATATTTGCCGCAATTTTTGTTTTTGCCAAGGATCCTTCCGGATAACAGTGCAACATTTTTCTGGGCAAAGAGGGGCTTGGTATTGCCGTTCCCATAGGGTTCAAGCCTGGAGAACTCTCTTACAAGATCCATGGAGGCATAACGAAGCGGCATCGCAATATCAATATGGATCACAGGCTCAAAATCAGCACCTTCCAGCGTGCAGTTCTGATTAAGTCTCTTCCTGAGTTCATCTATGTTCTCCTTGGGAAGGGAAAGTCCTGCAGCCATCTTGTGTCCGCCGAACTTGGTAAACAGCTCCTTGCAGGCGCTTAATTCCTCGAACATATCAAACTTCTCGATTGACCTTCCGGAGCCTTTGGCACCGCCATCTGCGGCCTCTGTAAGGATAATTGTGGGTCTGTAATACTTCTCCTTGATCTTGCCTGCAACAATTCCGGCAATGGACTCGTGGATGTCCGGAAGATATGCAACGATTACCTTGGGCATGCCCTCCTTGCGGATAGCCTCCTCCACCATCTCTGTGGCCTCGTCTACACCCTCTTTAGTCAGGTCCTTCCTGCTGTCGTTGAGGTTTTTGAGATCCTCTGCTATCTTGGCAGCCTCGCTCTCATCTTCCTCTGTGAAAAGAGCCAGTGCCCTGCTGGCAAGCTCAAGTCTGCCTGTGGCATTAAGGCAGGGACCGATAACGAAGCCGTAGTGATATACGGAAATCTTGTTTTCATCAAGAGAGTTAACATGGATAAGTGCCCTAAGGCCCTTATTCTTGGTCTTACCAATAAGTCTTAAGGATTCCTTGACGATAATCCTGTTCTCATCCCTAAGCTCCATAACATCGCATACGGTGGCTATTCCTGCAAATATCAGCATCTCGGTAAAAAAGTCGCCAAAACTGTGCTCTGCATCCTCAAATTTAGCTGATAATACCTGAAGGAACTTGTAAGCCACAACAGCGCCGCATATCTCCTTGAAAGGGTAACTGCCCTCATTCCTTTTAGGATCGATAACTGCATCTGCGGGTGGAAGAATCTCTTTTCTTGCTGCAAGGTCGCCACCTTCAAAGGGAACCTCATGATGGTCTGTAACCACTACAGTCATTCCCAGTTCCTTGGCATGTGCAATCTGCTCTGCGGCTGCAATTCCGTTATCACAGGTAATTATCGTATCGATTCTTTCAGCGTAGGCGTTGTCAACCAGCTTGACACTAAGGCCGTAGCCATCCTTCATTCTGTCAGGCAGAACGCAGTCCACGTCTCCGCCAAAGAGCTTAAGTCCTGAAACAAGAATATAGGATGAGCAGATACCGTCCACATCGTAATCACCGATTACTCTTATCTTAGCTCCGGCCTGAATTTTCTCATACATAACCTCCGCGCCCTTGTCCATATCGGCCATACCCGAAGGATCATGGAGATTCTCAATACCGGCATTCAGATACTCATCAATTTTCTCATCGCTGCACTGAGTCTTCTCAAACTCCCTATTGGTAATTAGTCTATTTGCAATAAGTCTGGCGGTTATGGGAGAAATCCCGAACTTTTGGGAGATTCCTTCGAAATCCGCATTCTTATTAGCTACCATCCATTTTGACATAAATCGCACCATTCCTACATATCAAATCATGTGTTCCATTCGGCATTTTCTGCTAAACACACGTAGTTTGATTATACAGCAAAACGAGAATAATTCCCACTGGGGGGTGTTATGAGGACGGGAGAAACGATGGAGGAAGGGAAGAAGGTCCGAGGCGATGGTAATTTTGTCATAACCCATCGGGAATCCATGGCATTTCATCCGGCCAAACGGTCTCATATCGACTTCGCTCAGAACAATCGACCGTTTGCCTGACTGAAACGCTCATGTATTCACCTCAGCGTTATAAGACAAAATTTTCAGCGCCTCGAACCTCCTCCCCTTCCTCCATCGTTTCTCCCTGTGCTATGACAGCCTCCACTGGGATTATTGCTGCCGATTGCGCTACTGATCAAATCTGCTTTAGTCCAGGCAGAAAACACCTCATTCCACCTGCAATCCAGGGGATGTCGGATCAGGACGCCTTTTTTGAATGAGCAGCGCCCAGGACAAGGTCAAGAACTTGCGGAGGGGGAGACGTGGGCTGATGCAATAAAAGTTTTGTCTTTAGCCCCGCGATGATGATTTATGAGCGTTTCAGATAGACAGACAGTCGATTGTTCTGAACAGGGTGAAATGAGACTGTCTGGCTAGATGAAATGCCATAAATCACTGAACGAGGATGACAAAAGTTTTATTGCATCAGCCCGCGGCTCCCCCTCCGCAAGTTCTTGGTCTTGTCCTGGGCGCGTCCTCAATAAAAAAGGGCGCCGGATCGGCGCCCCATAAATTATGCTGCTTTGTTGAAGAATGTCTTGAACTTTGTCTTCAGATCATACCACATCGGAGATGCAATAAAGATTGAAGAATAAGTACCGCAGATAACACCAACCATCAGAGGAAGTGCAAATGCCTTAATATCAGCTACACCAAAGATGTAAAGTGCAAGTACTGTGAAGAATGTAGTAGCTGATGTGAACAAGCTTCGTGTAAGTGTCTGAGATACTGAGCCGTTAACAAGCTGTGCAAGCTCACTCTTGCTGGTTGCAAGATGCTGGTTCTCACGGATACGGTCGAAGGTAACGATTGTATCGTTGATTGAGTAACCGATGATTGTAAGAACTACAGCGATGAAGGTGCTACCAACTGCAAGTCTTGTAATAGCATAGGATACGATAACAATAAGTGCATCATGTGCAAGCGCGATAATAGCTGCTGCACCGAACTTAATATCCTTGAATCTGATCCAGATGTAGATAAGCATAAGTACCAGAGCTACAAGAAGAGCCTGGATAGCTGCTGTTCTCATCTCACCACTGATTGTTGAGCTGATGGTCTCTGCTGCAACATTCTCAGGAGTTACGTTGTATTTCTCTTCAAGTACGCTCTCGATAGCCTCTCTTGCCTGAACGGAAAGAGTTGTTGTCTTGAAGATAACCTGGTTAGTACCGGATACTGTCTGGATCTGAAGCTCTGAAACACCGGCAGCCGCCTTAAGGTCAGGTGCAACTGTGCTCTCAAGCTCTGAAAGTGTATACTCTCTGTCAAATGTAACGGTTGTAGATGTACCACCTACGAAATCAAGGCTGTAGTTGAATGCTCCCTTGCCCTGTGCTCCGTTAACTGCCATGAAGATGATACCTACAGCAACGATGGCTGCTGATACAGCATAGAAGATCTTTCTCTTTGATACGAAATCAATTACGTTAACCTTCTTAGCCTTGCCGTAGAACTTAACATCCTGAATACCAATTCCGTAAAGGATTGATGTAATGCATCTTGTAACAACAAGCGCTGTGAACATTGAAAGGATGATACCAAGCATAAGTGTCTCAGCGAATCCCTTGATGGAACCTGTTCCGCCGATACGAAGAACTACTGCAACGATAAGTGTTGTGATGTTACCGTCAAGGATTGATGAAAGAGCCTTGTTGTAACCGTTCTTTCTTGCCAGGTCAACCTGTTTGCCTGCCGAAATCTCCTCACGAATTCTTGAGAAAACAAGAACGTTGGCGTCAACCGCCATACCAATTGAAAGGATGATACCTGCGATACCCGGAAGTGTAAGTGTCATATCAAAAGCGGAAAGAAGGAATACAATAAGTCCGCAGTAGAATGACAGTGCCAGGGATGCTGAAAAACCAAGTATTCTGAAGAATACGATCATGAACAATGCAATAAGTGCGAAACCAACTGCTGCAGCGATCAAACTTGTTCTGATAGCATCCTGACCAAGCTGAGCACCAACTACGTTGGAACGAAGTTCGTTAAGCTGAAGCTTAAGTCCACCGATTCTGATCATTGAAGCGAGGTTCTCTGCTGATTCGAAGCTTGACATACCTGTGATAACAGCCTTGCCGTCTGTGATCGCAGCCTGTACTTTTGGTACGGAAATGAACTCTCCGTCGTAGTAGATACCGATTGTCTCTCCGTTTGCATAAGCCTTGGTAGTTGCATCTGCAAATGCCTGAGCACCCTTCTCTGTGAACTCAAGTGATACAACTGCCTCGTTAGCTCCGTAGGAATCCTGCTGATATGCAGCCTGTGAAGCGGCTACATCCTCACCGGAAAGAACGATTGATCCATCTGCCTGAAGTTCCTCAAGGCTCTTATTGAGTTCGTAGAAAAATCCGTAGGTTGCATCAAGCTGATAGTTCTTGTTACCCTCAGAGTCTGTCTCTGCTATAAAATAAAGATTACCGGGCTGTCCAAGTTCCTCAAGGATCTTGTTCGCATCTGTAACACCCGGAATCTCAATATTGATTCTGTTAGAACCTTCCTGATATACCTGGGCCTCTGTGCTATACTGATCTACACGCTGCTGGAGCTTGTAAATAGTATCAGACATATCCTCTTTATCAGGATTCTCATCACCTACTACCTCGTAAGTGATACTTACACCACCGGCAAGGTCAAGACCCAAATTGATGCTGCTAAGAGATCCTGATTTGTCCTCTCCCAGACCGTTTACCGCTGTGTAACCGATACCCCCAAGAAGCAGCAGTACAAGCAGTAGTGCAACAACATACTTCACGCGTTTCATACTATAATTCCTCCATTATCCTTCTTCGGCCATAGCCGCTTTTATCATAATCGCACATTCAATGCGCTTCCTCTGAAGCTCACATCCGTGCTTATATGTCGTATTGATGTCCCCGTTGAAGTTGTAGGCATTGGCAGCACATCCGCCGCTGCAATAATACCTTGCAAAACACTTCTCACATTCGGGTCTGGAATAAACATTGCTCTTCTTGAACATCTCGCGAATGTCATTCCTTGTAATGCCATCATAAACATTACCCATAATAAAGTCTTCGTTACCTACGAACTGATGGCAGGGATACAGGTCACCCCAGGGGGTAACTCCCAGATACTCACATCCCGATCCGCATCCTGAAAGTCTCTTGGCTACGCAAGGTCCGCCCTCAAGATCAATATTGAAGTGGAAGAAGTTAAAGCCCTTTCCTTCCTTCTGCCTCTCGAGATAGAACTTAGCCAGCTTGTCGTATTCCTCGCAGAGCTTGGGGATATCCTCGTCCTTAAGTGCGTACCAGTCTTCAGGCTTAGCAACTACAGGCTCTACGGAAATCTGTTTGAATCCCAGATCTGCCAGATGCTTCACATCCTCTGAAAAATCCAGATTGTTGTGAGTAAAGGTTCCTCTAACGAAATATCTGAGCTGATGTCTTGATTCAGCTACCTTCTGGAACTTGGGTACGATGTCCTCGTAGCAGCCCTGTCCGCCTTTTCTGGGGCGCATGAAATCGTTGACTTCCTTACGTCCGTCGATGGAAAGGACTATATTACCCATTTCCTTGTTAACATATTCAAGTATTTCATCATTTAAGAGCGTTCCGTTGGTTGTTATGGTAAAACGGAAGTTCTTGTCATGCTCTTTCTCAATCTTGCGACCGTACTCAACGATCTTCTTAACAACCTCCCAGTTCATGAGAGGCTCTCCGCCGAAGAAATCCACTTCAAGATTCCTTCTGCTGCCGGAATTCTTAACAAGGAAATCAAGAGCGGCCTTACCAACCTCCTCGGTCATAAGAGCTCTTCTTCCGTGATACTCACCCTCATCAGCAAAACAATATTTGCATCTGAGGTTACAGTCATGAGCTATGTTAAGACAAAGGGCCTTAACAACGGTCTCCCTGTTCTGGAAATCCTCTACGTAGTTCTCATATACATCATCTGTATACAGAACCTCTGCATCCCTGAGCTCCATCAGCTCTTCGATGCCTTCTCTTATCTCCTCCTCCGGATATTTCTGTGACAGATCCGTGGAAGATAAAATATCCCGATATATCCATTCTACATCAGAATTGTACTCATTGCCATTATCTTTATTATTCTGAGTGGCAGCTGTGCCATACTTGTCCTTAAGTTTGCTTTCCACTACCTCAGTGAGATCGAATACCACGTCATCAACAACGTGTACGGATCCACTGTTTACGTCCAGAACAATATTGTAGCCATTGTTCTTATAAGCGTGAATCATAAATACTCCTAACCAAAAATTTGGCAGCGGCCGTTCAACCGCTGCCCGACATGACATTATCATGCTCCCGGGTCAAAAAATATGTACCCGGAATATCAAATAACCGGTGATTACTTGCTAAGCTGTTCGCAGCTCTGATTTCCTACTGTGCAGGAAGTCTTGCAAGCAGACTGGCAAGATGTCTGGCACTCGCCGCATCCGCCCTTCTTCATTGATTCCTTAAGATTTCTTGTAACTAATGATTTTACATGTTTCATAATAAATAGCCTCCTACTTGAAAATGCGGATATAAAACCACTTTTCGAGTTTATACATCAATTCAGTATAACATATTATCGCAAATTATTAAAGTTTTTTATTCGGACTCCTTCTCTTCTTTGGCCTCCGCCTCAGGTACCACCATAAGCACCTTGGTGATCCTGTTTCTCTTGATTCCTCTGGCCGTCAAGGTAGTGCCGTCATCAAGAGTAACCGTCTCGCCGTAGCCGGGAAGTCTGTCAAGATTCTCGATCATAAGACCGCCGATGGAATCATAGTCTTCCGAATCAAGCTCAGTACCCAGAGCATCGTTGACATCGTCCAGCTTCATATTGCCTTCCACAAGATATCTGTTATCTCCAAGATCCTTGATAAGCTGAGCCTCATCGGAGTCATACTCATCTCGTATCTCTCCAACGATCTCTTCAAGAAGATCCTCAAGAGTTATCATTCCGAGGCAGGTTCCGTACTCGGAAAGGACAAAAGCAACGTTCTGGGACTTCTGCCTCATCTCCATAAGTAGGTCTGCAGTCTTCTTGTACTCATAGGTATAATAAGCTTTTCTCAGATTATCCGAAATGCGGAAGTTCTCAGTATCTTCTATGAGAATAAGGTCTTTGACATTGATAAGTCCGATGATATTGTCCTGCTCATTACCTTCATAAACAGGGATTCTGGTGTACATCTCTTCCTTGAATATCTTCATGACTTCATCATAGGAAGCGTCGGAGCTGACACAGACCATATCGATCCTGGGGATCATGATATCCTTGGCCACAGCGTCGCTGAAGTCAAACACGTTGTAAATGATCTGCTTCTCTCCGGTCTCAATGACACCGTCCTCATGGCTGACATCCACGTAGGTCTTAAGCTCATTCTCGGTCATAGCCTGCCTGCTGCTGGTGTCAATACGAAGAAGACGCAGGATTCCTGTTGCTATACCATTAATAATAAAACTAATGGGTGTCACAACAGTTATCAAACAGAGAATAATCCTCGCATATAAAAGAGAAATGGTCTCCGCATGGGCAGTTGCGATGGTCTTGGGAATGATCTCACCGATGATAAGAACCACCAGAGTAAGAATACCCGTGCCTATACTTACCGCATAGCTCACCTTAAAACGATCCGTAACATAGATAGTCATAAGGGCTGAAGCACTTAAGTTAACAATATTGTTTCCAATCAGGATTGCCGACAGCATCTTCTGGGTATCCTCACAGATCTTAAGGACCAGTGCCGCCTTCTTGTTGCCCTCATCGGAGAGTGCCTTCATCTTGACTCTGTTAGCAGTCATGAGAGCAGTCTCGGCAGATGAGAAAAAAGCAGAAAGAAGAACCAGCAGTATCAATACTGTCAGCCTTATAGAGTGAACGCTCAAAATATCCTCCTATTTAAATCAGTCCAGGTGAAATACCGGATGAAGATCTACGGCTACAGGGCTGTTGTCCGGGTTGGTCTCCATAATATCCGCCATGAAATCCCACCACTTGCGGTTGATGGCAGTATCGGCGCCCTTGGCCCACAGCTCCTCGTCTTCAATCTCAATGTATCCGTACAGCACATCTGTCTCGGGATCCAGGAAAATACTGTAGTTCCTGCCGCCATGCTGATGGATCATCTCCTGCATCTCCGGCCACAGTTCATTGTGTCTCTTCTCGTATTCCTGCTCCATTCCCGGATAGAGCTTCATCTTAAAGCCTTTTCTTATCATTTTACCCCTCCTAAATACTTTCATTATTGAGAACCCGGCTATCAGCCAAGGGGATTCTCATAGAAATCCTTAAACTCCTCGTAGCCCTGCTCGGTAAGCTGCTGCTTCTGGAACTTCTTGTTTTTGTTCATACGAACAACCAGAACCTGCTTGCCCTCTGCTCTTTCCTTCTGAGCCTGTGCAATAATCTCAGCAAGTCTGTCTCCCTTGATGCCCTTCTCGATAAGGTATGCAACCTTGGCGCTCTCACCGGGGATCTTGAAGCCCTCATCCATCATGATCATGATGATACGCTCAAAACCGATGGAGAAACCACAGGCAGGTGTATCCTGACCAAGGAACTTGCCTACCATCTTGTCGTAACGGCCGCCGCCACCGCAGCTTCCGCCGTACTGAGGCATTGCTACTTCAAAAATAGTTCCTGTATAATAGCTCATTCCGCGAACAAGCGTAGGATCGAATTCCATCTCAAACTGTGCAGCCTTGGTTCCCTCGACGCTGTTGATGATCTCGGTAAGACCTTCCTTAACCTCTGCGGAAAGAAAATCTCCAAGCTTGTCAGCGATATCGGTAAGAGCTTCTACTGAGCCCTTGCCCTCAGCCTCTCTGAAAAGCTCAAGATACTTGTCAACAGACTCCTTTGCAAAGCCCATTTTGATAAGTTCCTCGGAAACTCCGTCGATGCCGATCTTGTCCATCTTGTCGAGAGTGATGAATACGTTATCGTACTCTTCCTCAGGGAATCCGCTATATGCAGCCATTGCCTTGAGGATCTGTCTGTCATTGATTCTGATCTTGAAATCCTTGAAGCCAAGTCTTCCGAGAGTTGTGGTTGTAGCAAGAATAAGCTCGATCTCAGCCAGATTGGAAGCTTCACCGAGAATATCTATGTCGCACTGCATAAACTGGCGATATCTTCCCTTCTGGGGTCTGTCCGCTCTCCACACATTGCCCATCTGAAGTGCCTTGAAGGGAGCAGGAAGCTCACTTGCGTGATTGGCATAAAAACGAACAAGGGGAACCGTAAGGTCATAACGAAGTCCTGAATCTGTCAGGTCGTTCTCCTCCTTGGCTGTCTCAAGATTGAGCTTCTCTCCTCTTTTCATAACCTTGAAGATGAGTTTCTCATTCTCACCGCCCTGTTTGCTGTTAAGATTCGCAAGGGACTCAACGCAGGGAGTCTCGATGGAATTGAATCCAAACTCTGCGTAGGTCTTCTTAATAATGCTTATGCAGTAATCTCTGAGTTGCATTTCGGAAGGAAGGATATCCTTCATTCCGGTAACGGGTTTTTTTATAAGTGCCATATTACCATCCTTACTAAAAAAATTTCTTAATACTATCTCTCAAAAGTGCATCTCTTCCATAATATAGGAAAAGATGCACTAGTAAATTTTACACTGTAGACCTCTTTATTGCAATAAAGTATTTAAGAATTATGTTCCTTCATAAAGTCCAAGAACTGATCCCTTGGCAGGGGCCTGGAATAAAAGAATCCCTGAAGGTGATCGCAGCCAAGCTTGATGATCTGCCTTGCCTGTTCGCCGGTCTCGACGCCCTCCGCCACAATCTCTTTTCCAAGAGACTTGATGATCTTGACCATGTTGTACATTACCATGTAGTTGACTTCAGAGTCAAAGGCCGACTGGATTATACTCTTATCAAGCTTGAATATCTTGACCGGCATACTGGCTACCCTGGCAATGTTCGAATAGCCCGTTCCGAAATCATCCATTGAAAAATCAACGCCTGCGGCCATGAGCTTTCTTACGTTTTCCTCCATAACCGCATTTATGCCCTCCTCAGAGGTCTCTGTCACCTCAAGATTGATCTCGGAAGGTTTTACATCGTACTTACTGAGAGTCCTAAGGACATTTTCTGCAAGATTGGTCTGAATGCAGTCCACTATAGACAGGTTGATCTCAACATACTCAAGTCCGTAGTCTCTTACCGCTGTATTCGAGATCATCTCACAGACCTTCGAAAGTACGTATTTATCCATGGCCAAAATAGTTCCGTTTCGCTCCGCTACGGGCATGAATACCGCAGGTGATATGAAGCCCAGCTGAGGATCCTTAAGTCTTAGAAGCGCCTCACAGGAAGAAAATCTCCCGGTCTCAGGCGAATAAATAGGCTGATAATACACTTCCAGATGCCCATTATCCAGTGCATGTTTTACTATGTTATTGATCTTTTTGTCCTGTTCCACCGTTTTAAGACTAAGATCAGATACCCTGAGGATTTCCCTGTTCTGCCTGAGGATAGCCTTGCTCATGACAGATCTTATCTCACTGTACCTGTCCAGTGAATCCGCCTCATCAGGAAAACCGATGGCATAAGGGCTCTGGACCAGCTTGATTTCATCGCCTCTGATCTTCCAGGGTTCCTTGAATCTTTTCCTTATCTGTTCAACGGTCTTTTCAATAACCGCCTCATCCGGGGTAACATCCGGAAATACAAGTATAAAATCCGCGTCTCCCGGGTAAAAAAGATTCCCTTCGGGGCACAGCTTCTTAAGATAAGAAGATATCTGATTCAGAAGGTCCGATGCAGCCTCAGTAGGTTCCACCCCCAAAATAACCGCCAGCTTGTTCACATGTACTCCCAGTGCGGTAAACTCTTTTTTCTGAATAAGACTGGTGGAAATATAGAAATTCAGCGCATTCCTCGTACCCGCACCGGACATTCTGTCCACAAATTCGCTGGGATTCTGGAAGGTATATACGCACAAAAGAAGTGAGATCGACACGCTGAACTCAAATATCGATCCGGACCTGGTAAGTATCCTGACAGGGATGCCCAGCAGCATTATAAAAAAGTATACCCAGATTGCGATGAATTTCTCACTTGTAAGGGATTTGCCGTATTTAAGAAGCAGATATGCAGCAGATATAAAATACAGGATTACTCCGATATTAACCGTCGCCCCCTGATAATAATTAAATTTAAGATTGCCGGCTGCATCAAAGCTAAAGTAATAATCGCTCCAAACACCACTGGCAAATGCCAAAACTGCATAAATAGTAGGAATGGCAACAATAGCTTTTTTCAGTAGAGAATCAAGCTCCATCTGGAAAATCGCAGCAACATAGATTATGGAAAAATATGGCAGAAGATAAACGGAGATTTTTTCTGCGATAACAATATATTTGTTTCCCTCAGCTGTAATAATATACTTGAAGTAATCGTTTGAAAGGTAGCATTGGTGCGCCAGCCCCATCAGATTAATGAAAAAGGCATCTGCGATAATGGCACCAAAAACATTCCTCTGCCTGCTGTAGTGAACCTCCTGCGATATATGTATCAGCAAAGTCACAAAAACAAGCACAAGAGCTGCAATATTAAATGAAATATTGTAGTTGTGAGGACGTGTTAACAGTTCCATACTTACCCTTCATCAAAATATGCGTCTATAAATCTGACATAAGAGCTGTCCTTCATGGGCTTACCCATATAATCACCTATAAGGAAATCACAGCCAAGCTCCTCTGCCATTTCCTTGTCCTCC
Source organism: Butyrivibrio sp. AE3009 (assembly GCF_000420845.1). Classification (GTDB taxonomy): domain Bacteria; phylum Bacillota; class Clostridia; order Lachnospirales; family Lachnospiraceae; genus Butyrivibrio. Next base: position 28,686 of record NZ_ATVS01000022.1, on the reverse strand, counting down.
TCGGAGGATATCTCCGTAGCACCCACAAAGAGGCTGATATCGTGGAAAAGATTAACGATTCCATGGGCCACCAGCTTCATCTGCTCCGATTCCATGGCAGAAACAAGGATGGAGTGATCAAGATTGACCTGCATTATAGGCAGTGTAAGAAGTCTGTCCAGGTTGCCATAACCTGTTCCGTACTTGTCCACCACTATGGAAGCCTTCATCTCTCCAAGGAGCTTCAGATTTCTCTCGGCAACACTATTCATGGTGGCAAGAGTCGTCTCCGTAAGCTTAAGGCTTATCCAGGAGGCTTCCGCCTTTTCCTCTCTCAGTATCTTTTTGATCCTTCTGACAAAATCGTTTCTGGATATCTCACCCTGAGAAAGCCCAACAACAGCCCTGTATTTACCTTTTTTATCACCCGCATTCCAGAACGCAAGCGCCCTGCAAGCTCTTCTGTACACATATTCATCAGTATCCATAAGGGCTTGTGTCACTCTGATGTCAGGAATATGTCCTCTTACATCTATCTCATTGCCCTCTTCATCAAGGAAAAAGCAAACCAGATCTGCACTGTAGTTAATCTTGTACACCTTGGACAGAATCGGCTGGAATTTCACAACAGCCTTCTTGGTATCAAGATTTCCCCTTGCCAGAACATCGTATTCTCTGTACTTTTTGAGCTCATTGTACTTAAGATCGTCCAGATCTATGATCACATCTCTGTAGCCGGTGATATCCTCATTGATGATGTCAATTCTGTTCATCAGCTCCGCAGAGGATTTATAATGATCCGGATACTTTATAACAAAGCAGTGCCCGTCGATATGAATAGCCATGTTGGATGAGTTCCAGGGCTCTTTAAGCCTCGTCGCTATTCTCTCTAAGAGCTTGTTGGTCCTTGCTTCGTCGAGACCGTGCACAGTAACGGCAAAACAGTACTCAGCATATCTGTAGGTATATGTCGAAATACTGAACTCTTTTCTTCCCACATGCTTAAGGAAAGTCGCTATTTTCTTAAGAACGGCCTGAGCCTGTACATAACCTATTTCCGTGCTCAGTGCTCTGATATTGTCTATTGTTATAAATATCGTGGAATGAGGGTCTTTTCTCTTCATGTTAAGCTCAAGTCCCTCAAGAAACGCCTTTCTGTTCAGGATATTCAGTGTCTCATCAACCATTTCGCTGGGGTTCTGAAGAGTGATGAAAACAAGAGTGATACTGATGGTATTGCAGAAATTCTCTATGAGCACCCAGGGTAAAAAATATTGAACGATAACACCTATGAGTGCAAAGACAACATAAGAAGTAGCCACAAGCCTGGTCTTCAATCGCATAAGATGCCTGTATCGCCCCATGGTAATAAGACCATATACCACATAATACAATGACGTAATATAAAAGATAATAATCAATGCTCCCCTGTGATAAAGACCATTCTCATCATAGTAAAACAGCACCGGATAAAACCAGTTAACCGCAACAAGCGCCATGGCGATCCAAAAGCTGGCATAGGTCAGCAGCATATCTTTTTTGGACTCACGGTCTACATGTATGTCAAGTATCGACATGATATAAAAATAATAAAACATAGCAGCCCCGAGATGATTAACAAAATACACAGAGCCGCACAGCATTTCAGCGAAGTGATACCATACTTTTTCCGGCATTGGTTCCATCTGGAGTATGGTCTCAACGCGCTCCGCCACGGTAGCCATGAGCACAACCCAAAAAAGCGCATCATAAACTCTCTGTCTGTAAGCAGGTACCCTTCTTCTAGACAGAGAGGTGATGGCTATGGTCGCCAATATGCACAAAGCGCAGATGTCATAGTAAAAATCGTACTGCATGCGCCGTCCTCCGGTTACCTTATATGCGGATCAGAGCCATTTCAGCGGATTACTGATGATCTTGGCCTTATCCATGATATCCTCATAATTAGCCTTAAGGTACTCCTCAAGTCCCTTGACTTCCTCCGCGGAAAAGCCCTTTTGATTAGTAATTATGCACTCAGGAATAAGACCCTCTGCGATTTCCTTTCCCAGAGTGCCTATTCTCTCAAACGAGACTCTCACGATCTTTTTGTTATCCTTATCCCGAACTATTGCGGAATAGGTCATGGTTATCCCGTCATTTTGCATTTTTTTCCTCACAATAAAAAAATAATGTTATCCGGGCATATTTTCCCAGATAACATTATTATACGACATATTGTTATATTTTAACACGGTATTGAGATATTAAATGTATATTAATTAAGTCGCAAGCCTTGCCATTCTTGAGCTTTGGCGGATCCTGGAGATAGACCTTCGTATCTTCATAAAGAGGTGTGATAAGAATGTCGGCTGCGAATTCTTTGGCTCTTTCGCCGTCCTTATCAATGAACCTCTTAAGTCCTATCTCCCAGAGCTGGCCTGTGTAGAAGCTGTCAGCTATAAGCTTGTCGCCCTTATACATCTGCGCCATATCGCCCTCGTACTCGATCTCCAGATAGATCTCTTCGGGTTCTTCTGAGATATCGGTAACCTCTATGCTGTACAGGGCCTTATCATCGCTGTCCTCCCGGGATGGAGACGAAGCCTTGGCAGTGCAGCCATAGAACCTGTTTCCTTCATAGAAGGCAAAGGCGTCGCTGTCTCCAATCTCCTCAACGTTTCTTCCCTCAGACTTCCTGTCGAAATCACCGGAAATATCCTTAAGGGCCGGGAAACATTTAAACGAAGGCTTTTTCTCCTCTTCCTCCGCTGCATTAAAATAGAGGTAAGGCGCTCCATCTGCTGCGTTTACCACTTCTCCCTCAGAAATAAACAGATACTCCTTGCCCAAGATGCTGGTCTTGGAGGTATGCAGTGCTTCATTCGCCGTAAGAACAATAATCCTGTTTCCTGCAAGATCTCCCTTGATACTGACCGATGCCTCCCTGTCACTGTCTGTGTAGAAAACATATGCATCATGTCCGTTATCGTCAAAGTCCCTGATCCTGCAAAGAGGAGTCGCATCAATCGTCAAAAGAGCATCTTCGCCCACGGGCATATTGAAGGGATAGAAGAAAAAGTCGCCGTTCTCTATATCTCTTTGGGCAAATTCGGAAAGAACAGTCTTGCCGTCAGAGTCGTAGGCCCTTAGAGTAACGTCTCTGTGAAGAGCCATCTCGTATCTTCTCTGATAGTTGTTTACAAAAAGATACCCGGAAGAAACTTCCTCTCCATCTTTAGTCCTGATATTCTTACATCTTACGCTGGTTCTAAGGTCTGTGAGATTATCGGGCTTAAGGGGGTTCCCAGGCTGCTCCGTAAGCTCCATGTCACACATATCATCGCCAAAATCGTGGACGAATTCGGAGATAAGCCTTACCTGTCGGTAGGTATCCTCCATCTGGCCATATTCACGAAGTGGGGCATTGAAATCGTAGGAGCATACAGGAAGGTCATTGGGATATCCTGTATCCGTGCTCTCCTGCAATGTTGTGAGCTTGCCTTCAGGATTGGTTCCGCCGTGATACATGTAGTATCCGAGAAGATTGGCTCCGCTTCCCATCTTGACCATTGTCATCGCTGCGGTATCAGTACCGGATGCGATAGGTCTTCTGTGTCTTGTAACCTGAAGGCCGCCGCCCAACTCTGCGGTAAGGTATGGGAATCTTCCCATATCAAAGGTTATTCCTGCCCCCAGTCCATGATCGGATCCGATATTGTGATCGTTCCTCTCTCTGGTAAAAATGTAATTGCCGCTGGGCTCGATCTCCGTAACCCTGGGATCCCAGGGAGCTTCGCAGTATCCGCCCATAACAGGGAGCATGCCTCCTGTCACAGCGCCGCCCCAGCCTGTTGCGGTGTAGATCGGAGTCTCAAAGCCAATCTCTTTGGCCATGGCAAGAAGGGTTCTCATGTGCTGTTCGCCCTCTTCTCCGTTTTTGCCGCCGCAGTGGCCGTACTCATTTTCAATCTGAATACCTATAACAGGGCCGCCATCCTTGATAAAATAGCCCTCGGCCTGCTCATAGGTCTTTTCATAGAAGTGTCTTACATGCTGAAGATACTCGGGAGCATCTGTTCTTACTTCGTACCCCTTAGCTTCGCTGTCCTGAAGCAGCCAGTCTGGAAAGCCTCCGTTTCTTGCTTCTCCGTGGGCCCAGGGGCCGATCCTCAAAATGCTGTATAAGCCGCATTTTTGCACAGTTTCAAGAAATGCTCTCAGATTCCTGTCACCGGTAAAATCGAATTGTCCCTGAATCTCTTCATGGTGGATCCAGATAACGTAAAGTGAAACAATGTCGATTCCGCCCGCCTTCATCTTGCAGAGCTCCTCTTCCCAGTATCTTGCGGGGTATCTGGAAAAATGCATCTCCCCCATCATGGGAAACCATCTCTTCCCATCTACCAAAAGGCTCACAGGATCATATGTGATCTTAGAGTCTGTCGTTATTTTCATAATTTTCTCCTAATGTTACTTTGTACTCTCCTTCAGGATTACCTCATAGTTTCTCAGCACCTGATTCTCCGACTTCTCGCCGCCTATCATGCCAAGAAGTGTTCTGGCAGCCACAGCTCCCAGATTCTTGTCATTGAAATTAAGAGAGGTGACGGAAGGAATGGCACTCTCCAGGATCGAGCTGTTATAAAAGGAAGCAAGCCTTATGTCATCCGGTATCTTAAGCCGTGCATCTCTGCACCTTGCTATAACCTCTCCCGCTATTGAGTCGTCCATACATACCACGCCGTCAATGTTGCTCTTAAGAAGCTCCTTCAGTATAGCTGCCACCTTGAGATTACTATCCACATCAAGATAGATAAGAGCCGGATCCACTTCAATCCTTGCGTCGTTAAAGGCTGCGATGAAGCCGTTGTATCTGGTTCTTGTGATGATGTGATTGCGTGAGCCTCCGATAAGAGCCAGTCTCTTAAGTCCCTTGGCAATAAGAATTGAGGTAAGCTCTCTGCAGGCGTCAAAGTTGTCGTTATCAATGGAAACAATATCGGGATCATCTGTTGACCCCACTGCTACAAAAGGAATTCCGCATTCCTTCAGATATCTGGCAGGAGCATCGTTAACCAGTGTCCTGGTGAGAATAATGCCGTCAACCTTGTGGTTCTCCACTATTCTCTTAAGTCCCGCTATATCATCGCCTGCAATAAGAGATACGATAATGTCATAGCCATAGCTTGATGTAACTTCGCTCATGCCGATCATACAGCGCTGGAAAAAAGGAAGATCCACAGCGTTGTAATCATCCGGCCAGACCACTCCGATATTGAATGTTCTCTGCTGAGCAAGGGCTCTGGCCATGACATTTGGTCTGTAATTATGCTCTTCTATATAGGCCATGACCCTGGCCCTTGTATCACTTCCGACTCTCCCCTTTCCCGAGATTGCTCTGGAAACGGTGGTCTTGGAAATCCCAAGGGCATTGGCCACGTCATCAATTGTTATCTTTCGTTCGCTCATAGTTTTCCTACCAACGTAACATTTTAACCCTTAACCGCACCACCGGTTACACCTTCTACGTAGTACTTCTGAAGGAACATGAACAGAAGTGTTACAGGAATGGCGATAAGTACGCCGCCGGCGCAGAATCTTGTAAAGTATCCCTGATAGTCTCCGGTATTCATCCATCTGTACATGGAAACCGCAACGTTGTAACTCTTGTCATGACCGAAAGCCATGTAGGAAGCAAATACATAATCATTCCAGGGAGCCATGAATGCAACCAGGGCCTGATAGATAATGATAGGCTTACTCATGGGAATTGTCATGGTAAAAAATACTCTCGCTCTGGAAGCTCCGTCGATTCTGGCAGCTTCGTCAAGGGCCTTGGGAATTGTATCAAAATATCCCTTACAAATATAGTAGCCCATACCTGAACTTGCAACAGATACAAGAATAAGTCCGGGAACCGCTCCTGCCTGTGTAAGTCCGACCTGCTTCAGAAGGAAGTAGAGGCAGATCATGGTAAGGAAGCCCGGGAACATTCCAAGGATAAGCCAGAACTTCATAAGAAGAGTTCTGCCGTTAAATCTCATACGGCTGAGGGCATAGCTTACGCACAATACCACAATTGTCTGCAGCAGTGAAACAAAGAACGCAATTGTAACGGTATTCATATACCATCTTTTATAATTGGTCTCATCTCCGAGACAGAATCTGTAATTATCCAAAGAAAAATGCTTGGGAATGACATAATCCACAATTCCGCCGTATTCAACAGCAGGATTGTAGGAACGAAAGCTTCCCAGAACAATACCAAAGAACGGGAAAAGCCAGATAATTACAATTATTATCAGAAGCAGGTAGGAAAAAAAGTTGCTAACTGCCCGTTTTCTTTTCATTGAACTCTCTCTTGCCATTATTGGAATCCCTCCTCATCTTTAACTGACGGTAACATCCTGTAAACAGACAGTGAGATCACGGCTGTCACAATGAATACCATGATACCTATAACAGCTGCCATCTTATAGTCAGTGTCGTTGATGGTCATCTTATAGAGCCAGGTTACCAATAGGTCCGTAGCGCCGGCGCCGCCGGTGTAGCTCATAGACTTCGGTGCTCCGCCGGTGAGCAGGTAGATCACGTTAAAGTTGTTAAGGTTACCGGTGTAAGAAGTAAGCAGATAAGGACCTGTTACAAAGAGCATGTAAGGCATTGTGATGTGTCTGAACATCTGCCAGGGTGTTGCCCCGTCAATGCTGGCGCTCTCATAAAGATCTGCGGGAATGTTCATGAGAAGTCCCGTAGCCATCAGCATAAGGTAAGGAATACCGATCCAGATATTTACTACAACGATCGTCACCTTGGCAAGCAGCGGATCGGTCCAGAACGGGATCGCCGAGTCAATGATCCCCCATTTCATCAGAGTACCGTTGATGATACCTGCAGAATCAAAGAGCTTGGACACATACAAAAGGCTGACAAACTGAGGAACCGCAATCGTCATAACCAGACAGGTTCTCCAGAATTTCTTGAACTTGATGCCCTTTTTGTTGATCAGGATAGCTACTGCAATTCCAAGGAAGTAGTCTATGAAGGTTGCAAGAAGCGCCCAGACCAGTGTCCACAGAAGGACTCCTCCGAAGGTACGGCCAAATCCGCCCGTTCCAAAGGAGAACATGTTCTTGAAATTCTCAAATCCCACCCAGGTAAACAGCTTGGTGGGAGCCTGATGCGTGGCGTCATAATTGGTAAAGGCTACGCATATCATGAAAACAATTGGCAGAACAGTGAAGGCAAATACACCTGTCACAGGAAGTGCCAAAAGTGTTTTATCAAAGTTGGAATCAAAAAGCGACAGGAAGTCCGCTTTGCTTCCCGGCAGTTTCTTGCCGGATTTAAGAATCAGCTCCTCCTTCTGGTTATCCTTGATATTCTTGTACCAGCAAAAGAGCAGGAAAATAATGAAGAATAAAGCCAAAAGGCCGAATAACAGAATCAGGAATGAATGATCGCCGTATACTGTCTTACGGTTTTTCTTATAGGTCTCGATAGTTCCCAGGGTTCCAAGCTTAGAAAAATACTTGCTGCCAAAGGATGTCATAAACCATATAAACAGAACTTCGATGGAAAGATACATGCCGCCACGCAAAAACTGGCCACGCATTATCTGCCCGAATCCCATGATCAGATAAGAAATCTTTGTTCTCCAATCCCCCTGAACAAAGATTACCCCAATGTCCTTAAATACATTTCCCACCGCAGAAAAAAAGCTGCCAACAGGATTCTTTTTCGCCACAGATGTGTTACTCATATCGTTTCCTCCACAACGGAATGCTATAGTGCTTCTTTTTAAAAAACCGGCAGAAGGCAAAGCTCCTGCCGGTATATTTTTAATAAATAAGATAGTTCAAAGAATTCCTGTTATCTTGCTGCAGCAATCTTCTCCTGGAAGTCCTTAAGAGCTGCCTTAACGTCATCCTCTGATGCTCCCTGAAGGCCATTCTGTACATCGCCTGCAAGAGCCTCAGCGTTTGTCCAGTAGTCGCCGGGATACTGACCCTGAGGTACTGTGAATGCGAACTGCTCTGAAAGAGCTGAAAGAGCTTCGTCTGCCTTAACTGCATCATCAGCCTGAGCTTCAAGATTTGAAGGACCCCAACCTACTTCGTTGTAACGAGCAAGCTGTACATCCTTGCTTGTAAGGTAAAGAGCAAGTGCATCGCAAACAGCAAGCTTGTTCTCATCTTCCTGAGGTTTAACACCAAGAAGCTTGCAGCCGTTGAAGCCGCTCATCTGATATGTAGCGCCGTCAGAACCTGTGAAGGTAGGAAGCTTAGCACATGCATAGTTGTCGCCAAGGAAATCCTTAACTGTTGAAGCATCCCATGTTCCATCAATGATTGCTGCGTAGTTAACAGCATCACCTGCTGAAGAGCCGGGCTGGAATGCCTTGGAACCTGCAACCTCGATCATCTCGTTAAGAGCAACAAGGCCCTTGTCTGAATCGTAGTCAACGTTGCAGCCTGTGAAGTTACCGTCGTTGTCAGAATCATATGTAAGTGTGCAGCCTGTTCCGAAGAAGAAAGCTACCTGATACCAGCCTGTAAGATCCATGTAGAAGTTCTTGCCTGCTGCTTCGCACTGCTCAAGGATTCCCTCAAGAGTAGAAGGATCTGTTACAACGCTCTTATCGTAGTAAAGGAAATATCCGTTATCAGCTGTCATAGGATATGAGTAAAGTGTGTCACCAACTGTAGCAGCTACAACTGCGCCTGCAGCGTTCTGTGACTTGATGGCGTCAACGTTCTCGGGAGCTACTTCCTCAAGAGCACCTGCAGCAACAAGTCTTGCTGTCTGGTCCTGAGCGAATCCGTAGATATCAGCGCCTGCTGTAACGTCTGTGATCATATTGCTGGCTGCATCACCCTCACCTACAGCTTCAACAGTAACTGTATAGCCTGCGAACTGAGGATTGGCCGCGATAAAGTCTGCAACCTGCTTGTTAGTGAAATCAACAACTGCGTCTGCAACCCAGATCTTGATCTCGCCTGTGCCGTAATCTGTAATCTCTTCAGCAGTCTCCTGAACAGCCTCTGCTGTCTCCTGAACTGCTTCTGTTGTCTCCTGTGCTGTCTCCTGAACAGTCTCTGCTGTCTCCTGGACAGTCTGTGCTGCTTCCTCGCCGCAGCCAACAAGAAGTGATGTGCTCATTGCTGCTGCAAGTAAAACTGATACCAATTTCTTTTTCATATTATTCCCTCCATAAAAATTTCTTGGTTGCGCAACTTGCGCAATCGGTTGCTCTAATAAAAAGTGTATGACTTGTGCATTATTTTGTCAATTAAGCACTTTTGATGATATAACGTTTGCGTTTTTATACATATTGCACATTGACATTTTGTATCGGAATCGTTTTCGGTATCGTTACCGGAAACGTTTTGCGCAAGCGGTGCCACCCAGTATTTTCCTGTAATACGCGCCATCTTGAGCAATTTTGCCACTTCCCACCATGTCCATTAACCTTTGCATCAACTCCGGTATCGATATTACAACACCGTTTCCGGCAAGCTTATCAAGTATTGATGATGCTGTAGTAGGGATAATATCTATAGTTTCAAGGATTTCATCCTCTATAGTTAATACTTCTTCGTCAATATAATCAGTTTCCTCTTCTATAAGAGCGTTTTCGTCGTTTTTATCACTATTTCGTTTATTGTAGTCCCGGTTTCTTACTTCAAAGAGTTTTTCCAGGATATCCTCTGTCCCCAATACTATTCCCGCGCCCTGACAGATGAGCTGATTACAGCCGTCACTGAGCCTGTCGGTAACTCTTCCGGGGAGAGCCACAACCTCCTTCCCCTGTTCAAGAGCAGTATCGACCGTAATCTGGGTTCCGGACTTAAGCCTTGCCTCCACTACAACCACCACATCCGACAGACCGCTGATTATCCTGTTTCGCATGGGAAAGAAACCGGCTCTTGGCATGGTCCCGGGAGGATACTCAGAGATAACACCGCCATTTAGGCACAGCTCATCATAGAGGGGCTTGTTGTCATCCGGATAGCAGATATCAACGCCGCTTCCGACTATTCCGAAGGACTTTCCGCCGGCTTCCACAGCGGCCTTCTGGCTGATACCGTCAACTCCCCTGGCCATTCCGCTGATCACCTGAACTCCTGCGTGAGCAAGGCCTCTCCCAAGCTGCCTTGCCATAAATCTGCCGTACTCCGAACACATCCTTGCTCCGATTATGGCAACGCAGGGCTTACTGTCATCGGGAAGTTCCCCCTTAACATACAGAGCAAAGGGCGGATCCGGAATGTTCTTGAGCTTTTCCGGAAAATCAGGATCTATCCTAGGAATAAATCTGATCCCCAGCTTCTGTAGTTTCTCCCTTTCCTTGGCAAAATCCCAGACATTTCGGGATTCGACGAACTTCTTTGTCTGGGCCTTACTAAGAATTCCGCCCAGTTCCCTCTCATCCATCTCATATATCTCCCTGCAGCTTCTGCCGCCGCACAGAAGCTTGTCTATGGTTCCGCGGCCGATCGTCGGAACGTTGAACAGCCAGTGGGCATACTCGTTTTCGGTTATATTTACGTTTCTGTTTTTGTCTCGTATCATTTACTCCTCCTGCTGACGCCAGTACTTGCCGTCGGTCATACGATAGCTGAGTGCCTCCATCAGATGTAACTGTGTAATATTGTCGCATGCTTCTATATCCGCTATTGTGCGGGCAATCCTAAGGACCTTATGATAGGCCCTTGCGCTTAGTTCCATGGTGCAAAAAGCGTTCTCAAGAAAGCTCTTTTCCTTAGGGGCCAGAGCGCAGTATTTTTCTATGTCCTTCGGAGACATTTCGGAGTTGAAATTAAGGCCTGTGCCCGCAAATCTCTCCTGCTGCCTCTTTCTTGCCTCAAGGACTCTTTTCCTGATGGCTGCGCTACTCTCGTTGGCGCTTTTATTTCCCCGCGAGAGATCTGAAATATCCACCCTTGGTGCCTCCACGCAGATATCGATCCTGTCAAGGATAGGCCCGGAAATATGCCCAAGATATCGCCTTATCTCATTGGGAGTACATTTGCACTTGTTCCTGTCGGGATAATAACCGCAAGGGCATGGATTAAGAGCCCCCGCCAGCATGAAATCCGCAGGATAGGAAAAGGTCCCCTTGGTTCTGACTATGTTTATCTTCCTGTCTTCTATGGGTTGTCGCAAAAGATCCAGTTTTGCTCTTGAAAACTCAGGCATTTCATCGAGAAATAAGACTCCCCTGTGGGATAAAGAAATTGCGCCGGGATGAGGAATGCTTCCACCTCCAGTGAGTGCGGTCTCAGTTATGAGATGGTGCGGTGCCATGAAGGGCCTTGCTGTGATGAGAGCTTCATTCTCTCCCAGCATACCTGCCACGGAATAGATTGCAGATACTTCAAGACTCTCTTTGAGAGACAAGGGCGGAAGTATAGTGGGAATGCGCTTGGCTACCATACTCTTGCCGGAGCCCGGAGGTCCGATAAGGAGAATGTGATGGAATCCCGCTGCGGCTATTTCAACAGCTCTTTTTACCCCTGCCTGGCCATTGATGTCGGCAAAATCGAGCTTACTCTGCCTTCTCTCCCCTTCTCTGAATATCTCATCTATATCTACAACAGTTGGCGGGATATACTCATCGCGCTCCTCTTCATCCGCAGTAAGATAAGCTACCGCCTCCTGAAGGGACGAAACTCCGATTATCTTGATTCCGTCAATTACAGCTCCCTCCCTGGAATTGGCCTTGGGGAGAATAACGGTTCTATACCCCATCTCCTTGGCCTTCATTACAATGGGCAGGGTTCCCTTCACCGCCTTGATCTCGCCGTCGAGGCCAAGTTCTCCCAGCACCACCGTATCTTGGAGAGAATCCTCTGAGATCTCGCCAATGGCCGTCAGTATACCCACCGCCACAGGCAGATCCACCACAATTCCCTCCTTCTTGATATCCGCCGGTGATAGATTAACCGTTATCTTCGAGGGCGGAAGTTTGAATCCGTAATTTTTCAGAGCAACTCTTACTCTGTCCTTGGCTTCGCGGACCTCTCCGCTCATAAAGCCAACCATGTTAAAGCCGGGTAGTCCGTCGGAAACATCCACTTCTACCTGCATCAGATAGGAGGATATACCATGGACAGCTCCGGATACAATAGAACTGAACATCGCTGTATTCACCTTTCAATTTTAGTCATGGAAATAATGTCTGCCAGATATGCAAACACTTTTTTAGGTATTTATTTAGACAAAAATGCTGTTTGTTATTATAATTCATTATGTGAGAAAAGTCTAGATTAAAAGGGAGTTTTTTATGAGAGAGAAAATCAGCAAACACAGATCGGAAATCATGGCTATCTGCATTTTTCTGGTGTATTTTAACCATCTTTTCTATGAACCCGCCGAAGGTTCCATCGGCTTTATCATCCACAGAAATGCCATACTCGGAGTGGATGCCTTCATTGTATTGTCAATGTTTGGTCTCTACCATTCCTTTGAAAAAAATCCGATAACCAATCTTCGCACCTACTGGCAGTACCTTTTTAGACGAATCCTTCGTATCTACGTGGTATATGCCCCTGTAACGGTAATGTATATGCTGATTGATAACTGGAGCATCAAAGAGCTGGTTCGTAAGCTCCTTCTTATCGACCAGTTAACTCAGTCTATATATGTTCACCTGTGGTACATTCCCTGCATAATTATCTTTTATATATTTGCACCTTTTTGCTATATGCTGGTCAAGAAGGTCAAAAATGTTCCGCTTCTGACAGTAGCTCTGTCCGTTGCGCTCTACATTTTCCTCTTCACAGTGAACCCCACAGGCCTTATCAGAAGAGATATCAATGCGATACTTACAAGAATCCCGGATGTTTTCCTGGGCTTCATGCTGGCTACCTACGATGATTCACTCAGCCAAAAAACCAGGAACCTCTACGCGGTTCTGATAGCTGTAATGGCCCTGTTTGGAGCAGGACTTGTATATTATGAGATCAACTACGGATTCTTCGATGCCTTCCACGCCGACAATGTCATCCACAGTAACCTTCTGGTTTCTGCAATGATAGTTGTGCTGGCACTGATATTTGACGCCTTCGACAAGCTCAAGGCCACTGCCTTCATCAACAAGGCACTTGCCCTTATAGGCACGCTTACCCTGGAGATCTACTGTCTTCACGAATGGGTATGGAAATACATTAGCCCCATGGAGATCAAGCTTGGCAAAAGACACATTGCCTGCGCCATTATCATATTTGTGGCTTCAATGGGACTTAACAGAATTGGCAGGTTCTTTTTACAAAAACCTGCCAAGTAAAGAACTGCTATATATTTTTATAAGATTTATCTTAACATCTTCATCTGCATATTATCAGGATCCTGGGCAAACTGGATAGCCATTTCTCTTGATATCTTCTGATCCTTGTACATCTGGATGATAGCATCGTCCATGGTTATCATGCCCATCTTCCTGTTGGTCTGCATTATGGTTATAAGCTGGTGAGACTTACCCTCTCTTATGAGGTTCCTTACAGCGCTGTTGACGTGAAGCACTTCAAAGGCAGCATGTCTGGTAACCCCGTCATTGGAGGGAATGAGCTGCTGGGAAATGATGGCTTCTATTACGCTGGCCAGCTGAATCCTTATCTGTTGCTGCTGATGAGGCGGAAATACATCGATCAGTCTGTCTACGGTATTGGATGCTCCGATGGTGTGAACCGTTGACAGCACCAGATGACCTGTCTCTGCAGCTGTGATCGCTGTACTTATGGTCTCAAGATCTCGCATCTCTCCCACAAGAATTACATCCGGATCCTCACGAAGCGCCGCCCTGAGGGCATTGGCGTAGCTGTTGGAATCCGTTCCGATCTCCCTCTGGTTAACAATCGACATTCTGTGCTGATAGGTAAACTCAATCGGGTCCTCAAGGGTTATTACATGAGCCTCCCGGTTGTTATTGATCATATCGATTATCGAAGCAAGCGTAGTGGATTTGCCGCTTCCGGTAGGTCCGGTAACAAGAACCAGGCCTCTTTTCCTGTTATACAGGTCGATGACGGTATCCGGAATTCCCAGACTGTCAGCGGATGGGATCTGAGTTGCCACAACTCTGAAAGCCATAGCTATAGAACCACGCTGTCTGAACACATTGAGTCTGTATCTTCCAACGCCGGGGATTGAAAAGGACATATCATGCTGTCCGTTCTCCTCCAGGTGTTCTCTTTGCTTCTCGTTCATGACTTCATCCGCGATCTGGCTTGTATCCGCAGGAGTCATCTTCTCATATTTGTCCATGGCAACAAGCTTGCCATTGAGTCTCATCTTGGGCGGAAGACCTACTGTGATATGTACGTCCGAAGCACCGTTGTCTTTAGCCTCTCTTAGGATATCCTCGATTCTTGACATGTATACCTCTCACTCATCATGCATAATTAATCTTGCCGACTGAATAAAGCCTCAGATTAATTATGGCGCTTACAAGTGCAAAAATCAACTGTATTAAGTTAATTCATCTAAAGTATCTCCATAGGGGCCAAGGAACTCATTTACAAAGTCCAAAACCTCAGGAAGCTCCTGGTAGAGGCTCCTTATGGATTTCTCAGTGCTCTCTTTGGCTGTTCTGAACTCGGTATTTCCTGCGCTTACCTCAGCCATGCACTTGATAAGAGCCGAGAGCTTGTCTGCGGCCTTTACCAGTTTTCTCATATATGCCTCATTAGGGCCCATATCTCCCTTGAATATCTTCTCGTAGGAAGGTCTGAGATCCTTGGGGAGCTTATCAAGAAGCTTGTCATCGGCAATGGCCTCAACCTCCTTGTAAGCAGCCTTGAGCTCCTTGTTAAAATATTTGACGGGAGTAGGCATATCTCCGGTGATTATCTCGGAAGCGTCATGATAGAGGCCCACAAGAGCAGCTTTGTCCGCATCCAGATTCTTGCCGTATCTGACATTTCCTATGGTGCAGAGCGCATGCGCGATCATGGCAACCTCCATGGAATGCTCGCAGAGATTCTCAGGCCTTGTGTTGCGCATAAGAGCCCATCTCTCTATATATCTCATTCTTGATATCAATGCAAAAAAGTTGTAATTCATACCTGTAACTCCCTTTATAAACGATAGCACTTAATCTTACTATCAGAAAATGATTTAATCAATAGTACTTTACAATAAAAAGTCAGCCATAACGGTATTGCTAACATCAAGCCCCTTGTCGGTAAGACGCAGCCACCCTTTTTGCAGCTCAAGAAGGCCCATTTCCCTGTACCTGGAAATAACATCTCCGTAGACCGCAAAAATATCCTTGCCAAACTGCCTCTCAAATTCGCTGATGCTGATTCCCTCTACAAGACGAAGCCCAAGGAACATGAACTCTTCCATCTGAGCTTTGACATCAAGTTCTTCCACGTTTTCTCTGACTGAATCCGGATTCGTACTGTTCTGGATGTAATCCTCCACATTTCTTGTATTGTTCCATCTTCTGTTATCCACCATAGAAGCTGCGCCGATTCCAAGTCCCAGATACTCACCTCTTGTCCAGTAGACCTTGTTGTGTGAGCACTCATGGTCTCTGCCAAGGGCATAATTGGATATCTCATATCTGTGATATCTGTGCTCTTCAAGAAATCTCTTGGTCTCATGATACATGGCCCTGTCCACTTCCTCAGAGGGAAGATCCAGCTTCATGTCATAAAAAGGAGTCCCCTCCTCGATGATAAGACTGTAGGCAGAGATGTGCTCAGGTCTTAAGCTGACTACTTTTTTGAGGGTATCCATATAGGAATCCAGGCTCTGCCCCGGAAGAGCGCTCATCACATCCACGTTGATATTGCTAAAACCGGCCTTCCTCGCATTCTCGAAGGTCTCATAGAAGGCCTTTTTGTCATGGGCCCGCCCGATAGCCACAAGCTCGCTGTCGTTAAGGGACTGGGCTCCTATGCTGATCCTGTTAAAGCCTGCCTGTCTGTAATTGCACAGTTTGCCGTATATTGCCGAAGCGGGATTGACCTCTATACTGATCTCAGCGTCGCTCCTTATGCGAAAGTTCCCTGCGACCACGCCTAACGTCTCACATATCAGCCTGCTGTCAACAAAAGAAGGTGTTCCCCCTCCGAAGAACACCGACTTTATTTCATAATCTCTGAACTTATCAGCACATGCCTCTATCTCCTTTACCAGAGCGCCGAAGTATCCGTCGATCAGTTCCGGCCTTGCGTTAAAGGACAGGAAATCGCAATACAGACACTTCTTGACACAAAAAGGAACATGCACATAAATAGACAACTGTTTCATAGCTGATCTCTTAATATTTAATCTACGCTGTCAAGCTTAAGGACGCTTAAGAATGCTGACTGGGGAACTTCTACGTTACCGATCTGACGCATCTTCTTTTTGCCTTCCTTCTGCTTCTCCAAAAGCTTCTTCTTACGTGAGATATCACCGCCGTAGCACTTGGCAAGAACGTCCTTCCTGTATGCCTTGACGGTCTCTCTTGCTATAACCTTGCCTCCGACAGATGCCTGGATGGGAATCTCAAACATATGCCTTGGGATCTCATCCTTGAGCTTCTCGCACATCTTGCGGCCGCGCTCATATGCACCCTCCTTGTGAACGATGAAGGACAGCGCATCCACTTCTTCCCTGTTGATAAGAATATCCAGCTTGACAAGATCGGACTTCTCATAGCCCTTGAGCTCATAGTCAAAGGATGCATAGCCCCTTGATCTTGACTTGAGGGCATCGAAGAAATCATAGATAATCTCGTTAAGAGGAAGCTCATATTTAAGGATTGCTCTTGTCTGCTCAATGTAATCGGTACTTAAGTATTTGCCTCTTCTCTCCTGGCACAGCTGCATAATGGCTCCCACATAATCAGTTGTCACCATGATCTCACCGTTAACGATCGGCTCCTCCATATAATCGATCTCGGAAGGATCCGGCAGATTGGTAGGGTTGGTAAGATCAAATACGGTGCCGTCGGTCTTATGTACCTTGTATACAACGGAAGGCGCTGTGGTCACCAGGTTAAGGTCATACTCTCTCTCAAGTCTCTCCTGGATTACCTCCAGATGGAGAAGTCCAAGGAAACCTGCTCTGAAGCCAAAGCCCAGAGCCTGAGAAGTCTCTGGCTCATAGAAAAGAGAAGCATCATTGAGCTGAAGCTTTTCCAGTGCATCTCTTAAATCCGAATAATGAGCGGAGTCTGCGGGGTAAAGTCCGCAGTACACCATAGGCATAACCTTCTTGTAACCGGGAAGGGCCTCCTTGCAGGGATTGGCCAGATCCGTTACGGTATCACCTACGCGGGTATCCTCGATATTCTTGATTGATGCGGTAAAATATCCAACTTCACCGGCAGTAAGTTCATCACTTGCGATAAATCTTCCCGGTCCGAAATAGCCAACCTCAACAACATCCGCCTCAGCGTCGGTTGCCATGAACTTGACCTTCATTCCCTTCCTGATAACACCGTCTCTTACTCTGACAAATACGATAACTCCTCTGTAGGAATCATAGATACTGTCAAAAATAAGTGCAGTCAAAGGCTTGGATACATCACCAACCGGAGCGGGGATCTTCTCAACAACCGCCTCCAGAACCTCCTCAATACCGATTCCGTTCTTGGCTGAGATAAGAGGTGCATCCTGGGCCTCGATTCCGATCACGTCCTCAACCTCGTCCTTGACTTCCTGGGGCATTGCGCTGGGAAGGTCTATCTTGTTGATGACCGGAAATACGTCAAGGTCATGGTCAAGGGCCATATACACATTGGCAAGGGTCTGGGCTTCAACACCCTGTGTGGCATCAACCACCAGAATGGCTCCGTCACAGGCTGCAAGGCTTCTTGATACCTCATAACCAAAGTCAACGTGGCCGGGGGTGTCTATCATGTTAAGGATGTATTCCTGACCATCCTTAGCCTTATATATCATTCGCACAGCCTGAGATTTGATGGTGATTCCTCTCTCACGCTCGATATCCATGTTGTCCAGCACCTGATTCTGCATCTCTCTGCTGGTAAGGACACCTGTCTTTTCGATCATTCTGTCGGCCAGGGTTGATTTGCCGTGATCGATGTGTGCTACTATACAAAAATTTCTAATCTTACTCTGATCCACTTATATTTCCTCAATCTTATAATTAACTATTTTTTCCAACAACCTATAATAACATGACGGAGCCCAAAAATCCATTATATCTATTGACAGTTTGCGCAATTTCATCTAGAATAGACAGAGTATGTAGCATTAACTGTCCGTGTCCGGCTTAATGCACACACAAACATAATTTCAATTTTTCTAGTATAAATCGGAGGTAACTATGGCAAATATCAAATCCGCTAAGAAGAGAGTTTTGGTAAATAGCAAGAAGGCTGAGAGAAATCAGATGATCAAGTCAGCTGTTAAGACAGAGATCAAGAAGGTTAGAGCAGCTGTTGAGGCTGGTAACAAGGACGAGGCTGCTAAGGCACTCCTTGCTGCTACATCTGCTATCGACAAGGCTGAGTCAAAGGGAATCATCAAGAAGAACACTGCTTCAAGAAAGGTTTCCCGTCTTGCACAGGCTGTAAACAAGATGGCTTAAGCTTTTACTTTTTAATATTTTTGATAATAATAAAACCTGATGTCTTCTCACCGGCATCAGGTTTTTTGTTGTTCTTTATTATTTCTTATTTGTCGATTCTGCTCATTACCTTTTCCTTAAGTTCATCCATACTTATTCTGAACCTGGAGGTAATTGTCGGGTTGCCTGCGATTGTGCGGGCCTTGTACCACTCAAAAAATCCCTTCACCGGCGGAGGTGTCAGCTTGGACATTATAACTCTGTACTTAACATAGAGCTCTGCAACCTCTTCTTTGGCCCCTTCCACGTAGGAAGAAGGATCCAGCTTGATCTTTTCCCTGACACTTGCAAAGGTTCCCTCAAGGGTGCTGCTAAGGACATCGAGTCTGCTGCTTATTCCGGAGGTAATGGCCTGGGCCTTATTTCCAATGCCGCTTCCAAAGTTAATTGCGGTATTAAGGGTTCCGGAGGCGGTATTGCCTATGCCTTCTTTGACATCTTCGCCCTTAAAGGCAATGATAACGTCAAGACGCTTCTGCATTCTCTGGATCTCAGCCTTGGCCTTCTCCATATACATCAGAACATCGCGGAGTTCCAGAGCTGTCTTGAAGGCAATCATGAAGTCGCAGCTGATATATATTGTCAGAACCAGAGTAACAACAGTCAGTATGTTATATGGTATGGACAAGAGCAGTTTTTCAACCGGTATCTGCAGGTAGTGGGAAAACACAACGGTACAAACGCCCCAGAACAGCGTTGACTCAAGGCAGGTATACCCTTTGAAATTGAACTTCTTGTGGTGGTAATCCCAATATCTTACGTTAAACAGGGTCTCCATGAGAATGCCCGTTATAAGCTCAAGAAGCGTGGCGCCGAGACACCCTGCCAGATATACCAGAAGCACATTGTCGTAAAAGGGCCTTGATACCACCAGCATCATGACTCCGCCGCAACCATATAAAGGAATAAAGGGGCCTCGCATGAAGCCCCTGTTAACCAGTCTTTTCTCTAAAACCGAAACATACAGTGATTCCCATATCCATCCCAAAAAGCTGTAGGAATAGAAAAGAAACATCCACTGAAGCGGAAGATAATTAAACATATAATTCTCCTGAGATCAGATTCTTACTGCTGAGGATTGGAAAAATCTATTACCTGATTTTCAGGCTCTGTGGTCTTCTCCACTGAAACAGCCTTGAGAACGGGACCTTCGCCCTGGTATTCAGCAACATACTGCTTCTCAACCTTGGCGGTAACGAGAACCCAGTCCTTCTCATTAAGCTCTTCTGTCTTGTCATATTCGCAGGCAAAGCCCAAAAACTGCATATCCTGAGCACAGCAGGTCATAGCCATTCTTCCGGGAACGAATCTGTTCTTAGGGAATTCCTCGGGCTTAAGGACCATGCCTTTGAATCTTACAGTCTTGCCTTCATATCTCTCAACATGATCAAGAGCATCAAGATAGAACATACCATAGCCGTAATTGTTAAGATCTATCGGGTTGGCATTTAAATCAAAAGGAAGATCCTCGTCAAGAGTAACATCAACTTCGCCGTTCTTGTCCTCGAAGATGATATCTGCCTTCTGATTGATTGCCTTGACATTTCTCTTATAGGATGCAAGATCCTCTATACCGTCGCAGCGGTTAAACAGAATAAGATCGGAATTCCTGATCTGCTCTGCAAGAAGAGACTTCATATTGCTGAAATACAGTTCGAAGCTGGAGGCATCGATGACTGTTATCTGCTGCTCCAGATTCCACATTACAGGAAGCTTCATGTTCTTGAAGTTCCACATACCGTTGTATTCCACAAGGATTCTCTCGGGATTGTGCTTGGCATCAAGAGCAATGAGAGTGTCAGGATTGAAATCCTCTTCGTCCTCGATCATCTCGATAACCGTATTGGTTGATTTAAGGAGCCTGTCCTCATAATCATTCTCGCCCTCTTCACATACTATAAGAAGGGTCTTGCCCTTGGTTCTGAAATAGGGCTGAGCGATGGTATATCTGAAAAAATCAGTCTTACCGCTATCTAAAAAACCATTGATTATATATACCGGTTTCAATTTACTTCTCCTTATCATAGCTTAAAGTCTGCGGAACAGCTTCTCAAGGTTCTCTTCCTTAAGCTTAGATCCGATAACGCAGAATTTACCTGTTACATCAGCTGCACCCTTACGGACATCAGCCTCTCCGGGAACATAGTCAAACTCTATCCAGGAGCCGTCTGTTGATGGAACAACACCCTTGGTACGAAGAACGATACCATAGGTCTCTTCGTCCTCAAGCCTTGCAAGCATGGACTCAATCTCCTCAGCTGTATATTTAAGGGGAGTCTCCATACCCCAGCTTGTAAATACATCGTGAGCAGCGTGATCATGATCGTGGTGATGATGCTCGTGCTCATGCTCATCATCGTCATCATCATGATCGTGATGGTGGTGATGATGCTCGTGTTCATGCTCATCATCGTCATCATCGTGGTCGTGATGGTGATGGTGATGCTCGTGTTCATGCTCATCATCGTCATCGTCATGGTCGTGATGGTGATGATGCTCGTGTTCATGCTCATCATCGTCATCATGGTCGTGATGGTGATGGTGGCAGCTGCACTCCTCATCGTCACACTCATCTTCATCGTGGTCGTGGTGAGCGCTGTATACTACTGAGCCATCCTCTGCAACGGTCTTGTGTGCACCATGGTGATGATGATGGTGATGATGCTCTTCCTGCTCTTCCATAACAAGCTTAAGAAGCTCAGCTTCCAGATCATTGTTGCCCTCGAAGGTATCAAGAATCTCTTTACCTGTAATCTGATCAAGAGGAGTTGTGATGATTGTTGCCTTGGGATTGTGCTGACGAATAAGCTCTACAGCTGTTTCAATCTTGGCCTGATCAGCCTTGTCTGTTCTTGTAAGGATAATTGTGCCGGCGTTCTCAATCTGATTGATGAAGAATTCGCCGAAGTTCTTGATATAAACCTTAGCCTTGGATACATCAACAACGGTAACTGCGCTGTTAAGCTCCATATCAGCTGATCCGTCGGCGATGTTCTGAATAGCTCTCATAACATCGGATAACTTGCCTACTCCTGAGGGCTCGATGAGGATTCTCTCAGGTGCATACTGTTCCATAACCTGCTTGAGGGAGGTCTCGAAATCACCCACCAGTGAGCAGCAGATGCAGCCTGAATTCATCTCGGTGATCTCAATTCCTGCTTCCTTAAGAAAGCCGCCGTCAATACCGATCTCTCCGAACTCATTTTCAATAAGAACTACTTTTGTTCCTGCCAGAGCTTCCTTGAGAAGCTTCTTTATAAGTGTCGTCTTTCCTGCTCCGAGGAAGCCTGAAATAATATCTATCTTTGTCATATGTATACTCCATTCTGCACAAACATCTGTGCTATATCTACTACAACAAAGTATATTCTATAGCAGCCCCTGAAATAATGTCAAGGTTGCGGATTTTCCCCGCCGTCAGGCCCCTTTTCATCATTTCCTACTTCGGTGTGGATAAATGTCGTGGCCACAGCCTCAGTGACAACCTGGCTGTCACCATCAGTTTTACCGGGGGCATCCTGTACATTTTCATTACTGTTATCTTCGCTGCCGCGAGTAGCTTCTCCACCGGCCGCTTCTGTTTCACCGAGCACGGCTTCATTGCCCGAAATAACTTCACCATCAGTTCTTGCTTCTGCCACCGCTGCTTCTTCATCCTCAGGAGTCAGCACATCAGCGGGTCTTACTGTGGGTTTGTGGGAATCATACTTGATGCGGGCTTCTATGATCTGGCCATTCAGATAACCACAGCTGCAAGCGTATACATCTGCCTGATTGCCGAGACTACAATTTGAAACTGTCACCTGCTTGGAGGTTACAGACTGTCCGTTTCGCTTCTGAATATCTGAATAATCTCTTGTTGTTTCCGCATGGGAAGGATTGGTGTTTACAAATGTAGAGCCGCAATAATTGCAACGATAGTTATAGTACTGCTCACTGTTTACAGTATAGGCAGCCCCGAGATTATCAACACTTGTACCGGTGGAGTAGGTATATACCGTTACCTTTTTGTAGCACGCAGATGTATGCTGATGCTTCTTAGCCACGGTAAAACAGCCTCCATGCCTGTCTGCGGGCACTTCTTCTCCTTCATATTTATTGCCGTTTCCGTCGACATGATAATGTCTGATATACTCAATCTCTCCCTGCATCTGGGTTGTATCTATGCTGGAAATAGCCTGGCTTAACTCATAGAAGCTGGCATCCTCACTGACAGTTACGCCTTTGGTGAGTAAGGCGGATGCCAGTTGTTCTTTGCCCTTACTCACAGATTGAAAAACCTCATCAAGCTTGGTGTTTACCGATCCGATCTCTTCTTCCATATAGGATTTGAGCGATCCTATATCCGAATCCATTTTGGCATTCTGAGAATCGATCTTGTTAACCACGGTCTCATTATAGCCGGATATGGTCTCCTGAAGGCCGCCGAACTTGTTATCTACATTATTGTTAAGTGCGGTGATCTTGCCGCCGATATCCGAACTAAGTGCCTGAATATCGCCTCTGAAGGCATCTATGGCCTCCTTGTCTTTGGCCTGCAGATCCTCGTTCATCTTGTCAAGCTTGTCAATGATAGCATTGTACTTGGCAGTCAGATTATTGTTTATCTGCGCATCTCCGTCATTAATTTCTTTTTTGAGTTCCTCTGTCAGAGCGCGGTTATCTTCCTGAATCTGCGCATACTGCTGCTTGATCACGGAGAGATCTTCGCTTATCTTATCAAAGCCCTCGGCGATTAGTTTCTTGTTATCCTGATCCCCGGCGATGATGAGCTTCTCGACCTCCGTGATCTTGTCATTAGTCTTCTCAATGCTGGAGTGAATCTCCGATACGGACTTATCGAGACCTATTATCTTCTCTGTGATGGTGCTCTTAATCTCGCTGGTAATGGTCTCTGTGTTGTTTGTCTCCGAATCATTAGTCTCCTTACTGCTTATTTTCCTAAGTTCCCTGGTATCCTCGCAGATTGAGTCGATGCCTTCCTTGTTGTCGCATACCAGCTTGTCAAGCTCTGTGAGATACTCATGAATCTCATCCAGCTTCTCCCTGGTCTGTTCGTTGGCTTCCATGCCTTTTTCCCCGTACTCCTCCGCAACGCTGGATGCAACCACAGGGGTGCTAAGGTAGATGAGTCCGCCGCACAGTATCAGTGCGATCAGTACCGCAATGGCCACCACTACAGTGTCATGTCTTTTCAGCTTTTTTAAGAGCTGCTTGATTGAATTGTTCTGTTTTCCGAATCTCTCTTTCAGTTTCATTACATACCCTTTCTTCCTTGCGCGGCATATGTATGAAAAGCCCCAAAAACAGACACCACAACATATGCAGCGAATATTTGATAAAAAAGTGAAATATCAGCAGGAGAACTCCTGTGATTTGTACCAGCTGAATGCTGATGAGAACATATTATACATAAAAAGAGTAAAATGCAAGAAAGTTTTGAAAGTTCACAAATAATTCAAAAATCAGATTTACCCACAGGGATTCTGCGGATAACAAGAGCACCTATGATTCCGATGACAAATCCGGACAAAATTCCGCTTAACCACAGAACGGGAAGATACCAGAAAATTGCCTTTGTATTCAGAATAATCATCGCCATGATTATCTGTCCAAGATTATGGCAGAGTCCTCCTGCGATGCTGACTCCCGTCGCCGAAAATCTGCCAAGCTTCTTAAGAAGTATCATTACTATAGTGGCAAGCATGCCTCCTGCAAGTGAAAAGGATAAGCTCATGGCATTGCCGAACAGAAGCGCCACTGCTACTATTCTCACGAAATTAATTGCCAGAGCTCCTTTGTCACCAAGGATATAAAGAGCTGCAAGAACAGCAATATTGGTAAGCCCGATCTTAACTCCGGGTACAGCAACAAAAGCCGGTATCTGAGACTCAACAAAGCTAAGTATCATCGCCAGTGCTGTCATCACTCCATATAGCGCAAGTTTGGATGTTTTCCTCAAGTTCTAAATCCCCTTAACCTACAATAGTATCGTATTCTTCGCTCTTTTCTTTTCCCCGTATCTCCACAGTAACCTTGTTGGGAAGGCAGATTATGGACTGCCCGGCTCTGCTTATTTTGCCCATGTGAACACACAATAGATCCGGGCAGCTGGCGTCACTAAGATAAGCCTGACCGCCTTCTATTACCAGCAGGTTCCTGCCTCCGCCGGCGCCCTCTATCTCATAGGTTGTGTCCACATCAAGAGGAAAAGCTGCAACTTCCTGTCCGTCAACGGACACTACCACCTCTGCCCCTGCCTGCCTCGTCAGGAATACAATCAGAGTTATGACAGCCAAAACAAAAAGCAGTCCTCCCAGGAGAATTATGTCATTTTTACGAATAAGCTTTTTTTCCACCTTAGCTCCGAATCACTTTGCAAAAAAATTATTAACCGCAGCGAAATACTCGCCCTTACTGCGGGATTTCCTGATGGCCTTGAGTTCCTTTTCCTTGCCTTCGAACCTTCCGGCAAGAAAAGCCCAGTGTTCAAGCATCTTGAAGATAACATTTCTCTCTTCGGGAATGTACTCGGCAAAGCCATAATATAATTTTTCCAGATATTCCTTGAGTTCTTCGTTTGAAAGAAGTTCTCCGCCTCTTAGTTCTCTTGCAAGGGCGGGGTTCTCCATTATTCCGCGTCCCAGCATGACTGCATCGGAGATATCCGCAATCTCAGCAATTATCGACTCATCGCCGGAGGACAGGATGTTGCCGTTGTAGCACACAGGTGCCGCTCCGCCGCTCTCACGGTATATGCTGACAGCTTTTTTGTAGGCGTCTACTCTGGGTTCGCCCTTGTAGTAGTCTTCTCTTACTCTGGAATGAATGGTCAGTTCACTGATCGGATATTTGGCGTAGATCTGCATGAGTTTCTCTGCCTCATCTTCGTCGTAAAACCCGAGCCTTGTCTTGAGCGAAATATCAACACCGCCCTCATCGTAGGGCTGCAGTTTCCCAAAAATTTCGCCAAGCATCCAATCCAGGTATTCTGTATCCAGAAGAAGGCCCGCACCCTTGTGCCTATTGACCACAGTGGGAGCAGGGCATCCAAGATTCAGATTAACCTCGTGATAGCCCAATTTTTTCATCTCAACGGCGGCCCAGCAGAAGGTGTCCGGTCTCCCCGCCATTATCTGAGCACATATCCTGTCCTTATCCGATTCAAAGGCGGGACTGTTCTCAAAGAGGGCATCCCTTTTTTCCCTTTTCTTGAAATGGAAATTGTGGGTTGCCGTAATAAAAGGTGTATAGTACTTGTCTATACTGTCGCCGAACATACTGTTATGAATATTTCTCAGAGGATAAAGAGTTATCCCCTCCATAGGTGCAAAATAAAATTTCATCTTCAAATTCTCCTACCTTAAGATACAACGAACGCATAATATTCACAAATTAATTTTAACTATTTTTAAGGAAATGTAGTATAATGAATAAAGCTTTTGTGAAAGAAATATTCACGGAATAGCAAAAATCAGAGAAAAGGGATTGAGGGAATTATGAGTCAGGAAAAAATAGACGCTTACAAAAAAGAAAAAGCAGGTCGTAAGGAAAGAATCGAGAAGCAGAAAAAGAGAAGAAAGATTGCCAAGATCATCAGCTGTCTTGCCGCTGTTGCAATTGTTGCAGCAATCGTTGGTTCTATTGTCTACAACAAGGTAGGTAAGAACGATGACGCAGCTGCAGCAGATGCTTCAACAGAAGCTATCTCAACAGAGTATGTTGATGATACCGCCGCAGAGGCTTCATCTGCTGAATAATATCAGGCAGAAATAACCGGATAATGCAAAGAGCAAAGGATATCAATTCTTTGCTCTTTTTTTATTTTTGCAAACTATCTATATTTAGTTAATTGATGTAAGATAATATTGAGAATATCGCATTTTTTGGAGGCCTGAATGCACGAAACCACCCGCCTGTCCTACGAAGAAGGAACCGTAAATATCACATTGAATTCCGAAAGCCTGTATGAGATAGCTCCTCCTGCCTACAGGCCTGCCGACTATGACAATCTGGTGGAGGCATGCTTTACCAAAAAGGAGCTGGAGGCCATTTCAGGCGGTCAGACTGCCGACCTTAGTCTGAACCTTGCTATATCCGAAGATATCTCTGATGAATTTCTCAAGCAGCAGTTAGATGCCGCCAGACAGAAGGAAGAAGCCTCCCTGGGTAAACTCTCAGAGGGAATGTATATCGAATTTTCCGCTGAAAAAACCGCTCCCGGCAGTCCTTCCGAAAGTCTCAGCGCCCTCTCGGATGATGTTTTCATTGAAATAGACGTACCCTTGTATCTGATCTCCGAAGAGCGCTCTTACTGGATCATGGTAAGCAATATGGGGGAATACGTTCTTTTACCGGATCTTGACCCTGAGCCAGACTCAATCACCATTTCCACTCATAATCTGGGAACCGGCATCATACTGTATCAGGACCCTCTCGATTCGCTTGCTGATAACTCTGAGACAGGCTCCCATCCCAATATAAGGCATTTTTTATTTGCAGGAATAATCCTGCTTCTTGCGCTGTGGATTTTTCTGACACATTTACATAAAAACGATATGTAATATGCTTGTTTTC
The DNA here is from genome assembly GCF_000420845.1 of Butyrivibrio sp. AE3009. Lineage (GTDB taxonomy): Bacteria > Bacillota > Clostridia > Lachnospirales > Lachnospiraceae > Butyrivibrio. Next base: position 1,554 of record NZ_ATVS01000022.1, on the reverse strand, counting down.
TGCTATACTAAAATATGTTTTTCAAAAAATATGACAGAGGTTTAGCATGAAAAATAGATTTCTTGTCCTTGCAGGTCTGATAATGGTCCTTGTTCCCACTCTTATGGGATGTTCCTCCGGCTCAAGTCTTTTGGGCAGGGATGAAGCTATCATCGACAATTCAGACAGTGCGGACTTGTCAAATAAAAGAATCGGTGTCCTTATTTATCAATTTAGTGACGATTTCATGTCACGCTTTTCCGAAGAAACAGAGAAGTATCTTGATAGCCTTGGTTTTTCCAAGGAGAACATCACCATGCTGGATGCGCTCAACAACATGGATACTCAGCTTGAGCAGGCACAGCAGCTTATTGATGAAGGGTATGATGCTCTCATCGTCAACCCGGTCAATGTAAACGTCGTTCGTCCCATCACGGATATGGCCTCTGCTGCCGGTGTTCCCGTCATCTACATCAACAGAGAACCGGAGGCTTCCGAGGAAAGCCGCTGGGAGGATTACAACCTCAACATGACCTATGTGGGCTGTGATGCCAGACAGTCCGGAATCTATCAGGGCGAGCTGGTCTTAAGCCTTGGAGAATCCGCTGTAGACAAAAACGGCGATGGCTCCGTCAAATACTACCTCATTGAGGGTGCTCCGGAAAACATAGATGCAAGATACAGATCCGAATACTCAGTAGCCACCATTGCCCATGAGGGTTGGAATATGGATTGCCTCTACACAGGTGTCGGCAACTGGGACACAGCCACAGCAAGGGAGCTTGTCGCCAAGGCCCTTGTAGCCCACCCGGAAGTTGAACTGATAATCTGCAACAACGACGCCATGGCAATAGGCGCCATAGAGGCCCTTAATGCCGCAGACATTAAGCCCGGTCAGGACATATTGGTAGTGGGTGTTGACGCCCTCCCCCAGGCTATCGAATATGTAAAAGACGGATCTCTCGTGGGAACAGTTTTCAACGACTATATCTCACAGTCCCACAATGCTGTAGACGCCGCTGTCCGCTATATCACAGGCGAAGGCAACAAGCATTATATAGGCTGCGACTATATCAAGGTTAACAGGGAAAATGCTGATGAGATTGCTGAGATTGTGAATAAATAATTGGGAACGTTTATTGGAATGTATAAATCTCCAAGCCGAAATCGGTAAACAGTATACTTTTGCACTTTTTTGAACTGATAGTTTACGTCTATTCCTCTAATTATGTAAATAAGACGTAGTAAAAAAATCTCGTTACGTCTTATAATGCAATTTTCTGTATGAGACGTAGCGGTCCCACAGAAATTCAAAATTACTTACGTCTATCTGCATAATTCATTGAGTAAGACGTAATAATTCTGCCTGCCTTTTCACTTCCAAATCAGATTTACGTATTTATACATTTTCCCCCAATATAGACGTAATAAAAAACTTAGCACGCTACTTCTAATAAGTAAAAATGGGATTTTAGACGTAATGCCCGGAAAGGACTACGTCTGTTTAGATAAAAACTCTAGATGATACGTAATTTAACCGGATAATCCAGCCATAAAGTATCAATGAGTACCAAT
>NZ_ATVS01000021.1 GCF_000420845.1 Butyrivibrio sp. AE3009 | reverse complement strand
AAGAGTATGTGTGCTGTTAATCCTGTACTGCCTCGTCCTGTACACAGTTGTCATTCCTTTCACAGAAGTTTATACTATGTATTATAGCACATATCCAGGCATATATCAAAACAAATGTTCTTTTAAGGGGTGCTTTTAGGAGTTTTATTATGGACGGATACAACAAAGGATCGCATTCAGTTAGAGAAATATCTGTGGGGCGATTCGCCTTTCTGGAGTGCCAGCTATTTCTGTGCAACCACAGGCTCAGTTTCCATGGAAACTGTCAAAAAGTACATTGAAGAGCAGCGGACTGAAGAACACAAGAGAAAATACATGAAGTCTGGGAAATACAAAAAGCAAAAAAGCTAAGCGATTCATCCCCAACCTGACGGAAGGGGTTTTCTCGCAGAGGTACTATAAGATTGTGGTCCGCTCTATCTTCCGCCTCCTCGAAAATACCTTCCTCAAGCTCAGAAATCGAGCACATTCCGTCCCTGTCTATAAGATATGCAAGCAGTTCCTTGGTTTTTACGTAATGGAAATTGACGGGTGTACCATTAACATACACTTCAAAAGTGCCGAAAGCCCTCACTCTGACTGCCTTTGATCCCAATATTTCAAGATGGGGCGGGTACCTTAAATTCTCAATTTCGTTCCTCAGCATCTTTTCTGTCACAGGTTTCATAAGATAGCCACTGGCCCTAAGCTTGGTAAAAGCTTCTTCCAGATATTCGCTATATCCTGTTGTGAAGATGATATTTACTTTGGGATTAACGCTCTCTTTGATTTCCTTAGCCAGCTTCATCCCATCCATTCCCGGCATATCAATGTCAAGAAAAACAATGTCGGGATTAATATCTTTTGCAATATTCAGAGCTTCCACCGAATCAGTGGATCTGGTTATCTCAGAATCACCGATTACCTCGCATATCGTATTGCACAGAGTCATCTTCTGCTTTTCTCTATTTGAAGGCTTTACATCCTCTTCCGGTGTTTCTTCACAGATCTGTTCCGGAATTTCTCCGGTTCCATCAGGATCAGATTCCGAAACCTCTTCTTTTTCTTCAGCCTCCTCAACTGCCTCCTGTAATTTCAGCAGCTCTTTTTCATCGAGAATTCTCTTTACGTTGAGCGCTGCATCAGAAGGGAAAACTCCTTCATCTGCAGTTACCGTGATCAGGATGCCATCAATTTCCACACTCTGATTAAAGGCAGAGTCCTCACTAAGAAGAACCGCCTCATCAGGACTGCTCTGAAGTTCAAGACTATCATCGCCCGGGGCGTCATCCATATCCTCATCAATATAGATGTCCTCAAGCTCATCAGCTTCCTCATCGGTTACCGGATCATCGAAGAGCATTGATTCATCTTCCAGGACTTCGATGCCATCCCACTCATCAGTCTCATCCGTAAACTGCGGATCATAGTCCGCTGCCAGAGCTGTGGCAAAATCAGCATTGGTGAAGGCAAGTATCATCGCCAGCAATAGCGCCAGTCTGCGCAGTCTGCTCCTTGTCTTGCTTTCTCTCATTGTTTTGTTTTTCGACCCCTTCATAAGTGTTACTCCTTTCAAATATCCTTATTCAGAAAATCCATAAAAGGAATTGAATTATATTTATGTATAGCAAAACAGAGGCATACAGCCCCCTCTATAGCCCCATTCTATCAATGAAACCGTCACCCAATCGACACTAAATGCTCATTTTAAGCGGTTTTTCGGCTTTTTTAAGAAAAAATTAAGGTTGAATACACAAACAACGTGCATTCAACCTTATTTCATTTATACTTTTTCGATTTGGATTATTATTTCAGTTAACATCTATATCATCGCAGATCTAACCTGTCTATTGTAAAGAGGCATGGTATAACCAGAAAATTACTTCCTTTAGCCTTTACCCTGTCAAAATGAGACTCCGGACCAGCTTTGATCCATTTATCTATCACAATGGATTCTTCATCCGCATTCCTGATATTTACGTTGTTTCGTGGCTCTTCATAATATGAGAAAAGTATGTTCTCATGTAACGAAATGAAAGCGTACTTATCTCCCTTCAAAAGGCCCTCATGCACTATTTCATCATGATATCTTACGTATGATGGCAATTTGTCCGGAAAAACAAATGCAACCCTTCCTATGCGATCTTTTCGTGCTGTTGTTCTCTCTTTTTCCCACATATCCAGATCGTCTTCAGGAATATGATGATAATAAACATTTATCATTGGTGCAAAAAATCTGTCACCGTCTTCTTCTGGCCAGGGCTTAAGATATGGCTTTAAGTCGCTCATTATCCTATCTATATCAAGGCAACTTTTTTCTCCCACCGGGACTATCTCTTCAAGATACAAAAAGCCCATATTTTCATGACGATAAAAAGAGGCATTGCATACAATACCCTTCTCGATCAATTTGGTAAAAGCAGCTTTACACCGGTCAATGATCCCCTCCATAGGGACATCATTGTTCAAAGCCTTAAAACTGCACCTGTACTGGCTCCTTATCAACATACTTCACAGCTCCTGAATATGGTCCTGATTTTCCTTCGCAACGAACAGTGTACCCACTTTTTTCTTCTCTATGATGTCGTAGAGCTTCTCGGGATTCTTGCCATTGGTGATAAGCACATCGATTCCGTGGTTGGTGGCAAGCTCTGCGGCCTGGAGCTTGGTGATCATGCCGCCGGTGCCCCTGTTGGAGCCGGAGCCGGAAGCTGCGGCCCGAAGTTCATCAGTAATCTCCTCTACCCTGCTGATGAGCTTGGCGTTAGGTTCTTTACTGGGGTTACCGTCGTAGAGGCCGTCTATATCTGAGAAGATAATCAGCTTACTTGCGTTGCAGAAAACTGCTACCAGCGCAGAGAGCATATCGTTATCGGAAAAGAGCTTGGTCTCTGACTCGATCTCGGTGTGACTGACAGAGTCGTTCTCATTAACTATAGGAATAATATGGTTCTCCAAAAGAGCATCAAAGGTGTTCTTAAGGTTCTCACTTCTCTCGGGATTGGATAGATCCTCGTTGTCGAGAAGGATCTGGCCCACCATTCTGTTGTACTCTCCAAAGAGCTTGTCATACAGGTGCATCAGCTCAGTCTGTCCTACAGCTGCAGCGGCCTGCTTGAGCTTGATCTCCTTGGGCTTCTGGGGAAGTCGCATCTTGTTAGCTCCCACAGCAATAGCTCCGGAAGATACCAGCACCAGGTCATAGCCCAGATTCTCTACTCCTGAGATTGCTCTGCAGAGATGATCGATCGCTCTTATATCAATATTTCCACTCTCATTGGTGATAGTGGAGGTTCCCACTTTGACAACAATTCTCTTTTTGCTGACGCTCATTTTATCAAACGCTCACTTTCTCACTTTAATCTAATAAACTATATTTTTAAAGTTTAAACCAGATTATTGATATTCGCAAGTATAAAAAAATGCTCAGCCATATGTATCTGTTGGCTAAGCATTAATGGATTAGAGGGGAGTCGAACCCCTGTCCAAAAATTCATCCCCTGTCCTTCTACTATCATAGTCAATTATTCCGGAGTTCTGCACTCCTGTTCCCTCACTGCCCCGGAAATTGACAACCAAGACAGATCGGTAGCTTCATGATACGACCATAGCCGCAAAGCTTAAGCCATGTCGTTTCCTACAAGTTTTGACGCCGATTGCTGAATATGTAGGTGTACTCAGGTCGACGAGCTGCCATTAGGCAGCAAGTGCTAAATTATCGTTAGCGTTTAATTTTAATTTGAGGTTTGACGCACCGTCCTGCGGATAGCTTCTCCAGCTTCAAAATCCCTGTCGAAACCTTTACTAACCCTTATTTAATTGTGATGCTCACTTAGTATATCGCCTAAGTGAGCAAATTTCAATATACTTATAGTTTAGTTTTTGCACTTTTATCTAAGACTCACCTTGTAGTCACGAAGAGCCTCTCTCTGCTGGTCCTTCTTAGCCATATCAGCGCGCTTGTCATAGAGTTTCTTACCCTTGGCAACGCCAATCTCAACCTTGACTTTGCCGTTCTTTAAATATACTTCAAGGGGAACCAATGTGTAGCCCTGAACCATCTTCTGCTGATCCAGCTTTCTTATCTCAGCCTTGTGAAGAAGGAGTCTCTTAACTCTTAAGGGATCCTTGTTAAAAATGTTGCCCTTCTCATAGGGACTGATGTTCATGCCCATGATAAAAGCCTCTCCCTTGTCGATGCTGATCCAGGACTCCTTGATGCTGCACTTGCCCTGGCGGATCGACTTAACCTCAGTTCCAAAGAGTTCTATTCCGGCCTCGTACTTCTCCTCGATAAAATAATCGTGGTAAGCCTTTTTATTGTTTGCTATCAGCTTTCTAGCCTTATTATCTTCTGCCATTTCTATAGATTCCTATCATTAATTTCCTGTGACTAATCTAATATATTACATTTGGAGGAAAAAAGCACGTAACTTATGGTTTACTTTTTTCTTTTTCCTTTGCCCTGGGCACTTCTTGCTGCCTTGCTGGTGGCTGACTTCTTGTATTTATGAACCTTATAGACCTTGCGGGTGCTCTTTTTATCCTCGGAAGAAGAGCTCTTTTTCTTGCGGAACTTCCCGGTCTTGGAATCGGGCTCGTACTGACTAAGGTCGATGAGTTCTCCATCATACTCGACAAGACGTCCGTGGGATTCCTTCTTAGCTTCTTTCTTGGAAGTTTTCTTTCCGGTTATTTTCTTATCGATTGCCTTTTTATCAGATTTCTTATCGGTTGCCTTCCTGCCTGCGGCCTTATCTGAAGGCTTTGTCCTGGATTTCTTTGATCTATCTGACATATCAGAAACATCTTCCATGAACAGCTCTTCATCTTCGTCCATTGACTCCCCTGCCTTGTCAGCGGCAGCGATTTCTCTTAACTTCCTTACCTTATTGGCTCTGTCATTGGCAACCTTCCTTGCTGCGGGAACTCTGCCATAATCCTCATATCCGTCATAATCATACTCATCCTCATCGAAATCATCCTCTTCGTTAATAAGTCTGAAATCGATGGACTTGGTGAGTCTGTCAGCCCCTGTCACCTTGATCATAACCTTCTGGCCAAGAGTATATTCCTTGTGAGTACTCTCACCTACAAGTTTCATATGGGTCTCATCATAGACATAGAAGTCATCATTCATATCCGCAGCTCGAACCATTCCTTCGCAGGAATTCTCCAGCTCTACGAACAATCCCCAAGCTGTTACACCGGATACAACTCCTTCAAAGCGCTCACCCACATGGTTCTCCATATACTGAGCCTTCTTGAGTTTATCTGTCTCTCTCTCAGCTTCCTCAGCTCTTCTCTCAGTCTCAGAGGAGTGCTTGGCCACTTCATCAAGTATCTCTTCATAATGTCTTGCCTTAGCCTCAGTCATCCTGCCTCTTAAATGATCCTTGATTATCCTGTGAATCTGAAGATCAGGATAACGTCTTATAGGCGAAGTAAAGTGGCAGTAAAAATCAAACGCAAGTCCAAAGTGCCCTGTGCACTCCGTACTATACTTAGCCTGCATCATACTGCGAAGGGTCATTCTGCTGATAACCGCCTCTTCCTTGGTTCCTTCTATACCCTTAAGGAGCTTCTGAAGTTCCTTGGGCCTTACACCTTCATCTTTTCTTGTTCTGATGTGATGTCCCAAGTTATTGACAAATGCAGCCAGTGAAGCTATCTTCTCCGGATCCGGCTGCTCATGAATACGATAAACAAAGGGACTCTGCATATAGTAAAAATGCTCTGCCACAGTTTCATTTGCTGCCAGCATAAAGTCCTCGATCAGCTTAGTTGCTACGTTTCTCTCATGAGGAACAATATCTATAGGATTGCCTTCCGGATCAAGTATTATCTTGGTCTCGGCAAAATCGAAGTCAATAGCGCCTTTCTTCTCACGCTTCTCCCTAAGTATGGCTGACAGTTCTGCCATCTCCTCAAACATGGGAACAAGGTCCTTATACTTCTCAATTTCAGCCTCATCCTTGTCACGAAGGATCTTGGCTACGCTGGTATAGGACATGCGCTCATTGACGTTGATAACTGATTCAACGATATCGTGGTCCACAAGTCCGCCGTTTTTATCAAATTTCATAAGACAGCTAAGAGCAAGTCTGTCCTCTCCGTGATTAAGGGAACAGATTCCGTTTGAAAGTCTGTGAGGCAGCATGGGAATAACACGGTCCACCAGATATACACTGGTTCCACGCTTAAATGCCTCCCTATCCAGAGCAGAACTCTCCTGCACATAATTGGTAACATCCGCAATATGTACCCCAAGGTGATAAAAACCCTCTTCATCAATATGGAGACTGACCGCATCATCAAGATCCTTGGCATCTTCACCGTCAATGGTAACCATCTGAACATCTCGAAGGTCAGTTCTGCCGTACATATCTGCTTCACTGATGGTATCAGGACATCTGTTGGCCTGATTGATAACCTTCTCAGGAAATTCACTGGGAATACCAAAGTTCTCGACAATTGAAAGAATGTCCACTCCGGGATCATTGATATTACCGATAACTCTGAGGACCTTACCCTCAGGCTTACGTCTCTCTGATACGCTACCATAGTAAGTAAGCTTAACCACAACCTTATCTCCGGTTACGGCAGCTCCGTGATGCTCAATAGGTATGAAAATATCGTCCTGAAGCCTGTTATTGTCAGGAACCACAAATCCAAAGTTCTTCTCTGCCTGATAGGTTCCAACCACCTCTTCAAGGCCTCTTACAAGGATGTTTCTGATTCTTCCCTCAGCTCTTTTACCGCCGTTATCGGGAAGAAGCTCAACCTCTACAGTATCTGAGTGAAAAGCACCGTGTACATATTCCTCGGGAATATAAATATCCTCGTCTCTTCCCTCTACCTGCACAAAACCAAAGCCTCTGGCATTACCGATAAAGGTACCCACAAGCAGGTCTTTGCTTTTTATCTTACCGCCGTTAAGGCTTTCTTCCATACGTTTTAAACGTTTACCTTTACTCATCATTACCTCTCAAAATTAAAGTAAAGAAAAGGCACTCTGTAAAAAGAGTGCCTTAAAAATACATATGTATCCCGGTGCTATTGATCAAGCCATCATATTAAGCACGATTGCAAGGATAACGAAAGCGAATGACAAAACAATTGTAACTGTCTTGAGAACGCCCTCTCTTGAACGGCCCTTGTTCTTGCCCCAATATGTATTCTCAACTGTTCCCTGGATTGCTCCAAGACCCTGGCTCTTTCCTTCCTGCGCAAGCACAAGAACTACTAAAGCAGCACAAACTAACATGAATACCACACCGATAACTATTGACAATACTTTCACGAAATTAACCTCCCAGATTATTATCGCTTTATCTAACTAATACATAATACCATATATTGATACGATTAGTCAATTTACGATAAAAAATCCATATTATTTTTTAATAAGAAGGCTCTTACCGGTCATCTCGGCAGGCTTCTCTTCGCCCATGCACTCGATAAGTGTAGGAATGATGTCAGCAAGACATCCGCCTTCCTTAAGTGTATATGCAGGATCATAGTTAACAAGGATGAACGGAACAGGATTGGTTGTATGAGCTGTCCAAGGCTCGCCTGTCTCATAATCGATCATCATATCTGCATTACCGTGGTCAGCGCAGATAAACATGGTTCCGTTGACTGCCTTGATAGCATCAACAATCTTGCCAACGCACTCATCAACGGTCTCGATAGCCTTGACCGCTGCAGGAATAACACCTGTATGTCCTACCATGTCAGGGTTAGCAAAGTTGGCAACAACTACATCATACTTCTGAGAGTTGATCGCATCGAGAATCTTCTCGCATACTTCAGGAGCGCTCATCTGAGGCTTGAGGTCATAGGTAGGAACATCCTTAGGGCTGTTAACAAGAACTCTGTCCTCACCCTCGTTAGGCTGCTCAACACCACCGTTAAAGAAGAAGGTTACATGAGCATACTTCTCTGTCTCAGCAATTCTTGCCTGCTTCATTCCCTTAGCTGCAAGCCACTCACCGAAGGTATTGTTAAGAAGAACCTTCTTGAAAGCGACCTCCTTGTTAGGAATAAGAGGATCATAATCTGTGAAGCAAACATAAGTTACATCAAGTCTCTTACCTCTGTTAAACTTATCAAACTCATCATCGCAGAAGCAATGTGTGATCTCTCTTGCTCTGTCAGGACGGAAGTTGTAGAAAATGATTGAATCTCCATCCTTGATAGTTGCTACAGGAGCACCGTTCTTCATAATTACTGTAGGAATTACAAACTCATCGGTCTTGCCGTCCTTGTAGCTCTGCTCCATGCACTCATGAGCGCTGTTAGCCTTGTTGCCCTCGCCCTTGGTAAGTGCGTTGTATGCATACTCTACACGATCGTAGTTGTTATCTCTGTCCATAGCGTAGTAACGACCGGAAATTGTTGCGATCTGACCTACGCCAAGCTCCTTCATCTTGTCCTCTAGCTGCTGTACGAAATCAATTCCGCTCTCCGGAGGAGTATCTCTTCCGTCAAGGAAGCAGTGAACATATACCTTATCAAGGCCGTTCTTCTTAGCCAACTCTAAAAGTCCGTAAATATGTGTGATGTGGCTGTGAACGCCGCCGTCTGAAACAAGACCGTACATATGAAGAGCAGAATTCTTAGCCTTGCAGTTATTGATTGCTGCCATAAGACCTTCGTTAGTGAAGAAATCGCCGTCCTCAATGGACTTGGTGATTCTTGTAAGTTCCTGGTAAACGATTCTGCCGGCGCCCATGTTCATGTGGCCAACCTCAGAGTTACCCATCTGTCCGTCAGGAAGTCCTACTGCAAGTCCACTGGCATAGCCCTTAACAAAAGGGTAATCCTTCATAAGCCCATCCATAACAGGGGTGTTAGCCATAGCAATGGCATTTCCCTCAGCGTTATCGTTAAGTCCGTATCCATCAAGAATTAAAAGAACTGTAGGTTTAGAACCTCTCATTATTTATATCCTCCATTTTATAAAGCCCGGGCTTCCGGGCGTTAAATATTCGTCCTTGCATAGTATACACAATATCAGGGCAATATGACAAGTATTTAACAAAACCTTTATATTTCTAAAAAAGCTATAATCAAAGGCACTTGTATCCCTTGTTGATAAGAATATTTTCAACCTGCTTGGTATCATCGGTATGCATTACCATGATAGGAGCACCGGATTCTCTGTTAAAAGAAAGATAAGTGTAATTTACGTTGATATTGCTGCCATAAAGAGTCTTAAGAATCTTATCAAGAGCTCCTACTTCATCGGGACACTCTATAGCAAGCACCGGAGTGGTTTTGCAGATGTACTCTTTTTCCTTGAGTACTTCAAGACATTTCTCAGGATCTGATACAACCATTCTGATAATTCCATACTCTGCGGAATCATTGGTTACGGAACCTAAGATGTTGATGTTGTTTGCCCCAAGAATACCGGTGATGTTCTGAAGACATCCCTTTTTGTTCTCAGCGTAGATAGAAATCTGTTTTAACATTTTGCTCCTCCTTGGCCTCCCGGCCTAACTGTCATATTCGGTCAGAGTTACATCTCTGCAGTGATAAGAAGTGTCCCTTCTCTCACAGTAATCTCTGCCTCTGCAGTGATAAGAAGTGTCCCTTCTCTCACAGTAATCTCTGCCTCTTCATCGATAATGAATTCATTGCTAACTCCAAGAGGAAAATCGTTACCCAGCTCCCCATTTTCCATTGTGTACATAAGGCCACGAAGTGTTACACCCCTTGAAATCTCCGAAACAGAAAAAACAGATATCATTCCGCTGTTTCCTCTGTGGAATCTTATAGTTTCGTTTTCGGCGATAAGAACTATCCGGTTCTCTTCCATAATGTATCCGTTACCGCCGTGATGCTTGATAAAAAGAAGGGTCTGAATATTGGCAAGACTGTGGTCTATTCTGCTCCCTCCGAGGCATCCGTATAGCATAAACTTCCTATACCCCTTGGAAAAAGCTATTTTAACAGCCTTAATCGTATCGGTGTCATCCTTTCTGACATCTAGTTTCACAATTCTGTCCGGATCGCTCTCAGCAATCTCCTGTAGACTCCTGACTGCCGCCGGCCCTGCTTCACTTAAGGAATCAAAGTCCCCAACGATAAGGTCAGGCAATATCCCAAGCTGCTCAGCGTAGAGATACCCTGCATCGCAGGCTATGACAAGGTCCTCCTCGCCAATAGGTATCTCCATTGGCACGAAATGCCCTGCCGATATGATTATGCACTTAGGTTCCGATTTAGCCAGATTCATGTATATTCCCGTTATGCTCTGATTCTTGATTCTATGGTGTCGATATCCATTATCCACTCATTATCGCCGCCCCAGTCTCCTACGATGGTCTCCTCGGTGGTTCCATCCTCATAGGTGATGGTGGTATCCAGCCTGTAATTCATCTTGGCTACCTTGGTGGATTTGCCGGATGTTATATAGCTAAGTAAGTATGTAACAGAATACTTGGTGTGAGGATACAAGTTACCGTCAATTGCAGCAGGCTCATAGGAAATGGAATTTCTCTGAACACCGTCGTCCTCAAAGAAATTAGCCCACAGTGTAATGACACCCTTGGTATCCGGGTTCTCCTCAAAGTTCAAAAATCTATAGCTGTAGCCATTATCATTTTTATTAAGAATAATGGCTTCTCTGCTGATGGAAACATAGGTGGTATTCTCCTGAGGAGTCTCCTGATTATTAAGGAAAACATCCCTGAGAGCAAGATACTCATCAGAAACCACGAAGTCTCTGAGTTCATCCACATTGCCAACATCAAGCTGAACAAATATATCTGCGAAAATATTCTGAACGTCAAAAGCATTGGTAAGACACGCCTTAACCGAATCAATATCCTGAGAGCTTCCAACTGAAGATATCACTTCATCCAGCAGTGAATTATAAGAAGAAGCATCTTCCATACCTATGGTAAAAGACTCAGAATATGGCACTGCATATTTCAGAATAACGTTCTTAAGTTCCTCTGAATTGTTGCCGGCATAAACCGTTATCATACGTCTTACAAGCTCAGCGTACTTATCAAAAGAACCTGTTCTGTCACCGGTATTTGTGCATTTATCCCCTCTGAAAAGTGCATTGACGTCATAATTATAAGAGTCATTAAAGCATCTCTCATAAGCAGCACTGAGGAGTTCAATCGCATCTGCGTTATCACCGTTTTCTTCCAAAACACTGACAAGTTTCTCAACCGTGTCAAAACTTGCTGATGCACTATTCATCTCACTTATGGCTTCATTCATTATAACTGTGTGATAGTCCTTAAGAAGCAGCTCATTCTCTGTATTTTTGAATCCGTCATAGAGAGTTGTCTTGGCGGCCTCAGTATTATCAAGGCTTAAGTACGCTCCTGCCAGATTGGAATATGCAGCCACAGACTTGGGATCAATCGCGATTGCCTTCTCATAGGATTCAATTGCAGCCTCATAGTTAGCTGATTCAGTGTACTTGTTGCCTGCGGCAATCGCATTATTAACCTTAACAAAAGGCAAATGACTGTATATTGTAAGACCAACCGCTATCACAACCGCAGAAGCACCGGTTATAACGGCTGCCATTCTGTAATCGAGTTTCTTTCTTCTTTTCCCTCTTCTTTTTCTTGAATTATAGCCCCTTCCCATGGTAGAGCTATAAACATTATCTTTTCTGTAACCCAAAACTAAAAACCATCCCTCTTAAAACAAAGGCAAAAACTGCCATTAATTACTAAAATCCTGTGCCAAAAATGCTCACACAAGCTAAAGTATAGCACGAAAATTCTTATATAAAAAGAGAAAAAAACGTGTGGAACCGCAAAAATAGTCCCACACGTTTCATCATCTGATTTATTCGGTAAAAGATTATTTCAAAAGCTCGTGAACAGCCTCTTTGATGCGCTCATCCTTGGCATTGGCATCGAAGTACTCAAGGAAATGCTCTCCTGAAAGCGCGCCCTTAACCAGGTCTCTGTCAAGCTTGTTGAGAATGTCAACAACGTCCTGATTGTAAGTAACCTTCTTGACCTCATCAAGGATCTTCTTGTTGCGCTGCTCAGGAACGGCTCTTTCTCTGGGATATCCCTGTCCGCTCTCCTCTGAGAACAGCTTCTCAAAAGTATACTCAAGGTTAAGCTCTGCGCCCCAGCCTGACTTAAGTGCGAAGTTCATGGAAATTGCATTACCATCGTTGATCTGTGCAAAAGTATAAGCATCAAGAGGATCAGTAACATGTCCGCAGATAACTCCGGGGAAGCTGTTGCAGGCAAGCATTGCGCCCTCACCTGTTCCGCAACCTGTGATAACGTAATCAACAGCGCCTGAGTTAAGAAGAACGCAGGCAAGAATACCATTCTGTACATAGGTAAGCTGTGCCTTGTCCTCAGCTGAATACATTCCGTAGTTAAAAACCTCAAAGCCATGCTTGTCAGCAACCTTCTTGAGTGCTCCGTAGATCATCTCATTCTTGGCTGCCTGGCTGTTTTCATTTATAAGTGCTATCTTCATCTCAAATAACCTCCATTTGATATTTTTTGTCTCAATATACGAATATTTTATTAACAAAAAAATGAAGTGTCCACCGCAAAAAAGTCTTTGTGCTCAATTTTCAAGATTTTAGTCAAAATCTCTTTCTGAGCATTTCTCCCATCTCCTTGATGGAATCATAAACCACGTCCGGCTTCACCTCGGAACCGGGTATATCCATGAGCTTCGTCTCTCCTGTCATAACAAGAACACCGATAGCTCCGTTGTTTACGCCTGTGGCAACATCCGTGTATATTCTGTCGCCCACAAATGCAATCTTATCCTTATCCATGCCTGTGGCATCTACGATCATCTCCACAGTTTCGTTAAAAGGCTTCCCCACATACTTGGGCTTCTTGCCGGTGGAGAGCTCTATGGCTGCGCAAATCGCTCCGCAGTCAATAATAAATCCGCCCTTCATTGGACAATTAATATCCAGGTGAGTCGAAAGGAAAGTAGCACCATTTCTGATATAAGTACAAGCATTGGTAAGTCTGTTGTAATTAAGTGTCTTATCAAAAGCCACCACAACTATATCCGGAATATTGGCGGTATCCGCAGGAACAAATCCATCCTTTTCATCTACCTCTGGCTGAAAAAGATTGATCCCGCCTTCTCTGAAGGTTTCATACAGAGACGGTGTCCCGAGAAGATACACACTTTTCCCTTTATAAAAACTATTAAGGTAGCGGATCATCACATCTCCGGAGGTCATGATCATATCCTTTGAAATATGGCAGTTCATCTTCGCCAGCTTATCAATATAAGCGGCCGATGACTGGGATGAGTTGTTGGTAAAAAACATGTATTTCTTACCTGATTTTTCTACACTGTCAAGGAAATCAAGTGCGCCATCCAAAATGTCATTTTCAAGATAAAAGGTTCCGTCCATATCAAGAACGAAAAGCTCAGCTCGATCCAGGATTTCCTCTTTTGTTGAGTTTTCAAAGTATTTTTCCATAACTTATCAGGTAGCTCCTATACATTTTCGTTTTGTACATGCTTGCCATATAGCAAGACTGTGTCTCCGGCCTTGATCGTTAGCCCTCCCTTTGGAACCATCGCTTTGCCGTTTCTTCTTACCATGAAGATGAAGCTCTGTCTGGAAATATCGATATCTCTTATCGCCGTACCATTCCAGGAATGGCCTTCATTTATCACGATTTCTTTTATCTCCACAGGCTGAACATCCTTGGTCTTCTCAGCACACATAACTATGAGATCACCGGGATTAAGTACCGTATCTCCTCTGGGAATAATGGTCTCTTTGCCTCTTTGTATGGCTACGATCATAACGTCCTTAGGAAGGCCCAGGTCTACAATCTTCTTACCGGTCCATCTGTCTCCTGCCGAGAGTTTGACTCTGATAAAATGAATATTCTCTTCCTCTGTGAAGTCGCCAATGGACTTAAGTCTCTGATATTGTTCAACGAAGCCGGCAGAAATAATACCTGTAGGTATGGCAACCATGCCGACTCCAAGAAATGCAATGAATATTCCGAGGATCTTACCCAGGGTTGTCACAGGATAAATATCTCCATATCCGACAGTTAATAGTGTCGATGCCGACCACCAGATTCCGGAAAAAGCATTTTGGAATACCTCAGGCTGAGCCTCATGCTCAACACTATACATACACAGGCTTGATCCCATCATAAGTATGAGGATAATAAATACCGAAGCCATGAGCTGCTGCTTTTTGCGGCTAAGGATCTCGGTGATAACATTCATTTGGTCATAATAGGAATTGATTCTGAAAAGACGAAGAATCCTGGCAATCCTGAACATTCTGAAAACTGCCGTCCCCGCCGGGAAAAATACCGGTAGATAATAGGGTAAAAACGATAACAGATCTATTAATCCGGTAAAGGAAAAGACATATCGGACAATAGCACCTTTTTCTGTCTCCTTGGGATACAGTTCATTAGCTGTGATGAGACGCAGTACATAATCCACTGCAAAGAAAAAGGTGGTAATTGCCTCAATAACAAGAAGGAGCTTACCATACCGCTCCATCATATTGTCAAAAGTAACCGCAAATGCGCAAAAAAGATTAAGCAAAAGGGCAATGATACTGATAACGTCATAGAACCTGTTGATAGGTTCATCAATGACGCCCACACTAACCATGTTAAAAATCTTGGCTCTGAAAGCCTTACTCATAACAAACAGTTTGTGTTTCCCAGAATCATTCCCCTTTGATTTGGTCATTATTTCTCCTTGTTCTTTCTTCTGCCAAAGCTCTCCATTACAAGATCGCTGACATCCTGAAGATAATCAAGACTTCTTTTTTTATTTTCCTGCTTAATGGCCTTCTTCTCGGCCTTGCTGACATTCATGGTGTCGGAGTCCTGACCCACATACCAGGCCTTGGTCTGTCCCTCACCTTTTATGTTGATTCTTCCTACGTTCTCGAAGCCATCAGCTTTTTTGTTCTGAGAAGCTCTGCTCTTCTTGGAATAATCTGCATGATTCTCAGATTTGTTGCCGTTCTTGCTCTCGGATTTCTTTCTGTCAGCCTTGATGCTCTCAATAAGGCTGACGTCAAGTCCTGTATTTACAGCCTGTGATCCATCAGGTTTTTGCTTTCTGCGAGGTTTCTGGAATACTTCCTCAGAAGAACTTACCTGCTTCTCCTGATATCTGTCGTTCTTTTTGTCAAAGCGCTGCCCCTGGTCCTTGCGGCTTCGGCGATCCTTGCGGTCCTCAGAATTCTTACGACTATCGCGCCCCTTACGTCCTTCACGATCCTCTGAGGGCTTCCTGCCATCTCGGTTCTTGCGGCCCTCTTCAAAGCGACGTCCGTCGCGGCTTCTGCGCCCATCTGAGTTCTTGCGGCCGTCACCGGAGCGGCGTCCGTTTCTTCTATCGCCACCGTCCTTGGAATCTCTCCTTCTTCTGTCGCTCTTTTCAAACAGAACAAGATCTTCAAGGTCTGCGCCCATCTTGAGCTTCATGAATCCGGCAGCAAGCTGCTCTGCAGTATACTCGCCCTCTTCAATCTTCTGATTGACGAACTCAAGAGTTGATGCGATATCGTCATTCTCAATAATATCGATTACTTCCGCAAATACCTTCTGGGATTTGGCTCTTGTAATCTCTTTAGCGGAAGGAACTCTTCTCTCCTCAATCCTGGTATGGCAGATTCTCTCGATGTCGCGAAGCTTGTACATCTCTCTGCCGCCTACCAGAGTAAAGGATCTGCCGCTTCTGCCGGCACGTCCTGTTCTTCCGATTCTGTGTACATAATATTCAATATCCTCAGGGATATCGAAGTTAAATACTGCCTCAACACCGCTGACATCAATACCTCTTGCAGCTACGTCAGTGGCGATAAGGATGTTGATCCTGCCATTTCTGAAGAGATTCATAACTGTATCTCTCTGGTTCTGTGACAGATCTCCGTGGAGTCCGTCGGCAAGATACCCCTTGCCCTTAAGGCTCTCTGTGAGCTGGTCTACCATTTTCTTGGTATTGCAGAAAATAAGGCTTCTTGCAGGATCATAATAATCCATAAGTCTGCAGAGGACCTCTTCCTTCATCTTCTGAGGAACTCTGTAATATGCCTGCTCGATGGCGGCAACGGTGATCTCCCTGGGAGTCATCTTGATGTATTCAGCATCCTTCTGATAGGTTCTTGTGATCTTAAGAATAGGTTCGGGCATTGTAGCTGAGAAAAGAGCAGTCTGTCTCTCTTCAGGCATTCCCTGAAGAATAGTCTCGATATCTTCTCTAAAGCCCATGTCAAGCATCTCATCCGCCTCATCAAGGACAAGAACCTTAACATCCTTCATCTTCATTGTGTGACGTCTCATGTGATCCATAACACGTCCGGGAGTTCCTACAACTATCTGAACTCCGGCAGATAATGCTCTTATCTGTCTTGAAATATCCTGTCCGCCGTATACAGCCAGGACTTTGATTCCATGCATATATTTTGCAAAATCTCTGATATCATCGGCTGCCTGCATTGCAAGCTCTCTTGTAGGGCAAAGTACAACCGCCTGCAGGTGCTTATTCTCGGAATCTATGCTCTGAAGGAGCGGAATTCCAAATGCTGCCGTCTTGCCGGTTCCGGTCTGGGCCTGTCCTATAAGGTCCTTGCCTTCCATCATAACAGGAATAGCAGCCTTCTGGATGGGTGACATGTATTCAAATCCCATCTCAGTAACAGCTCTGATGATTCTCTCATCAAGGCCGGACTCGTCATATCTTATCTTAGCTTCTTCTTTCTTCTTACTTTCTTTTTTTACTTCTTCTACTTCTTCAAATAATTCTAAATCTTTACTCATAAAACTCTCTTACTTCTAAAACAATAACTATAATTTACTACGCGATATACGCGATTCTTCGCTTACGCTCTCGAATCGCTACGTACATTCGGAATCCGCACTATCGTGCTACTTCCTCATGTACGTTACGTCTACGAGGTTTCAAGTTACTGCATGCAAGCATTCGTACTTGAAACTTCGTATCCGCATATCGCTCACATCTCTCCGCTCATGACGTCCTTGTTTTTAATAAGGTAATCAACAAGTGAGATAACTGTCAGAGCCAGAGCGATCCACATGATAACCTGGGTAAGGATCTGCACAGCGGGAATTCCCAGATTGGCAATCATAAGAATGACCATGATCATCTGGAAGGTTGTCTTAAACTTGCCCCAATAGCTTGCTGCTATTACTCTTCCGTTGTCTGCGGCGATAAGTCTGAAGCCGCTTATAACGAACTCTCTGGCGATAATGATGATAACAATCCAGGCAGGAATGCGGTCAAGCTCTATAAGTGCGATCATAGCACTGCACACAAGTAGCTTGTCTGCCAAAGGATCCATAAATTTACCGAAATCAGTGATAAGGTTATATTTTCTTGCAATCTTGCCATCAAGCATATCTGTGAGGCTGGCAATTATGAAAATTGCAAGGGCAATCCATTTAAAAAGTTCTACAGTTGACTCCTGCGCAGGTCTGAATAACAGAAAAAATACAAAAAACGGAATCATAATAACTCTGGCTACTGTTAACTTGTTCGGTAAATTCATTCTTCCATCTCCCCTATTAAATCATATTCGTTAGATCCTGTAATACGAACCTTCACGTAATCACCTGTCATAAGCTCTCTCTGAACACCACTCACAAAAAGATATCCATCGATATCCGGGGCATCCTTATAGGTCCTTGCTACATAGGACAGCCCATCGTCATATTCGGTGTCCATGATCCTGCCTTCTATGACAGCATCAACAACTTTTCCCACCATCTTCTCCGCAGCTTCAAAGGCAATCTTCTGCTGAAGCTTCATAAGCTTGTTTCTGCGGGTTACTTTAACCCTTTCAGACACCTGATTCGGCATTGTAGCAGCCGGAGTATCTTCCTCCTGTGAATAAGTAAATACTCCCAGTCTGTCAAACTTAAGGTCCCTTACAAGCTCCATGGTCTGATTATGATCTTCTGCCGTTTCCCCGGGGAATCCACTGATAAGTGTGGTCCTTATACAGATATCGGGAATTTCTTCTCTCAGGTGCTGAACCAGAGCCCTGATCTCTGCGTTGTTAGTGCGCCTTCCCATCTTTTTGAGCACCCAGTCAGAACCTGACTGAATGGGAATATCCAGGTACTTGCAAATCTTAGGTTCATTCTTTATTGTCTGGATCAGCTCCTCATTGATTTCCTCGGGGTAGCAATATAAGATCCTAATCCATCTAAAGCCCTCTATCTCGCATAGCTTGTGAAGAAGCTCCGGCAGTTTTTTCTCCCCATAGAGGTCTGTTCCGTATAAAGTTGTCTCCTGAGCCACAATAAGAAGCTCGGTAATTCCCTCAGCAGCCAGATTCCTAGCATCCTCCAGCAGTTGCTCCATAGGTACACTTCTGTAATTGCCTCTAACCTTGGGGATTATGCAATAGGTGCAATGCTTGTCACACCCTTCTGCAATCTTGAGATAATTAAATAGACCTCCTGTGGTAATGACTCTCTTAAGGCCTCCCACAGGCTTCCTGTTGATATCATCGAAATAATTCTTGTGAGAAAAAAGCTCATCTCTCTTGATAGTCTCATCAAGTGCTTCAAGAATCTTATCAGTAGATGAAATTCCAAGGATCTCATCCACTTCGGGAATCTCAGTCTGGATCTCTTCCTTGTATCTCTGAGCAAGACAACCGGTCACGATGAGTGCCTTAAGCTGTCCTGCCTTCCTTCTCTCTGAGAGTTCCAAAATTGTATTGATGCTCTCTTCCTTCGCATCATTGATAAAGCAGCAGGTGTTAACAACTGCTGCTTCCGCTTCTTCCTCGTCATCTGTAAATTCGTAGCCGCGGTCTGCCAGCATTCCAAGCATTACCTCGGTATCTACTCTGTTTTTGTCACATCCCAGTGACACAAATAATATTCTCATAAATTATTCTTCTACTGATTCCTCTACGGTAACGTCTTCGTTCTCAGTAACAAGTGTTTCTCTCTCCTCATCTGTAAGGATTCTGAGAGTATCCTGGTTCATCTCGTCTACTGCGATTGAAAGAGGCTTCTGCTTATCCTTAACTCTTACCATAGGCTCATCACCTGCGATAAGCTGTCTTGCTCTCTTGGCAGTAGCCATAACTACTGAATATCTTGAGCTGATTACAGGCTCCTCACCCTCTTCAACTCCCTTGTTAACTACTTTCATAAGATCAACATATGAAGGATGTATCATAATATTGTATTCCTTTCCTGCGGTAATCCGCATATCCGCTAAAATGATTATAACTCATTAAGCTCATTTCTGATAGTATCTATAAATTCCTGATTCCTTGATGTGTCAAAATGTGCAGCGGTTATAATGTCGTTCACCTGTTCAACGCACTTATCAAGATCATCATTTATAACAATGTAATCGTAGTTCTCTATGCCAAGGGATTCCTCTTTGGCTCTCTCAAGTCTTCCTTTGATGACTTCCTCTGTTTCTGTGCCTCTTCCGCACAGTCTGGTCTTAAGAGTCTCAGCTGAAGGGGGCATAACGAACAAAAGCACCGCATCATTATACTGCTTTTTGATCTGAAGTGCACCCTGAATTTCTATCTCAAGGATTACATCTATTCCCTCAGCAAGCTTATCCTCAACGTATTTCCTGGGAGTTCCGTAATAATGATTGACATATCCGGCATGCTCTATCAGTCCGTTTTCATTAATAAGCTTCTCAAACTCTTCATTGCTAACAAAGAAATACTCTCTGCCATTCTCCTCGCCGGGTCTGGGATCTCTTGTTGTTGCAGAGATTGAAAGAGCGTAATTGTCATATCTCTTAATAAGCTCCTTCATTATTGTACCCTTGCCTACTCCCGAAAAACCAGAGACAACGATTATAATACCTTTGCGCTTGTTGTGCAATACTTCATTACTCAATGTTCTGAATCTGCTCCCTTACTTTTTCTATATCGGTCTTAAGAGCAATTCCTCTGTCGGAAATCTTAAGATCTGTGGATTTGGACAAAATAGTATTGGCCTCTCTGTTCATTTCCTGTGCAAGGAAATCAAGTTTTCTTCCGATACCGTCCTTGTCATCACCCACCTGAAGTGTCTCCCTGGTGGCCATAATATGGCTTCGAAGCCTTGTAAGCTCCTCATCTACACATACCTTGTCGGCAAATATGGTAACTTCCATGGCAAGCCTGTTCTCATCAACCTGCTTGTCTTCCAACAGATCTGCGATCTTCTCACGAAGTTTCTGCTTATATTCCTGTATGATCTCAGGGGAACGCTCTGTAATATATTCCACATTTTCATACATTCCGTCAAGCTTTTGTGTAAGATCTGCGGATAAAAATTCTCCTTCTTTGATTCTGGAGTCAAGGAACTGCTTGCCGGCCTCATTAATGGCCTTCTTAAGTCCGCTCCATACCTCCTCTTCATCCAGTTCTTCCTCTTCCATGGTAAATACTTCAGGGAACTTGGAAAGAGCTGAGATCCTGATATCGTTATCAAGACCAAAATCACTGGCCATCTGTTTAAGATATGTGAAATATTCCTCAGCTATAGCCTTATTGTATTTTACTCTGGAATCCGATTCTGAAAAATCCTCGTAACTGATAAATACATCCACCTTACCGCGCTTCATATAGTTCTTTAATTCGGTTCTGATGGCGGATTCAAATGCATTGAATTTCTTGGGCATCTTGATGTTGATATCAAGATAGCGATTATTAACAGACTTAAGTTCAACAATATATTTGCGCTGTCCCTCTGTAACTTCACTTCTGCCAAAACCAGTCATACTGCAGACCATAAGTAGAATCTCCTTTATTTTAGGGCAAAAATTTACATAAATCATTATAATACAGCGCTTTTTCAAGGTCAATGCTGCGTTCCGACCACATTTATAAAAAAAGTCATAATTTGCTATTGTAAACGCTTACATATTTTGCTATAACATTATATAGATTAAGACTTAGATGAAGCGTTTTGTAAGCGTTTACATTTTAGGAGGAATAGGGTTATGGAATTATTAAATTATGATGTATTGGCCAAGTCAGGCTATGAAGGTTTTGTTCAGAAGGAAGCACCCGTTCGTGTTCTTCAGTTCGGTGAAGGTAACTTCATGCGTGCATTCGTTGATTACTTCTTCGACATCAGCAATGAGAAGGCAGGCTGGAACGGCAAGGTTGCTCTTGTTCAGCCTATTGCACAGGGTCTCACAGAGCTTATCAACAAGCAGGAGGGTCTTTATACATTATACCTTCGTGGAAGTGAGAACGGCCAGAAGGTTGATGCCAAGAGAGTTATCTCCGCAGTTGACTGCTGTCTCAATCCTTATGACAAGGCAGACTACGACAAAATGATGGCTATCGCAGAGAGCGATGACCTTGATATTATTGCATCCAACACAACTGAGGCAGGTATTGCTTACGATCCTTCCTGCAATTTCGAGGATGTTCCCGCTGCCAGCTTCCCCGGCAAGCTTACACAGGTTCTATTCAGAAGATACAAGGCAGGTAAGAAGGGCGTAGTTGTTCTCTCCTGCGAGCTTATCGACAACAACGGCAAAGAGCTTCTTAAGTGTGTCAACCAGTACATTGATCAGTGGCAGCTTGAAGAAGGCTTCAAGACCTGGGTTAACAATGATAACATCTTCTGCTCTACCCTTGTAGACAGAATCGTTCCCGGAAGAATCCGTGATGCAAAAGAAGTTGCAGCGCTTGAAGAAGTTAACGGATATCACGACGAGCTCATCGATGTAGGTGAGATCTTCGGAGTATGGATCATCGAAGGACCTGCTGAGCTTGAGACAAGACTTCCTTTCAAGAAAGCTGGCGTTAATGTTCACGTTGTTCCCGATGTAATGCCCTACAAGCACCGCAAGGTTCGTATCCTTAACGGCGCTCATACAGGTTTCGTACTTGGCGCTTACCTTTCAGGCCAGGATATCGTTCGTGACTGCATGCAGAACGAAGCTATTTCAGGCTTCATGAACAAGATGCTCAATGAGGAAGTTATTCCTACTCTCGTAGATCACCTTGATGAGAATGATCTCAATGAGTTCGCTGCTGCTGTTAAGGATCGTTTCAACAATCCTTTCGTTAACCACGAGCTTATGAGCATCTCTCTTAACTCAACAAGTAAGTGGAAGGCAAGAAACATGCCTTCATTCCTTCAGTATATCGACAAGAACGGCAAGCTTCCCGTTTGCCTTACTATGTCACTGGCAGCATACATTGCTTTCTATTCAAACGATGTTCAGGAACTTACTGAGGCAGGCCTTGTTTGCAAGAGACCTGCAGGCAATACTTATACAGTAAGTGATGACAGATGGGCTCTTGAGTTCTTCTATGATCACAAGAACGATTCTGAGGAAGACCTCGTTAAGGCTGTTCTTGGAAATGAGAAGATGTGGGATCAGGACCTCAACAAGATTGCCGGTCTTACAGATGCAGTAATTGCAGATCTGAAGATGATCCGCACAGAAGGTGCTGAGAAAGCATATGCCAGCTGCCTTTAATAATTAAGCTTTTTCATTCAATTTTTCATTATCTTCCTATAAGAAGCCGCATTCGTTTTTACGAAATGCGGCTTCTTTGCGCAAAAGCGTTAAATTCTTAAGATTGTGTCTACTATGTGAAACGTGACAACCATGCCCCATTCAGGTCACTTCAAGGACTGATTTTTGGTGTTCTTACGCAATACCGCAAAATTCTAACGAAATGTTTAGATTTCTTTACAAACCCGCTCCTTTGCTGTATCCTAAAGGTACAAAGAGAGAGAAATAGATTTCAAATCTGCTTCTTCAAGGAGTAACTTATCCTGCGGCCGGCGCGTCCAATGTGTCGGGAAATAATCCGGCATGATAAGTATCTTTCAAACACTAAGCTTATTGGGGATTGTCACAGACCAATAATCTGCACATTAACCATTCACACCACGTGGTTACAACTGTGCGTTCTTAATGTTGCCCTTTTATGGGTTTTATTCAACCTCATAAGCTTAGTATTTGATCCTTCACAAAACAATCAAAGATTAATTTCTTATCCTTGTTCCCCTCTTTAAAGCTGATGGATGTAAGGCTGTTATTGACAGCATTCCACACCATATTCTTACCAAGGTACTCTTTAGGATTACCGCAGGCATCGTAGGTAATTGTCTTAGTTACCTTATCTGCTCCCTCGGTTTCACAATTTGATATATTGCCTATCCCAAAAAGAGAGGAGCCAAATCAGCTCCTCTCTAAGTCTGCTATTAACACAAAATTATTAATCTAATACATCGCCAAATCTGAAAAATACTAACTCACACCAATTATGGAAGCATATCTGCATCCCCGAAGTACTCAGCCCACTTCTCTGCACGCTCGTCGATGATTGCCTGTCCGCCGCTTGAGAGATAATCTGCAAGATAGCTGTCCCAAACAGAATCGAAATCAGCTTCTGAAGCAACTACTGCGTTATCATAGATCTGATCTCTCTTAGCAGAAAGTGTATCACCTACACCTGCCTCTGCTGTGATCTCACCAACGTTAACGTTCTTGGGCTCAAGTCCATCAGCCATAGCAATCTTGTTAGCCTGATCTACAAGCTCAGGATCTGCCTCAGCATAGCCATATGCAAGAGAAAGAGCTGCAAGAGCCTCATCGCCGAAGTATGTTCCGTTACATGTGATTGTGTAGTCAATGTTCTTACCTGAGTTCTGGATTGCATCGCCTGTTGCTGCAATGATCTGGATAGCGCCGCTGTCGAGAACTTCATGTGTAACGCCCTCATCACCTGCCTGGAGGTATTTGATTGTCTCAGGCTTAGAGATGAAGTCAAGGTAAAGAAGAGATGCTAAAGGCTCATCGTTGGTTGTAGGGAAGAAGATCTTTCTGTCGCCTGCTGAGCTGTAGAGCCACTTTGAATACTTGCCTGCTGAGTTCTTGAAGCAGTCAACAGGAATAAATACAGCGTCCTCGCCTACGTTTCTCTTGAGGTTAGCATTGATGCTGTCCTCACCGTTTCTGAATACATAGTCCCAGTTGTGCTGGAATGCGCCTACATAGCCTGCTTTGATCATATCGTCCTCAGTTGTGTCGCCACTTCCGTAAAGAACGAAATCCTTCCACATAAGGCCTGCATTGTACCACTTGTTAAGAAGTCTTACAGCTTCCTTGGTTGAAGCCTGTGTAACCATTCTGTCATCGAATCCATTGATGTAGTACTCTTTGTCTGTGATGTTAGGATCCATGTAGGATGTGATGATGTTGGATGCTCTCCATCCGATATCATAGCTTGCTGAAAAAGGAACCATCTTGGAAGCATCACTGCCAAGAAGTGTATCAGCATTGTCTCTGAAAGCGATAAGCATGTCTTCGAATTCCTGAGTTGTTGTAGGAACAGAAAGTCCAAGCTTGTCGAGCCAGTCTTTACGTACGAAGGTAACGATTCTCTGCTGCTCTGCTCTCTTACCTTCAAGTGCCCATACTGTGCCGGTCTTGGGATCCTTGTCCCAAAGCATGTTAGTATCACCAAGCCATGTCCAAAGGTTAGTAAGATCGCCCTTATAGGTCTCGATCATCTCGCTAAGATCGATAACGCCGCCCATCTGAGCATAAGTAAGAACTGTAGGATAGCTGTAGGTCACGCAGATATCAGGAGCTTCCTGAGCTGCAAGAAGGTTGTTGATGTCATCAACCTCTGTCCATCTGGGAACCTTTTTGAAGGTAACTTCTACGTTGTGCTCCTCGAGCATTCCCTTCTTGATGTACTCTGTGTACATGTTGTTCTCAGGATCTGAGCCGCCGTCATTTCCTCTGTCGTAGATCTCAACTGTGATCTGTCTTGTCTCTGCAAACTTACCATCTGTAAGCTCAGATGATGTTGCCTCAGCTGCAGGCTCAGCAGGTGTCTCTGCTGCGGGTGCCTCTGCTGCAGGTGCCTGTGTATCTGCTGCGGGTGTCTCAGCTGCAGGTGCGCTGCCGCCTTCAGAAGATCCGCATGCAACTACAGAAAGAACCATTGCAGATGCAAGTAATACTGATAAAACTTTGTTTTTCATATTGACCTCCCTTCAAATGAGTCAATTAATATTTATTTAATCCAATAAGGATTAAGTTCAAGGTAGTTCTGATCTCGCACGTTGTGCTCGCCATAACAAGAATTCGCACTAAATTCGAAAATACCTCATTAAGTGCTCATTCTTTGACCGCACCCATGGTCACGCCATGAATGAAGTACTTCTGCAGGAAAGGATAAATGCAGAGAATCGGAATGGTTGAAAACATTACGATGGCTGCCTTTAGGGAAGCTGACAATCCAGGTGTTGAGAAGCCTTCCTGTGTAGCAACCTCAACCTGATTGATATTGTTGATGATGTTGTACAAAAGGAGCTGCAATGTGTAGTACTTGGCCTCTCTCATGTACATCAGGGCATCTGAATATCCGTTCCATCTTCCTACCGCATAGAACAGAGCGAGTGTAGCCATAACCGGCTTGGAAAGCGGTATGTAGATCTTGGTCAGGATCTCGAAGAACGTCGCTCCGTCAATCTCAGCGGATTCACGAAGGCTGTCCGGTATTCCATAGAAGAAGCTTCTCATGATGATCATGTTATAAACGCTCATGACACCCGGAATAATGAGAACCAGAGGGTTACTCAGAAGGTTCAGCTTCTGCATCAGCAGGTAGTTCGGAATTGTTCCTGCGTTAAAAAACATTGTTATTGTTATGAAGATATTGATGGCTTTTCTTCCGCGAAGATTCTCGAAAATCAGCGGAAATGCACATAAGGTAGTCATTGTCAGTGAAAGTACAGTACATACAATCGTAAGAAATACTGTCCACACGAAGGCTCTTATGTACTTGGGGTCCTTAAGGACCGTTGCATAGGCATTTAAGTTAAAGCCCTTGGGTAAAAGATATACCTCATTTCTTACCAGATAGTCTGTCTCGCTAAGGGACTTGGCAAGAAGGTTAATCATAGGTATTACGCACATCAGGCTTATTACAAGGCAGAAAAGCACAAATACTACGTCCCAGGCTTTATCTGCATCGGATTTAATTTTCATTTGCTCGCACCTCCTTACCAGATTCCTCTCTCTCCAAGCTTACGGGAAATGAAATTCGCCATAAGAAGGAAGAATATTCCCACTACAGACTGGAACAATCCAACCGCTGTAGTAAGTGAGAACTGCAGACCCTTGATACCGACTCTGTACACGAAGGTTGCGATAACGTCTGCCACACGCATTACCAGATTGTTCTGGAATGCAAAAGGACGGTCAAATCCGCCACCGAGGATATTACCAAGGCTCATGATAAGAAGAACTACAATCGTAGGCTTGATTCCCGGAAGGGTGATGTGCCACATCTTGCGAAATCTTCCGGCTCCGTCAACGGAAGCAGCTTCATAGAGCTCCGGGTTGATACCTGCTATTGCTGCCAGATATACGATTGATCCCCAACCAAAGTTCTGCCAGATACCAAATCCGATATAGCTTCCAATCCAGTGTTTTCCGTCATTAAGGAAAGGAATAGGATCAAAACCCATCTTGCTGATGACCATATTTACAAGACCATCTGTAGGAGCAAGAAGCTGCAGAGCCAAGCTGTAAATAATGACCCATGACAGGAAGTGAGGCATGTAAGCAATCGTCTGAACCACTTTCTTGTAATGCTTGAAGCACAGTTCATTAAGTATTAATGCAAAAATAATTGGTGCCGGGAATCCAAAAAGAAGATCCAGCAGATTAAGTGTCAGCGTGTTTCTAAGAGCATATTTAAAGTCATTGTTCTTAAATGCTTTGATAAAGAATTCAAAACCATGATTATCTGCCAGTGGCAGCTCCCATATGCTCTTAACAAGACTGTACTTTTTGAAGGCGATCTGCACATAGACCATTGGTGCATACTTGAATATCGTCAAATAAAGAAGCGGCAGGAAAAGCATTGCATATAACTGCCAGTAGCGCTTCATATAGACGCCAAAAGATTTCGAGTTTCCCGAACTCGTTTGAGATTTCTTCCCCATAAAATCCTCCCAGTTTTTATGCGAATTGCACATACAAATTTGAGGTTATTATATTTTTTCTTGTCATGTTGCACTTCTCATTTATTGCTTCATGTTTACTATGTATTGCTTTTAAAGGTACTTTTTACCGCAAAAAAATCAAATTGTGCAACTTTTTCAATGTGTACCGCAAAATAAGCAAAGTGACACATAATAATCCACATAACGTTGTAGTTGCATGAATATTTTGTATCTTTGATTGAATCTGTGATACATGGTACAATATAGCCTGCATTTATAGTTATTCTTAATCATGAAAGGTAGTAAACAATGGCTTTTGACGGAATTACAGTTGCAAACTTAACCAAGGATTTAAATGACCTTCTGACCGGAGGCCGTATCTATAAAATAGCCCAGACAGAGAGCGATGAACTTCTTATCACAGTCAAGCTCTCCTATGAAAATATTGATAAATATCAGATCAAGCAGGCAAGAGTAGTCATGTCCGCAGACGCTTCTCTCCCGCTGGTCTATATGACCGATGACAACAAGCCCTCCCCCATGACTGCCCCCAATTTCTGTATGCTTCTTCGTAAGCACATCCAGAATGGGCGCATTATTTCCATCACTCAGCCGGGAGGCCTTGAGAGAATTATCAGATTTGAGATTGAGCACCTGGATGAGATGGGCGACCTTCGTCACAAGGTCCTTCTCATCGAGATCATGGGCAAATACAGCAATATCATCTTCACCGATGAAGAGGACATGATCATCGACAGTATCAAGCACATTCCCGCTTCTGTCAGCTCGGTAAGAGAAGTTCTTCCCGGAAGACAATATTTCATCCCTTCCCAGGATAAGATCAATCCTCTTGAAACCACAGCAGATGAATTCTCCTCCAGCGTTCTCAGTAAGGGAATGCCTGCTTTTAAAGCAATTTATTCAAGCTACACAGGCCTGTCTCCCATCATATCTCAGGAGATCTGCTACAGAGCAGGTGTTGATGCCGACAAATCCGCAGCAGCCCTTGATCCTTCCGAATCAGTCAAGCTCTACAGAGCCTTTGATGAAGTTATGGAGCTGGTTAAAACCGGTAATTTTACCCCTGTTATCGTTTATGAGAAAGGCGCACCTAAGGAATATTGCTCCATTCCTCTTACTATCTATGGCAATCAGAATGGTAATTCAAATGAATCAGGTTTTAATACCACTCAGATGAGCAGCATTTCCTCACTCATCGAGCAATATTACGCCGAAAAGAACGTTGTAACCCGTATCAGACAAAAGTCTGTGGACCTTCGCAAGATCGTTCAGACCGCCCTTGAGAGAAACGTAAGAAAGTACGATCTTCAGACCAGGCAGCTTCAGGACTCCGAGAAAAAAGACAAATACAGAATCTACGGAGAACTCCTCACTGTCTATGGCTATAGTGCCAAGGAAGGCGATAAGAACATAACCGTCAACGACTACAACACCGGAGAAGATGTTACGATTCCCCTGGATCCTACTCTCTCCATAAGTCAGAACGCCAAGAAGTATTTTGACAAATACACCAAGCTAAAGAGAACTCAGGAAGCCCTCACAGAGCAGATGCAGGAAGTAGCTCAGGCCATCGAACAGCTTGAATCCATTGCTACTTCTCTGGACATCGCCCAGAAGGAAGCAGACCTTGCCCAGATACGTCAGGAGCTTGCTCTTTCAGGTTATGTTAAAGTTCATACCCAGGGCAAGAACGGTCGCAAGGAAAAGATAACCTCCAAACCTTTCCACTATCTCTCCAGCGACGGATTTGATATCTATGTAGGCAAAAATAATATTCAGAACGATGAACTCACCTTCAAAACCGCAAATGGCGGCGACTGGTGGTTCCATGCCAAAAAGATCCCCGGCTCCCACGTTGTTCTGTTAACCGGAGGTAAAGAAGTCCCTGACAGAGCCTTCGAAGAAGCTGCCGCCCTGGCCGCTTTCTACTCCAAGGGTAAAAATCAGGAAAAAGTCGAGATTGATTATCTAAGGCGCAAAGACGTAAAAAAGCCCGGTGGGGCTAAACCGGGCTTTGTAGTGTACTACACCAATTATTCAATGGCTATTTCACCGGATATTTCCGGACTAAAACTGATCAGCGATTAATTATCATTCGCCTCTTTTGGCAAAATAAACTCCGCCGTAATCGGATTCCTTGTAATCTACGGCTTCATAATCAAGAGAATATGCCGCCTTTAGAAGTACTGCTCTTCCATCTGTAATTCTGAAGGTGGCATTATGATTAAAGGAAAGGCTGTCGGAATCCTCAGGATTGCCGTCATAAAAGTTAACATTAATAATACCGTTATCTCTTAGAATAATTCCTGCAATGGTATTACCATCAGCCTTTATTGCTTCCACAACCTTCTCTGTTCCTTCATAAGCAAGGAGTTCTTCTTCTGCTATTTCCCTGCCTTCATACTCTTCGAATTCACCACTGTCCTTATTGTAAAAATAATAATAAGGCTTCCAGGTATGTCCTGTGCCATCAGAGCATCCATCGTAGCAATCAAGTGTTACAATTGCCGTTCCGTCACTAAGTCCGGCACAGGCTCCCATCTCGGAGATACCAAGCTTGTAGGCCTTACCGTCTTTTACCCCGAATACAAGATTGTTAACTGCAGTAGCTGCCGCTCTGTATGAAGGAGCAAAGAACATCGGATGATCCTTGGACACCTCATTAACACCTGTTCGGATGACATATTCTTCATTTGGATCATTTATAATGAGTTCAAGATCTCCCCAGGCAGTATTGATATCCTCTGAGATATTGGTTACTTCATCATCATCAACGTAATATACAGCACCATCTACGTCAACTTCACCATAGTCTTCATATCTTGTGCCTACTATAGCAAAGGCCTCTTTACTGCCGTCTCCGTCAAAATCATCGCAAATATAGTACTCTATGCTGTCTGTAACTTCTGCCTTAAGTTTATTGTAGTATTCGTCATCTGATTCTGTCAGGTTCTCAACCTGAACTTCATCAGTAGTAGCTGTAGCAGCTGGCTCTTCCGATATATCTATTGAAGCCTCATCACCAGAAATATTTGAATCAGATTCATATGTTATTATCTCCGAAATCTCTGACATATATGCATCAGGTATATCTGTGGTAGCACTACTGCCACATCCACTAAGGCCTGATACGATCATAGTTGAAACTGCCGTCAACATTATTCCATTAATACTCTTTTTCATAATAAATCCTCCCGGTGCACATATATAAACATGCATATTCCTTAACATCGCAATAATTCACTGCCAAAACTGCAAATTTATATTCCCCATTTTGCAGATCTTAAAGAATAATTATCACACTCTTGTTGTCCACTTGGAGCAGTCCATGATCTCAGTTGCGAAATCCTGATAGAAATCAGGTTCATGGCAAACCATCAGAATACTGCCTTTGTATTCCTTAAGCGCTCTGTGAAGCTCTTCCTTGGCATCTACATCAAGATGGTTGGTAGGCTCGTCCAGAACCAGAACATTGGACTCTCTGTTAATAAGCTTGCAAAGTCTGACCTTGGCCTGCTCACCACCTGATAAAACCTTACACTTGCTTTCGATATGCTTGGTGGTAAGTCCGCATTTTGCAAGGGCTGACCTAACCTCATACTGGGAAAAGCCCGGGAATTCATTCCAGATTTCCTGCATGCAGGTGGTCTCAATATCAGGAGCCATCTCCTGCTCGAAGTATCCGATCTCTACGTTCTCTCCAAGTTCCACACTTCCGCCCAGAGAAGGGATAAGTCCCAGAATACTCTTAAGAAGAGTTGTTTTACCAATACCGTTGGCACCGGTAAGGACAATCTTGGAATTTCTCTCCATTGAGATATTAAGAGGTGTGGACAATGGACTGTCATATCCGATAACAAGGTCCTTGGTCTCAAATATCATCTTGCCGGGAGTTCTTGCAGTCTTGAAGTTAAACTCAGGCTTCGGCTTCTCCTGGATTTTTTCAATGATATCCATGTTATCAAGTTTCTTCTGTCTTGACATTGCCATGTTTCTTGTGGCAACTCTGGACTTATTTCTTGCAACGAAGTCCTTGAGCTCGGCAATCTCCTGCTGCTGACGATTGTAGGCTGCCTCTCTCTGTGCCTTTTTGGCCTCATAGACTTCCATAAACTTGTCGTAATCTCCAACATATCTGTCAAGGCTGTGATATTGTCCGTCCATGTGATAAATGATATTTACCACATTATTGAGGAAGGGAATATCATGGGATATCAGAATAAAAGCATTGTCATATTCCTGAAGATATCTCGTGAGCCATACGATATGCTCAGCGTCGAGATAATTCGTAGGCTCGTCAAGAAGAAGGATGTCAGGCTTCTCCAAAAGGAGCTTTGCCAGAAGAATCTTGGTCCTTTGTCCTCCTGACAGCTCGGTTACATCCCTGTCAAGTCCCAGCTCAAGGAATCCCAACGCTCTGGACACTTCTTCAATTTTGGAATCAATAAGATAAAAATCTCTGTTGGTAAGAAGATCCTGAATAGTTCCAAGTTCCTCCATATATGCTTCAAGAGTTGTTTCGTCCGCTTCTCCCATGGCATCACAGATCTCATTCATTCTGCGCTCCATATCAAAAAGAGGCTCATAAGCTGAAGCAAGAACGTCTCTGATGGTCATTCCCTCTTTTAACACTGCGTGCTGATCAAGATAGCCCACCTTGACGTTCTTGGACCACTCAATCTTACCTGCATCAGGCATCAGCTTGCCTGTGATTATATTCATAAAGGTGGATTTACCCTCTCCGTTGGCTCCAACAAGGCCGATATGCTCTCCCTTAAGGAGTCTGAAGGATACATCCTCAAAAATGGCTCTGTCACCAAAGCCATGGGTTAAATTTTCAACATTCAAAATACTCATAACATATCTCTTTCTTCTTAAATCTAAACAGTCACGGCTAATATCTTACCTTATTTCACAATAATTAACAATAAAAATGAGGCCACAGCATAAAAGCTGTGGCCCCTAAAGGGAATTGCATATGGGATGCATTGGCCTTTCAAATTATTAGATCAGTTCTTGGCAAAGAGCTTACCGCCTCTCTTTGATACTACATCAAAGATAACAGCTGCAAGAAGAACCACGCCCTTAACCACTTTCTGCATGTTGGCATCTACGCCCATAAGTGACATACCAAGGTTGATAACACCCATGAGAACCGCACCGACAATAACTCCGGGAACTGTTCCGATTCCGCCGTAAGCAGATGCTCCACCGATGAAGCAGGATCCGATAGCGTCCATCTCATAGTTCTGACCGTATGTAGGCTGAGCTGATGTAAGTCTTGCGATTGTGATCATTCCTGCAAGTGCTGCAAGGAATCCCATGTTGGTATAAGCAAGGAAGTATACCTTGTTGGTGTTGATACCTGAGAGCTTGGTAGCCTTCTCATTACCACCAACTGCGTAGAAATAACGTCCAACAGTTGTGTTGTTGGTGATGTAACCATACACAAGGACAACAACCATAACCCAGATGAGAACTGTAGGAATACCTTTGTGCTGTGCAAGCTTGTAAGCAAAGATAAGAATAACTGCTGTAATTGCGATAAGCTTGATAAGGAATGTAACAAAAGGCTCTACATCATAGTTCTTTTTAACTCTCTTAACACGACCTGTAACCTCAATAAGAATGAAGATACCTGCTGCAACAAGACCGCCAAAGAGACATGTAAGGTTGAGCTCTGCTCCGCCGAAGATATCGTGAACATAGCAGTCAGCACCGCCACCGAAAAGGTTAACGAAGGCTGTCTTATCCTTGATAGAAACGGTAAGACCGTTGAGCACTACGTTGGAAAGTCCTCTGAATGCAAGCATTCCTGCCAGTGTTACGATGAAAGGAGGAATTCTTACGAATGCGATCCAGAAGCCCTGGAAAGCACCGATTGCTGTACCGATGAGGATCATGATAATGATTGAGAGCCAGATGGGAACATTTAAGTTAACCATCAAAGTTGCTCCAACCGCACCAACGAAACATACAACAGATCCAACTGAAAGATCGATGTTACCACCAGTCAGTATGCAAAGAAGCATACCGGTTGCCAGAACGAACACATAAGCGTTCTGTGAAATAAGGTTACTAACGTTCATGGGAAGAAGGATTGCTCCTCCTGTCTGCCATGCAAAGAAACCAAGTACCACCAGAAGAACCAGTACCATGGTATTTTTCTTAAGAAAGCCCAAAACCTGTTCTTTACTCATAATTTATTCCTCCCCTTTTCCGGATGACTGTAAGATATAAGTCATAATCTTTTCCTGGGTAGCATCTTTGCCATCCAGTTCTCCAACCATTCTGCCTTCATTCATAACATAAATTCTGTCACACATTCCCAGAATCTCCGGAAGCTCGGAGGAGATCATAATAACAGATTTGCCTTCGGATACCAGCTGGTTGATAATGCAGTAAATCTCGTATTTAGCGCCTACGTCGATACCTCTTGTGGGTTCGTCGAGAATAAGGATATCAGGATCGGCAAACATCCATTTTGCCAGAAGGACTTTCTGCTGGTTACCACCTGAAAGATTTCCTACATTCTGCTCGACAGTAGGGCATTTTGTTTTAAGTTTTTCTTTGTAATCAACGGCTACCGCAAATTCCTTGTCTTTGTCGATTACATTGTTTTTGCTTACTTCATCAAGATTAGCCAGCGTTGTGTTAATCTTAATGGGATTGGAAAGGATAAGACCGTTTCCTTTTCTATCCTCAGTTACGTATGCAAGTTTATGTTTAATAGCCTGCTGAACGTTGTTAAGGTGAACTTCTTTACCGTTGATAAAGAGCTGTCCGGAAATATTCTCACCATAGCTCTTACCGAAAATACTCATGGCAAGTTCTGTTCTGCCTGCTCCCATAAGTCCGGATATACCTAGAACCTCGCCCTTTCTTACGTTCAGATTGACGTTGTTGACTATTTTTCTCTCACTATATAAAGGATGGTAAACATTCCAGTTCTTTACCTCCATCATAACTTCGCCGATATGAGGCTCTCTCTTGGGGAATCTGTCTGAAAGTTCTCTTCCTACCATTCCCTTGATGATCCTTGCCTCAGAGAAGTCGTCCACGCCCTTGGTAAGGGTCTCAATGGTGGAACCGTCACGGATAACCGTGATCTTGTCGGCTACATAGGATACCTCATTAAGCTTATGTGAAATAATGATGGATGTGAGACCCTGCTCTTTTTTGAGTTTGAGCATAAGATCCAAAAGAGCTCTTGAATCAGTCTCGTTAAGTGATGATGTAGGCTCATCAAGAATAAGAAGTCGTGCATTCTTGGAAAGAGCCTTTGCGATCTCAACCAGCTGCTGTTTACCAACACCAATGTCCTTGACCAGTGTTTCCGTGCTCTCCTTAAGTCCTACTATATCCAGGTACTTACGAGCCAGCCCGGAGGTTTCGTTCCAGTTAATTCTGAACTTGCTTCCTCTCTCATTTCCGAGGAACATGTTTTCTGCGATTGTCATGTAGGGAATAAGCGCAAGCTCCTGATGGATAATAACAATCCCCTTACCTTCACTATCCTTGATATCATTGAATTTACAAACTTCGGAATCATATACAATGTCACCTTCGTAGGATCCAAACGGATAGATACCGCTGAGAACGTTCATAAGTGTTGATTTTCCGGCACCGTTCTCTCCTACCAGCGCATGTATTTCTCCCTCTTCAACCTGGAGATTAACATTATCCAAGGCCTTGACACCAGGGAAGGTTTTGGTGATATTCTTCATTTCCAATAATATCTTCGCCAATTTAACCCCTCCTTTTCCCATATTATTATTTAAACTTTTTTCATTTGGTGAATTTTGTCTTTTTCATAGACTGAGGCGGGTGCGATGACCCGCCTGCAGTATGTTTACAGCATTCGCTGTCTGTTTACTTAAATTACTTAAGCTGATCCTCTGTGTAGTATCCGGAATCGATAAGAAGCTGCTTGTAGTTGTTTGCGTCTGCAAATACAGGCTCGCAGAGGTATGAAGGAATGATGCCTGTGCCGTTGTCATAGGTCTTAGTATCGTTAACGGGAGCGTCTGAGCCCTTCATGATAGCGTCAACCATCTCTACGGTCTTGGAAGCAAGTGTACGTGTATCCTTGAAGATAGACATTGACTGCTTGCCTGCGATCATGTTCTTAACGTTAGCAACGTCACAGTCCTGACCTGTGATAATAGGCCACTCAGCTGTGTAGTTAGCCTCAAGAGAGTTTGTAACACCAAGAGCTGTTGAGTCGTTTGAGCAAAGAACTGCGTCAATCTTGGTTCCGTCAGCATAGTTAGCTGAGATGATGGCATCCATTCTTGACTGAGCATTCTCTGTTGACCAGTTAGCTGTAGCAACCTGATCAAACTCTACCTGACCTGACTTAACAACGAGCTTGCCAGCATCGATGTAAGGCTTAAGAACGTCCATAGCACCGCCATAGAAGAATCTTGCATTGTTGTCACCGGGGTCACCTGTGAAGCACTCAAGGTTGAAAGGACCTGCAGCGTTGTCAAGATCAAGCTGATCTCTGATGTACTCGCCCTGCTTTGTTCCAACCATGTAGTTATCGAAGGTTGCATAATATGTAACAGCGTCTGAGTTCATGATAAGACGGTCATAAGCGATAACCTTGATGCCCTGCTCCTTAGCCTGAGCAAGAACTGTTCCAAGTGAATCACCATCGATAGATGCGATTACAAGAACCTGAGCTCCTGAGCTGATCATATTCTCGATCTGAGAAACCTGTGTAGCGATGTCGTTAGATGCATACTGAAGGTCTACATCATAGCCGGCTGCCTTGAGCTGCTGCTCCATGTTAGCACCGTCCTGATTCCATCTCTGGAGATCCTTAGTAGGCATTGCAACACCAACCTTGCCGCCTGAACCACCGGCTGATCCGGTAGACTCGGAACCTGTAGAAGCAGCATTGCCGCAACCTACAAGAAGAGATGCAGCCATAGCTGCACAAAGAAATACGCTTAAAAGTTTTTTCTTCATAATTGCCCTCCCAAATTATTGAGTTGTTATTTTTTTGCAGAACTTTTTGTCCTGCTCTTTACATTATCCAAGTTAACATATTTTAAATAGCAATGATTTACGACATTCTTCACTTTTTTACTATGAATCAGCAAAATAAAACGGACATGCTAGCATTTTTTTGCTATCATGTCCGCACTTTTTCAAAAATGTGCTATTGTAACAAATAATTATCGATTAATCGGGCATTTTACCTGGAACATTCAGATATACATCTTCCTTGAGATGGAAACCGCTTCCGATAATTATCTCATTCATGTTTTTCTCGGTTACATTTACAGGATCAATTCTGAAAAAAGGAACCTCATAGGTGCCATCATAATAAACCGACAGATTCTCTGAATCCAGCTCCTCTCCCCCTGCAAGCTTGACTGCACAGACAGCGGCCTGCTGAGCAAGCTTCTCAATAGGCTTGTATACAGTGGATAACTGAGTTCCTTCTACTATTCTCTGACACGCTTCCAGATCGGCATCCTGTCCGACAACCAGTTTTTTACCTGCAAGTCTCTTCTCGGAGAGTACATGAACAACTCTGCCTGCAAGATCATCATTACCGCACATTATTGCATCAGCTTCCATTATCAGATCCATATTCTCATATACGTAGTCACTTGCAAGCTCGGCTCTCCAGCCATCAGCATAAAAGGTATCAAGAATCTCGCAGCCATTCTCCTCCATGATCTTGTCAAAGCCTGCATCCACCATGTGAACATTGCTGTCTAAAGGAGAGCCGCAGATTTTGACCACTTTGCAGGCATCTGCCTTGTTATTTACTATAGTCTCTCCCATCAGTTCTCCGACCTTCTCATTGTCAAAAGAAATATAGAGATCCACATCTGCATTGGTTATCAGTCTGTCATAGGCTATGATCTTGATTCCTTCATCCTTGGCCTTTTTAACAGAATCCTTGAGAGCTTCTGAATCAATACAGATAATCACAATAACATCCATACCCTGCTTGATGAAGTAGTCTATCTGTTTTTTCTGCTGCTCAATATCTCCGTTGGCATTCTGGACATTAACCTCTGCCCCCAGCTCTTTGGCCATGGAAACAAAAATGTCCCTGTCCTTCTGCCATCTCTCGATTACAAAAGAGTCAAAGCACATACCAATCTGTGGTTTGTCATCCTCAGACTTGGATGGCCCCTGCCCGCTTGTATTTTCCGGCGCACATCCGAATAAAAATGTAAAAGAAAGCAATCCGGCAAGCATAACAGCCATTTTCTTAAGTATTGTTTTTTTCATCCCCAAATACCTTCTAATCCTCTTGCATACCTTTATTATGTCACACGCTTTCGGCTAACTTACCATCCTTGTACTCCGTAGGAGTGATCCCCACATTCTTCTTAAAGCTTCTGCTGAAATAGTTAGGATCGGTATAACCGCAGGAAAGACAGATTTCCTTAATTGACATATCAGTATCTGACAACAGTTTCTTGGCGTTATCAATCCTTAAATTGGTAAGATATTCGATGAAGTTAAGTCCGCTCTCATCTTTAAAAATCTTGCTGAAATAGTAAGGTGAGATGTTGACCTTACGAGATACATCATCAAGCGAAATATCTTTGCTGTAATTATCCTCAATAAACTGCTTGGCGGTCTTGATAATATCGTTTGACCTCTCTTCACGTTTGTTGATAACGTTTCTGCAGGCACTTGTAAGTTTTTCCATGAACCAGTCTCTAAGTTCTTCTGTGGTTGAAAGCCCCATTATCTCCGGCAGATAATCCGTTCTTCCGGAATATCTGTAGGTCTGACCGCCGTTCTGATATGCCAGATGCTCTGCGTAAAGCGAGAATTCCAGGACCTTAAGCCTCATTGACATTATATCTCCGTCATTGGCTCTTACACACATCCAGTCTGCGTATTTGTCAGCAATGACCTTCATACCGTTGAGATCGCCCTTAGCTACCGCATCAAACAAAGGCTTCTCCAGCTGAATAGGATAGTCGTCCTCATAGTTGCAGCTGATCGTAAGATCGTCTACATGGGCAACCGAAGCCGTTGTTGCAATAAGTGCGTTCAAAGCCTGTCTGTAAGATTCTCCCAGTTCTTTCAAGGGCTTTACGCCACCCACACCTATTCTGAAGGTTATGTCAGTCTTTTTCCTAAGATATCTGGTAAGATCTCTGGCCCTCTCGATCAGTTCTGTTCTCTCGCCGTATTCCATCTTTGCGCTCTCATAGGGAACCAGCACAGCAATCTTGTTGGCCATTACGCTTCCGACTTTGCAGGAAAAGAAATCCTTGACACCCTCTCGTATCTCCTTATATTTGCCTGAGAGCTTGACTGAACTTCCAACCGCATTGGTCATATGATTGCCTTCCTGAGCATCACCACAGACGATTGCAAGCATATATCCGTAGTTCTCCTTGATGCCGAGAATGCTTCTGTAGCTCTCCACATCCTCCTCGAAATGCTCCTGTAAGAGAATGTCATAGATAAGTCCGCTCTCGATAATGGGTTCGATGGTCTCGAGCTTTTCTTTTATCATCAGCTCGTTGCTTCTCTTCTCCCTGTCTTCATCAATCTGCTCCATGGCCTTCTTAAGAACCTTGACCACCTTGTACCTGTCCATGGGTTTCATGATATATTCCATAACCCCAAGTTTGATTGCTTCCTTGGCATAATCAAATTTATCATAGGCAGACATGACAATAAAAATCGTCCCGGGACAAAACTGCTTCATCTCACGGATGGCATCTATGCCGTTAATTCCGGGCATATGGATATCGATAACCGCTATATCCGGTCTGAATCTCTCAGCCAGTTCTATTCCGCTCCTGCCGGTCTTGGCGAATTCTACCTCGCACTGATTTCCAAATTCCTTTTCGATGATGAATTTCATTGAATCGATAACAATACCTTCATCATCAGCGATCATTACTCTGTACATTTTTTCCCCTATATCATTCCCTATATATCATTCTGCAGCGCGGCTGAAGGGAATCCTTATAAGCACTTCCGCTCCCATTCCCTGTCCGTCGCTCTTAATTTCTATTACATCTTCTTTTCCGGTAAAAAGACGAAGTCTTGATATCACATTATCCATACCGATTCCGTTATTGTCGTACTGATTCTCGTCGTTATGCCAGTTACCGCTTAGTATCCGGCTGATGTTCTCACGGCTGATTCCTTTGCCGTTATCACCGATTCCTATGCAGACGTTGTCATCCTCTCTATACACTCTGAGAGTAATCTTTCCCTCACTACCCATTTCTCTGATGCCGTGGTTGACTGCATTTTCAACAATTGGCTGAAGGATCATGGCAGGCATCACCATATCAAGAAGACGTTCATCCACCTGTTTCTCATAGCCTATGTCTCCGGAGAATCTTACGTTCAAAATCTGGATATAATTATCCACCAGCGTAACCTCATCTCTTATCCGAACCTCAGTCTGCTGATTCTTGATATTATATCTGAAAAAGTCTGCCACTGTCTGAACATATTCATAAGTCCTGTCGGCGCCTTCCATCATGGCCAGCTGAGCGCCGGCATTAAGAGTATTAAACAAAAAATGCGGATTGATCTGGGCCCGCAGGTACTTAAGCTGAGCGTCCTTAAGATGGGACTCCATCATAAGCTCCTTCTCCTGCATGTCCCTTTCCTTCTCCATACTCTCGGTAAGACGCTGAATATACTGCTTGATGCTGACAAGCATCTTACTGAAGGCGTTGTTCACAATTCCGATCTCGTCCTGATAGGCCACTTCCGGCAGTGTGACGTCAAAGTTTCCATCAGCAACCTCATTGGCTGAATCCGACAGTTTCTTCAAAGGAATCATCAACGCTCTGACAAAGCTTGTTACAATAACAACGTTTCCTATCATAACCAGTGTCATAACGATAAAGCTTATAAACTCAAAGCTTCTGAATCCTCTTGCCATAATTGTATAGCTATCGGAGTTTGATACAAACAGCTCCTGGTTAAGACTTCTAAGGTATTCATTTATATAACCGTAGAGCTGAGTAGCTTCTTCGTAGTAATTTCTGTATTTCTCAACATTTCTTCCGCGCTTGGCTTCAACGGTTTTGCCAACGACATCAAGGTAATCTCCCGTCATGTTGCGGATGTTTCTCTCCATTCTGGTGAGTGCATGATCAGTTACCCTGTCATCAAGGGTACCGGCCTTATCCTGAAGTCTCTGGGCACTTCTAAAGTACTCCTCCAGTGAATCACTGGTCTTGGAACTAAGGTAGACGGTCATGGAGTCCTGAACGTCAGACAAAGCGGTTCCAAGCTCATTGAGGGATCTGTTTCCTTCATACACCTTCTCCATCTCAACAGCCATGGCATTCATACCAAGCATCAGCAGAAGGTTAACGATGAAAATAAGGACATTGGTAAATATACAGACACTGATGATTTTAAATTGGAGGGGCTTATTAAGGAATCTATTCATCGCCTTCCTCCTTTTTCAGGAATTCTGCAATATTGTCCTGACTTATAAGTGTAATATCAGCTGAATAATACTGGCTGGTATTGCCGTATTCATAGTAATCATCAAGAGCCTTGACTGAGTACTCTCCCAGCTGTTTGGTATCAATAGAGATTGTTGCGTACAAAACACCTCTGTCCACAGCACTGACTATAGAATCAGAGTCATAGTAACCAAGAATATATACCTCTCCTACCTTGTTAAAATCAACCACCGCCTGATAAGCGCAGACCGTATCAAGCTCATTGAGGCACAGAATGACATCGGGAATATTTTCCATAAGGAAAATATCTCTTATGGATTCTTCCACTGCAAAAGCATTGGTGTTGTCTACTGCAACTGTAGAAATAGCATACTCCGCATCAGTTATATTTACCTGTCGAAGAGAATCCTGAATCGCTGATATTATGATATTCTGCCCTGAATCTCCCGCATCCGCATTAACAAGAACGGCAATCCTAAGAGGCGATCTCTGGCCGATATTGTCAGACTCGATACTGTCTCTTCTTTTCTCCTTGACGATATTGTTGATCTGCTTGCCGTATTCACGACCGATATTGTAGCTACCAACACCCACGAAGCTCATCCTGGTGGACTTGGTATTGTCATTGTACAGTGTAACAACCGGAATATCCTTCTGCGTGGCCTCATCAATTAGCTCTGTCATCTCATCGGTCTCATTGGCATAGACAATTATACCGTCCACCCTTGAGGCTATAGCTATCCTCATCAGCTCCTCACAGGAGTACTCTCCCGAGATGTTCTGCCCCAGCAGTTCCACATAGATTCCCTGCTCTTTGGCTGCATCAAGCGCTCCCTTGTAAACCGACTGCCAGAAATCAGACTTATAATTATCGGTTATCATCACATAATATCTTCCGTATTCGCTGCTCTCCTGCTTGGTCCTGAAGTTCTTCATATAGAATCTGAATAAAAGCGAACCAACAATAAGCGTTCCCACAACAAATACCAATGTAAAGGCCAGGAGAATATATTGTCTTCTTATGCTCTTTTCAAATGATCTTTCTTTGTTCATATTTATAGAATCCTGAGTTTTTTAAGTAGTAATGCTATACTTGCACCCTTAGGAAATCTTCTGATATCTTCCTCAGAGGCACCGCCTGACCTTATAAGAACCGCAAAATACACAAATACTGCAACAAGAACAGCTATCAGAGTAGCCAGAATATTGGCAAAATACTCTCTTGGAATAAAAAGCTTAAACAGACTATCAAAGCCCCAATGTACCAAAAAGGCCACAATTCCCATTACCACGGCGGATATTGAAGGAAGAAGATATGT
The DNA here is from genome assembly GCF_000420845.1 of Butyrivibrio sp. AE3009. Taxonomy (GTDB): domain Bacteria; phylum Bacillota; class Clostridia; order Lachnospirales; family Lachnospiraceae; genus Butyrivibrio. The sequence continues at coordinate 28,752 of NZ_ATVS01000021.1, read as the reverse complement.
CTTTTTGAAATCATTATTTATCGGTATGCGCTTTTTCATGACCATATTGTTAAGCACACACATAAGCAGCGAATAAACGATAGTAACTATACATAGCGCCGCATCGCCAAGATTGGTAAAAATAAGAAGTGCGGTAAGGAGCAGAGCCTGAATCACCAGAGTAATAAAGGCATTAATAACAGGCGCATTGACTTTACCGATTCCCTGAAGCACTGCATTGGTCACAGTTGACAACGAGTAGAAAACAACCGTGATCGCAAGGATCATCAGAAGCATTGAAGCTTCGGAAAGAGATGCCTTCTGTGGGAAAAGAATCATCATAATAGGCCTTGCAAGAGCAAAAAGTCCAACGCTACTTGGAATAGATATCATAAGAATTACTCTAATAACCTTGGAAACAGTTGCTGCTGCACTTTCCTTGTCACCTCTGGCATAAGATGTCGAGATCTCAGGTATCATAGCCGCAGCTGCAGCACTTGCAAGAGCTATGGGAAGGTTTGTTATCAGCATGGCCTTTCTGTTAAAAATACCGTACTGGGAAACAACCAAAGTCTCTTCGATCCCCTTAACATTCATAAGTATTCTGGAAAACAGCGTCCAGTTGAGGAAGCTTGAAGCATTATAAATACAGGTGCTAAGAATAAATGGCGTTACGATCATAAAGATAAGCCTGAATATCTCTCTGTTTGACATATCTTCACTGGTATCACGGGCAATTCTCTTTTTAAATGCCTTAGCGTTGACGTGATATACAAACAGCATGAACAAAAGGGCCACCAATACTCCGGTGCCGGTTCCCAGGGAACTACCGATAGCACCATAGACCGCTCTCTTGGAAGGATCTTCTTCTCCTGCTATTTTTGTAAGTATCAGAGCACCACCCACACTTACAAGAGCATTAAAGATCTGCTCTATAAGCTGGGAAATTGAAGTTGGAACCATAGTTCTGTGGGCCTGAAAATAGCCTCTCAGAACGCCAAGGAATCCAAATATGAATATTGTGGGTGCGAAAAATCTAAGAACAGTAGCGGATCTTCCCGCTGCAAGAATGTCAGCAAAAAATAAAAGTATCAGAGTTCCTATCATGCCAACAGTAGCCACGTAATATAGCGCACATTTAAATATCCTGTGGGCATTACGATACTCTTTTACCGCAAGTTTACCTGCTATGATCTTGGACATAGCGGATGGAATACTGTAAGAAGAAACCAAAAGAACAATGGTGTAAACAGAATAAGCCGCGCTGTAATAGCCGTTACCTTCATCTCCGATTATTGCTGCCAGCGGGCTGGTATATAAAACGCCTATTATCCTGCTGATGATTCCTGCTATTGCAAAAATACCGGCCTGGACAAATAAACCGCCTTTCTTTTGTTTATTATCAGTATCTTTGTTCATCTATTATTCAGAGCGTTATGCTCATTACTCTCCCAATTTTTAGCTGTTAAAAACACAGCCATACCCATTTTGCAATAAAAGAATATAGGTGTCAACTAAAGCTGACACCTATACCGTTTCAATAATCATTATTCAAAATTTCGTTATGGCTTGAGCCAGTCATACATCTCCTGATACTTCTCAGCGGAAACCTTCCAGGAGAAATCAACTGCCATGGCTCTATCTATCATCTTATTCCACTCACGCTTCTGATCGTAGTAAACATGCTCAGCCTCTCTGATGGTACCAAGCATCTCGTGAGCATTGTAATTAAGGAAACCAAAGCCTGTTCCGGTGCTCTCGAACTTGTTGTAAGGCTCAACGGTATCAATAAGTCCGCCTGTCTGTCTTACAATCGGAATTGTGCCGTATCTCAAGGCCATCAGCTGTGACAGTCCGCAGGGCTCAAACAGCGAAGGCATCAGGAACACATCGGAAGCAGCATATATCTTGTGAGACATAGGCTCTGAGTAATAGATATTGGCAGAAACCTTGTCATTGTACTTCCAGTCGAAATGACGGAAGGAATTCTCGTACTGCTCTTCACCTGTACCAAGAACCACCAGCTGAATTGCATCCTGGCAGAGCTCATCAAGTACATAGTTAATAAGATCAAAGCCCTTCTGGTCGGTAAGCCTTGATACGATACCGATCATCATTACCTTATCATCTTCCTTAAGGCCCAGCTCCTTCTGAAGAGCTCTCTTGTTCTTGATCTTCTCCTTGCGGAAGTTGATGGCATTGTATTTGTAAGGAATATATTTGTCTGTCTCAGGATTGAACTCATCATAGTCAATACCGTTAACAATTCCTCTAAGATCGTGGGCTCTTGCACGAAGAAGTCCGTCAAGCTCCTCACCGTAAAATTCTGTCTTAATCTCTTCTGCATAGGCCTTACTTACAGTAGTAATGGCATCCGAGAATACGATACCGCCCTTAAGAAGGTCTGCATCCTTGAAAAGTCCCAGTTTATCCGGTGTAAAGTAATAATCCGGAAGCCCTGTGATATCCTGAACCGCTCTGATGTCCCATTTACCCTGGAACTTCAGATTGTGAATTGTCATAATAGCCTTGATTCCGCGATAGAACTCGCTTCCCTGGAATCTCTCCTTAAGATAAACAGGGATAAGACCTGTCTGCCAGTCATGACAGTGAATAATATCAGGTCTGAAATCCAGAACCGGAAGCACAGAAAGGGCTGCCTTTGAGAAATAAGCGAATTTCTCGATCTCAAAAAGCACATCATCTCCGTAGGGCTTCATTCCGTTGAAATAGAACTCATTATCAATGAAATAATACTTGATTCCATCTATTTCTGCTTTAAATATACCAACGTATTCGTTCTTCCAATGAAAGTCCATGTAGAAGTTGGTTACATACTCCATCTTGTCCTTCATTTTCTGGTTGATACATTTATAAAGCGGAAGTATAACTCGGACATCGAAATATCTCTTATCAATGTCCTTAGGAAGAGAGCCGACAACATCGGCAAGTCCACCGGTCTTAATAAAAGGTACTCCTTCAGAAGCTACAAACAGAATGTTTTTCATTAGTCTTCCATCTCCTCGTACTTTGCAGATTGCATTGCAATAAGCTCTTTATCATCAAAGTAGTTGATCTTCATGGCATTCTTAACATCTGAAAGAGTCTGTGCAGCCACAGCCTCAGCTACTTCGCTGCCTTTCCTTAGTACTTCATATACATAAGGAATATCCTTCTGGAATTCCTTCCTTCTCTTACGGATAGGCTCAAGCTCAGCCTGGATTACTTCATTCAGGAATCTCTTAACCTTAACATCTCCGAGACCGCCTCTTGAATAGTGATCCTTCATCTCCTGGAGATTAGCATAATCAGGAGCAAACTCAGCAAAATGCTCATCTCTTGCGAAGGCATCCAGATAAATGAATACAGGATTGCCCTCAACCTGTCCGGGATCTTCAACCCTTAAGTGATTGGGATCCGTGAACATGGACATAACCTTCTTCTTGATCTCATCAGGCTCCTCGGAGAGGTAGATGCAGTTGCCAAGAGACTTACTCATCTTGGCCTTGCCGTCTGTGCCGGGAAGACGAAGACATGCAGCGTTATCCGGTAAAAGAATATCGGGCTCAACAAGTGTTTCTCCATAAACAGAGTTAAACTTTCTGACAATCTCTCTTGTCTGCTCGATCATAGGCTCCTGGTCCTCACCAACGGGAACGGTGGTAGCCTTGAATGCTGTAATATCAGCAGCCTGGCTGATAGGATATGTAAAGAATCCTACAGGAATGCTGGTCTCAAAATTTCTCATCTGGATCTCAGACTTAACGGTAGGATTTCTCTGAAGTCTGGAAACAGTAACGAGATTCATATAATAAAATGAAAGCTCTGTGAGCTCAGAAATCTGTGACTGGATGAATAATGTAGACTTTGCGGGATCAAGACCCACTGCCAAATAGTCAAGAGCAACCTCAATGATATTCTGTCTTACCTTCTCCGGGTTGTCCGCATTATCGGTAAGAGCCTGCGCATCGGCGATCATAATAAAAATCTTATCAAAGCCACCGGAATTCTGAAGTTCCACCCTTCTCTTAAGTGAACCAACGTAGTGTCCTACGTGAAGTTTGCCGGTAGGACGGTCTCCGGTCAAAATTATCTTACTCATTTCCCCAATTCTCTCCTAACAATTCATTCTTTTATGTAAAAAAACATGCTTATATTAGAATACATTATTTTAGCTTAAGTGACAATGCAAATTGTTCCTGAGAAACCTTTACAAGCACATTTTTTGTATCCATTGTCTGCCCAAGAAGTCCATACTCCTCCGAAAAAAGTGCAACGCCAAACCGAAGTTTCCCCTGACAGCGCATTCTAACGCAGTTTGCTATAGCCATCATGATGCTGTTCATAACCCTGTCTCTTAGCCCCCAGCTATCCAAAAGTGCCAGTATCTCATCGCAGGTTATGCATCCCATTACGGTTCTGACCTGAATCGCAGTTCCTCCAACAAGTGCTGTATGAGCAGCAAATATTTCTCTTCGTCCATCCGAAGCATAGGAACTGGTATTCATGATACCAGCGGCGAGTTTAACAAGTTTGCCCACATTTCCCACAAGAAGCATGTTCTCAACGCCGGATTCAACGGCCTTATCTATGGTATAGCCCGGGAAATTGTAACATCTTATGGCAGTGTCAAGATTGACATGAAGCTGAGAACTGATCTTGTCTGCACAGTAAGAGCCTGGACTTACCAGAATACTCTTAACACCAAAACCAATCTGCTTACCTATCTGGGCATCTATCGATTCCGTAATATCTCTTTGATGAACCGTTGATACCTGTCCGTAATCTCCCATTATGGTAATGCCACCGCTAAAGCCCGACTGAACCATAGGCTGTTTGGCAGCTATCATCATTCCCTCCGGGCAGGATATGGTTATCATCAGAATCTGAGCTCCGTCGGAAATATCAACCACTCCGGCAACCGCATCAAATATCAGCATTCGCGGATTCTTTTCAATGAGATAATCTCCGCTATTTATATCCGGCAAAGGCGACATTGCAGTACCTATGCCCTCACCTCCCTGCATAAAGAGGTTGTTGTATCTTATATCTATGTGCGCTTTTTCGTTTAATTTTCTAAGATCTTTTATTCTTGAAACATTAACGACGATCCTGGCCCTGTCTCTGATATCCGGAGCGATGCCGCCCTCCATGATCGCATAATACTCCGATGAATCGTCATTGCAATTCATATCATTCCTGAATACTGAGATATTCCTGCTACCTCTCTCGTGGGTAACGGTAACCGATTCGGTATCAATTCTAAACAGCAAATTGGCAGCAGCGGCTTTTGCGGCAGCGGCCGCACAGTCACCTGTTGAAATCGGACTTTGTACCATATTGTGATTAGTAACTGTCGAAACACCCGGCATCACGTTCATAATTGCCCCTCTCATAGTGGCTAAATATATGATTCATCCTAAGTTGTGTATAATTGTCTCACAATAATATTATACAATATTTCGTATGATTCCAAAATAAATTAAAAAAAATAAACTAAATATCGTATTTTGATTATTTATTATTTCGACTTACTTTATGTTTTCTTTATAAATCGTCCATATTTTGTCCAAATTTAGCCTTTAATATATACAATATCAGAAGTACAAAACTTCTGACTCCCCCAACAAAACTTTTTTCATACCGGGTCGATCGGCTCCCCACTGGTCGACCCCTCCTCCCAAAAATTAAAGCACCTCGATGAGGTGCTTCTTTTTATGTTATGCGGAGATTGCACAGGCGTCATTAGCCTGCTCCATGCTCTCAGACTCTTCGGTTGTGATCATATCTGTCTTCCTGGGACCTCTTACGCCAAAGCTGCCACTGTAGCGAAGTTCCTTAAGAGCCTTGCGGACATCCTTGAGCACCTTGTCTATATCTTCGGATTTCTGACAGATAACCGTAGGAACACCGCTTCCGTTAAATTCTACTCTGAAGCCGGCATCCTTAAGTGTCTTAAAAGCCTTAAGTTTATCTGTTGTACTGATCTGTTCGAGTTCCTTATCGTTCTTTCCCATATATATTGTGCCTTTCTTGTTGATAAACACAATATATCACAAAAGCGTATAAATTTCAAACGCTTGTTCTAAGATATTTGCACAATTTGATTTACGTTTTTTCGTGCATTATTTTTATAAATAATTATCTAAATACTGTTAATTATTTTCACTCATCACCGATATAAATAATGAGAATAAAATTCTCACTCCCCCAACAAACTTTTTTCATACCTGGGCTGTGTATCTCCCCAATATACAGCCCTCCTCCCAAAAAATCTTGTGAAAAGCAAAAGAGACGTTTCGTAGACGTCTCTTTTGCTTTATGGGTTTTTATATTTTGCATAACCAAATATTATCTTGAATTAGTATATGCTTTTAACAAAAAGTCTTTATCCTTCTGAGCTTCCATGCCTATACCATCATCGGAAATATAATAGCTAAGTCCGCTTGCTTCGTAGCTGTTGTGGACATTTCCGGTTAGATTGTTCCATTCATCATAATTGGCAGTACCGGTATTATCTCCTGCTCTTTCATAAGGAAGGCGAGCCATGGTAGCCGGTTCCACAAGTATAAAAAATCTGTCGTCCTTATTAAGTTCCACCGGATCTGAAAGTGTATAGGTATGATAACCACCGCTTATGTTTGACACTTTTGTACTGCTGACAGGTTCTCGGAGCTTAGCAAATTCCACGATATTTGACTTATTATCTTCATTGCCTTCCCCTTCAGGATTAAGAAATACCTTAATCTCATATTGCTGATATGTCTCAAGGCTCATAAATCCTACAGCCTTCAGCATTTCATCTGATGAAGCCGTGTACATAACACCGTAAGGATTGGTCGAGGCAGTGTATGCAGTAACATAGTTCTGGGAATCATCAAGAGCGCTTACAACATTGTCGATGAATCCGCATACCTGGTAATTGTTGTCATACCAGTTTTTTTCTCCCTTCATAGCCACAGAATAAGCGGCCACATTATTGTCGCAGGTAGTCTCATCATAGTAGGACAGGTAGAAAAACCCCTTATTTCCGGAACCTGTTCCCCAGCTGTTGCGGCAAAGCCATGCCCCGTCATCCTCTGGTTTTTTGACAAAATTGGCAGCGCTGTAATTATCGTCCCATCCCAGAATTATGATTTCATGATTGGCTGTCGGAACCTCCCCACCGGGGAAATTCGAATAAAGGTTACTATAGTGCCCGGACCAGTATTTTCCGTCTGCATTAACTGATGCCGTCACACAGCCATGTTCCATGATCATCTGTTTGATCAGATCCCTGTTCTCTTCAGATGCAAGTATTTCCCCTACTTCCTGAACATGATAATCTGCAGCGTAGGCATCCGAAGGAGCATTTCCGTTTTCCTCAAATACATAGCTCTGACCATAAACGGCGTTAAAAGAATCATCTCCCTCATCATTTACCGGTCCCTTCCAGGCCGTAAGAAGGCTAATGCAGTAGTTAGTAACTCCGCCCATGGAAATATAATTGGTACCATAATCAAATATCCAGGCACCGTCCTTATTATCCGCATTCACAAGCTCTCTGTAGTCATCATCTATAGCGCTATCTTCTGCCCCTGCGGCTTTATGCATATTGTAGTATGCAAGGTGCTTCTCGGAGAGATTAATAGCTGAGTAATCCAAGCTGCTATGGTGAGACAAAATGTCGCTCTCAACCGCTGCAATAGCCGAATAGGCCCAGCACAGATAGGTATAGCCCTGATCCTGTACCTCTGTTACATATCTTCTGCCACCCACATCTCTGGAATCATAGCTTTCAGGAATCTCTGATTTGGAAAAAGAGCGAATGTCAACCGGAATAACATCTTCAAAATCAGGGTTACTGTAAAAATCCCCCATATCACCTTCGTCAATTCTGAGAGCTTCCTGTAAAACTACGGTGCTTACAGGCTCAACTTCTTCAGAAACAGGTTCATTGGTATCTGAAGTAATCTCCTCAACATCTATAATATTCTGTTCAGTCTTAATATGTGATTGTTCCTCTGATGAAGCAGAAGGCCCGATAACGCCCTCAGCTGTAAGAAGCTCCTCTTCCTGATTGTAGGCGCCGGGCACAGGTTCCCCGTCTCTTCTGGAAGTGTTTTTCGGAACTAAAATCGTTTTACTTATAACGAAAATAAGAACTCCGATTATTATCAGAATAACCGCAGCCAAGATCACTTTCTTTTTCACTTTTTCACTTTTTCCCCTCATAATAAAAAAAATAACTCTGCTTACATTATAGCATTATTATTCTCATTCAAGTACAATAGGAAATGCATATCTATGCATCAAAATAATCATAGAGGGAGCTCATATAATGAAACTCATCAAAAAATTTATTCCCTACTACAAGCCCTATATCGGTGTTTTTCTGCTGGATCTGGTCTGTGCGTCCATTCTTTCTGTGATCGACCTGGCATTTCCGCAGTTCCTACGAATACTCAGAAGTACTCTTTTCCTTGAAACACCGCAGGTTATTCTCTCCAGACTTGGAGTTATCGCCGCACTTCTGATCATAATGTATATCATCAGAAGTCTCTGCAGATATTATGTAACCTATCAGGGACACATGATGGGAGCCCGGATGGAATCCGGTATGAGAAGGGAACTGTTCGAAAGATTCGAAGCTTTTTCTTTTTCTTATTACGACACCCACAACACCGGCGAGATGATGAGTAAGCTCATCTCCGATTTATTCGACATCTCAGAGCTTGCCCACCATGGCCCGGAAAATATCTTCATTTCAATAGTCAAAATAATCGGCTCCTTCATCCTCCTTATGAGGATCAACGTCCCCATGACACTGTGCCTCGTAGTAGTTGTAATTTGCATGGCAATATTCGCAATCCGCCAGAACGGTAAGATGCGTGCCACCTTCTCCGACAACAGAAAAAAGATTGCCGGCATCAACTCTTCTCTTCAGGATACCCTTGGAGGCATCAGAGTCGTCAAGTCCTTCACAGGTGAGGAAATTGAACAGCAGAAATTTGACAGATCAAACCTCGCCTTCCTTGATTCCAAGCAGGCCAACTATCGTCAAATGGCCAAGTTTTTCTCCGGCAACAACCTCTTTGACGGTCTTATGTATGTTGCAGTGCTTATCGCCGGTGGCTATTTTATTGCCAAGGGCCAGCTCACAGGTGAAGATCTGGCAATATATGCATTGTATATCAATATTTTTATTGGTCCCGTGAATGTTCTAGTGGAATTTACAGAGCAGCTCCAGAAGGGTCTTGCAGGATTTGAGCGTTTTACAGAAGTTATGGACACACTCCCCGAGATAACAGATAGTCCCAACGCAGGCACTCTGTCTGACGTTAAGGGTGTTATAGATTATAAGAATGTTTCTTTCTCATATGAGAAAGAGGAAACCGTATTACATGACATCAATCTCCATGTTGAAGCCGGTAAATCCATCGCAATTGTCGGACCTTCCGGCGGAGGAAAGACAACTCTGTGCTCTCTCCTTCCTAGATTCTACGATGTCACCGGCGGCTGTGTATGCATAGACGGAACAGATATCCGCACTGTAACTCAGAAATCCCTACGTGCTTATATTGGAATAGTTCAGCAGGATGTCTATCTATTTAACGGAACCGTCAGAGAAAACATTGCTTACGGTAAGCCCGAAGCAACCATGGAGGAAATCGTTGAAGCGGCAAGAAGTGCCGATCTTCTTGAATTTATTGAGAGCCTTCCCAAGGGCTTTGAAACAGAGGTTGGAGAAAGAGGCGCAAGACTCTCAGGCGGACAGAAACAGAGAATAGCCATCGCCAGAGTCTTTCTTAAGAACCCGCCAATCCTTATCCTTGATGAAGCCACCAGCGCCCTGGACAATGAAAGCGAGCGATATATCCAGGAAAGCCTTGATAAACTATCCGCAGGTCGCACCACCATCACCATCGCCCACAGACTGTCCACAATTCTTGGTGCTGATGAGATCATCGTTCTTGACGGCGATGGCATCAAGGAAAGAGGCACCCACAAAGAACTCATTAACAAGGGTGGTCTCTACGAGAAGTATTATCGCATGCAGCTTGGCGCTATTTAATAAGTTCAATGGTATTGAAGGATCCGAATATTGACTGTGAGATGTCCTTGGCAAAGGCCTCATAGTCAATATAATGGTATCCGCTGCTCCAACCGTCTATAACTCTTATCATTGGATACAGCTTATCTCCCACTTTCCAGATGCTATAGCCTGCCACGACTATGGTGTGGTCCTTATAATATCCCCTCGCAATGTTCATAATAACAGGTCTTCCGGCAGATATCTCTTTTACCACCTGGTTCTCAAAGTTCCAGATATAGACCCCTTTGCATCTAACCTTAACCCCATATGTCTTGAAGGCTTCCTTGGATATTCCTGAGATAAAAAGAGGAAACGTACCGACTTTATCAGTATATCCATAGCTCTCGGCTATCTCCTCCACCACCTTGTAGGTCTCACGGATATCCTCAGGAATCCCCGGAATATTCCTTGTTTTCCGATAATAATCCAGCACCCTTGTAACCGCTACAACAGAACAGTTCCTGGTTTTGCGGCCGCTTATCTGTTCCATGGACTGCTGATTCATGACTACGCCACGGCCACGCTTAACAAGAACTCCCTTTTGGCCATACTGCTCCTGCAAATACTTGGAAATATTGCTGATTCCGCCGTAGGGCTTCTTTTTGGCCTTAGCTTTTTTCTTATTCTCTTTTCGTTCTTTGGCACTTTCTTTTATCTTGTCAATCATCAGAGAATAGTCTCCATTCCAACCTTCTGCGGCTTCATCCCAACGGATTCATAGAATCTCTGAGCACTCTCGTTGCAGCTCCAAACATTAAGTGTAAGGTTATAACAATCACTCTTTTTGGCAAAATCCTTGGTATATTCATACAATGCTCTTCCGATGTGCTGGCCTCTCAAGTTCTCAAACACGCACAGATCATCGATATAGAGGGTCTTGATGTCCGTAAGCACATTGTCATTTTCAAACTGCTTGAAAATGCAAAAGGCATATCCGAGAGTCTTATCATTTTCATCAACAGCCACAAAAATAGGTCTGTTATCATCCTTAATAAGCTCCATCAGCTCATCATCGTTGTATTTATTTCCAATCTTGAAAATATCCGGTCTTCCCATGTGATGAACCATATCCACCTGAGCCAACAGCTCGTGAACCTCCGGAATATCCTTATTTTGTGCTCTTCTTATTGTCATAGTATTATTTTCCTTCCTTAAGATGTTCAAGTACAGCTTCCTTGCTTGCAAGGTTCTTCCTGGCAGGGTGATCCTCAGACATTTTCTTCTTAATAGCTTCTTCAGCGCTGTCTCTCATACTCTCGCAGCACTGTATCAGTTCTTCCTTCACATTCCTGTCCTCATCCATTCCGATGTAAAGTATCTCCGAAACGAACCCCAGATTAGCAGTTGTATACCAGTTTCCGTTAAACTTATTTGCATTGCTCTTTTTATTGGTCACAGGAGAATTGACCTTGTTGGTAAGAATTGCAATCACCAGTTTCTTCTCAGGGTCTATCATCACCAAAGTTCCGGTCCAGCCCTGATGTCCGAAGGTTCCTGAGCCGGCCTTGCTGCCAAAATATTTGGTTCTCTCCATATCCCCTTGTCTCCACCAGCCAAGTCCCCACTTCTTGTTATCGGAAGAAACAGGCGCTGTGAATTCATCTATTACTTCCTTGGAAAAGAACTCAATATCCCCACATTTGCCGGTGAGCATCACATTTGCCAGCCTTGCTATATCCGTGGCATTGGAAAAAAGGCCCGCATGTCCCGAAACACCTCCCATACAATAATATGCCTTCTCATCATGTACCTCTCCCTGAATGGTCTCTGTTCTGATACCATCATGGAAAATATATCCGTCCCTGGTATTGCCGTTAAGCTCAGTAGCCGCGCAATCCTCCTTGGAAAAGCCGTTCTGAAGCGGATTATACGTAATATGAGTAAGCCCCAGAGGTTCGCAGAAGTTCTCTTTGATATATGTATCCAGATTTACTCCCGCTATCTTCTCAACTACAAAGCCCAGGATCATATAATCAACATCCGAGTAGACTGTCTTGGTACCCGGCTCATACAGTAGCGGCGTCTTACATATGCACTCGTAGGTTAGTGCCTTGGCATCTTCGTTAGCTTCATGAGATGAAAATAAGATATTGGTATAGGAGGGATCATATTTCTGAGTAACCTGATCCACATTGGGATTGCCATATCTTGGATCTGCGGGAAAACCTCCCTGGTGCTTTAGAAGATCCGAAATCTTAAGCTGTGCCTTCCAGTTCTTCTGAGTTTCAAGGTCCGCTCCTGTGCCGCCCTCATATTGAATATCGATGGTGTCCTCAGCAAATTCGGGTCCCAGAACATCAACCAGTTTACTTGAAATATCCATCTGACCGTCAGTAACCATCTTCTGAATAGCATAGTTAACACCAAACATCTTGCTTACAGAAGCAAGATCGTATAACGTGTCTGTTGTAACTGCGGGACTGTCCTCTTTGACACTGCCATCCTGATTGTAGCTGCATAGCTTACCCCATGCATTCTCATACACCAGCTTGTCGTCCTTGATTATAGAGAGCTGAGCACTGGTGAAGCCATACTCAATATCAGTTTCGATAATATCCTCAATAAGGGCGATACATTCATCATGTATTCCAACCTCTGAGGGAATCCCCCTGACAATCTCCGAAGCAGTAACCTCCGGTTCCTGCTCAGGCTCCTCCAAGTCAAGATCCTCTATACTTGCAGGTTCAAATACCACTTCAGGTGCGGCAACCTCCGCCACCTCTGTAGCTGCACATCCTGTAGCTGTCATTACCAGCATTAACAATAAGGCAATAATACTGTTCTTTTTCTGATTAAAAATGCTGTTTCCCCTCATATAACTCCCCATTCTTCATAGCTCTTTTTATGATACTACAGATTAAACCCCTGCGCACTACATGAACTTACGGATTTTCAGGAAATAAAAAAGACAGAGCACGGTCAGGAAACAACCGGCTCTGCCTTGTAGGTCGAAATTGTAATCTTAAGCGGCCTTAGCCTGCACTTTTTTTTCCTTGTGAAGAATAAGGCTATGTATCTTCTTAAGAATAAGAGCTGAAGGAATGCCAAGAACATAAACAACTGCCACATAAAGAAGCAGGTTCTTGATTCTGAAAGGAGACTTAACTCCGCCGTCAAAGGTGTATGCACACAGCTCTACGAAAATTCCATGGATCAGGTAGAACTCAAGAGTGATGCTACCCATGAACTTGAGGAATTTGTTACCAATCTTAACCTTCATTCCAAGAAGAAGGATTGCAAGTACAAATACAATACAGATAGCAGATTCAGCACAAACGCTTATTCTTCTGCGAAGTATTGTATCAGGTGCGCCCCAGTTCTCTCCGTAGTAGCCATAGATGTTGCACATAGCTCTTGACCAGAGGTAAACAGGATATACAGCCAGTACAGTAACAGGCATAACTACAAAATAGGTCTTCTTGAAGAATGCAACAAGTGCTTTCTCAAACTTGGCAAAAAGGATACCAACAGGGAAGAGAATAACACAGTTGTACCACCACTCGCCTCTGATCCACAGATCGTTGTGGTTGATGGTTGTTCCGAAAAGTATATAAGCAACAACAAGTGCTGTGGTCACAGCTACGGCAATGCCATCCTTCTTGATGAATCTGAAGCACAGATAGAAAAATGCATAGAAGAAAGGAAGCACTATCACGTACCAGGTGTAAGGGTTACACAGCTTAAGGCTGGTGAGATATAAAAGAACATCGTTCCCCTTCATCTTCTGTCCAACGATAAGTCTTACCGCAAAATAGATAAATGTAGTGGAATAAAGAGCAAGAATAACAGGAAGTATTCTTCTTCCAAAGAAGCCTTTGAGATAATTTGGCTTACTGTGGAAGCTCTTGTACACGCCATATCCGTTAAAGAAGAAGAAAACTGCCACGAACATAAATCCAAGAGGTACAAAAAATCCCAGTCCCTTCTGAATTCTTGTAGGCGGATTGATCCAGGAAGCACAGGTCTTCTGTCCTACATGGTGAAGCATGATGCACACTGCCAAAAATCCCTGCAGTGCCTTGCTCTGCTCAAGTGAAAGGAACTCGTCATTCCATTCCTTTCGTCCGTATACCTTTGCCCCAAACAAAAGTAATACCGGCAGTATGAAATATACTGCATAAATAAGTTTATCCATTAAAAAAACCTCCAACATTAAATAGTCTAGAATCAATAATAACCATAGGTCAGATATTTCACTACACAGATGTTTTGGAATACTTCCCAGATATTGCGCAACTTTGACAATTATTTATTTAATTCGGAGCGATTTTAGGAGATATGCACAAAAAGCCCTGCTGATTTTTGTGCTTTACAATTACCACTCAAGTCATGATAATAAATGTATTATCTTGATTTTAGGGGAATTTGCAGTGGCTTTAAAAAATGCAGAAGACAACAGCATACTTACAGTAAAACAGGCATCCGAGATACTTGGCATCTGCACAGCAACCCTTAAGAACTGGATCAAACTCGGTAAGATTCCCGCGACTTCAAGGAACAATCACTATTATCTGTCAGATAAGGATGTCACAGCCTGCGCCAAGGCTCTGGAGACCGGAAGTACTCTCCGCAGCCGCCGCAACAAGAGGCTCTCCGATTCCAATTTTATCCCCAGATCTTATATAGATTCTTCATCCGGCAATTACAGAGCTGTAATTGATATAGTCAATTCTACCCGCACGTCACAAGCAGATACCGAGGATATTCTGTCCTTCTATTCTGCTATGCTCATGAGAAAAAGCGGATTATCAGATAGCACTATCAATCAGCTCATATCAGATATTTCTTCAGATATTACTGGATCGAAGACCTATACGCATGATGAAGCTTTCTCATATGAACTTATACCCGTTCCCGGAGAAGATACCCTGGGAATGTTGTATTTATCTCTGCGGGGACTTCGTTCCAAAAAAGCAACCGGTTCCTACTACACTCCTTTTTACGCCGTGGACCTGTTGTGCCGCTCAGCCTTTGCAGGAGCTGATATACATAATAAGACCATCTGCGATCCTGCCTGCGGAACCGGCAACTTCCTTATCAGACTTCCAAAGATCGTTACATTTGATAATATTCATGGTTACGATATCGATCCGATTGCAATTGCCCTTGCAAGAATAAATGTTGCGATCAGATATCATGCAGATGATAAGAAGTCGCTTAAGATAATCTGTGACAATATCCGTGTAGCTGACTTTCTATCCGAAAAATGCAGGAGTTCTTATGACATTATCATAGGTAATCCTCCCTGGGGCTACAGCTACTCCCCAAAGGAAATCGCCCGGTTAAAGAAGAGCTACCGCTGCGCTGTCACCACAGGAAGGCCCGAGTCCTTCTCTCTTTTTACGGAAAAAGCACTGTCAGTCGCAAAGGAAGTAACATTTCTGATTCCGGAGACCTTTTTGGAATCAGATGCCCATAGAAACATCAGAAACCTGATCCTTGATACCTGCTCAGTCAAAAAAATCTCCTACCTCGGAGAAATATTTGATAAGGTCCAATGTCCCTGCATTATTTTGAGCATTATAAGAGCTGTGGATGATAGCAATAATATAGAAGTTTCCTTCTATAAAAGAAGCAAAAACAGGATGAAGGAATCACGTAGCTTTTTGGCCTCGTCCAATAGGCTCTCTTCATCTTCTTTCCAGATCATCTGCGATGACACCAAGTATCGTATCATCCTGAAGATGCAGGAATCTGATCACTTTTGTCTTAAAGATAATGCGGATTTTGCCCTGGGAATTGTAACCGGTAATAACAAACAGCGCCTCTTAGATACTCCTTCGCAGGGATATGAAGGAATAATCAAAGGAACAGATATAGACAAGTTCAGATTAAAAGAGCCCTCTTCCTTTGTTCAGTTTGATCCGGGTAGCTTCCAACAGGTTGCACCTGTCCAATATTACAGAGATAAGAATAAGCTTTTCTATAAATTCATTGCTCCGGAGCCGGTAGTTGCTCCCGATGACAAGGGTTATGTCTCACTGAACAGCGCCAACATTCTCATTCCGAGAAAGGAAGGCTATTCCGCCCGCTATATCATGGCAGTTCTTAACAGCTCCTGTATCAGTTTCTATTACAGAAACACCTGCAGGAATATGAAGGTTCTAAGGGCAAGGCTGGAGGCACTTCCCATCCCGGTCTGCGATGACAATGTTATGAAAGAGATTGAGGCTCTGACCTATTCCAATGAGGGTATTATGGAGCTAAACCTCAAGGTCGCGGCACTTTTTGGTCTAAAAAACGAAGAAATACAAGTAATTTCTGATGATTACTGATATAATATAGCCGTATTTTTTGTGAAAATAAACAATATACTTTTACAGTTCAACTTGCTATAGTATTAAAGTGATTTATATTTGGAGGTAATATTTTTATGTCTTTTGAATACATTCAGAAGCTCCCAACACCTGATGAGATCAAGGAAGAATTCCCATTAACCAGGGAGCTTGAGGCGGTAAAGAAACAGCGCGACGCCATGATATCCGACGTTTTCACCGGTAAGAGTGACAAGTTCCTTGTTATCGTAGGTCCCTGCTCTGCCGACAATGAGAACGCAGTAATCGATTATGTCTGCAGACTTGGTAAGGTAGCGGAGAAAGTGCAGGACAAGCTCCTTATCATTCCCAGAATCTATACCTACAAGCCCAGAACCACAGGCGAAGGCTACAAGGGAATTACATCACAGCCCGATCCCGAGGGCGAAACCGACTTCCGTGCAGGCCTTGCTGCTATGAGACACATGCAGCTCAAGGCAATTCAGGAGACCGGTCTTACAGCAGCTGATGAGATGCTCTATCCCGAGAACTGGGGATATGTATCCGATATCCTCTCCTATGTGGCTATCGGTGCCCGTTCCGTTGAGGATCAGGAGCACAGAATGACTGCCAGCGGCTTTGACACCCCTGCAGGAATGAAGAATCCCACCAGCGGAACCTTCAGTGTCATGCTCAATTCCGTTTATGCAGCTCAGCAGTCTCATTCCTTTATCTACAGAGGCTATGAGGTAAAAACCAACGGTAACCCTCTTGCTCACTGCGTTCTTCGTGGTTCCAGCAACAAGCATGGTCAGTCTATTCCCAACTATCACTACGAGGATTTAAGACTTCTCCTTGCTCTGTACAATCAGCGCGATATCGTCAATCCCGCTGCAATCATTGATGCCAACCACAACAATTCCAACAAGCAGTTCAAGGAGCAGATCCGTATCGTCAAGGAAGTTCTTCATTCAAGATCTCTCGACAGCGATATCAAGAAGCTTGTTAAGGGTGTTATGATAGAGAGCTACATTGAGGAAGGCTCCCAGAAAATCGGCGAAGGTGTATATGGCAAGTCCATCACAGATCCCTGCCTTGGCTGGGCTGACACAGAGAGACTCCTTCTTGAGATGGCAGATTTAGTTTGATCTTCAATTGATTTATTCATGCATATTAAAAGCCACTGTTCATCAGACAGTGGCTTTTTTGTATCCTATCACAATATGAGTTTGTACTATCAGTTCCTAAGTCTCGCCCATTCAAACGGATCTTTGCTCTTATGCTTCTTGGACAGATACTTTGAGATAGTATTAACATCTGCAAATCCCATCATCTCCTGAACCGAATCAAGGTCCGCTCCATTCTCCACAAGATGCACCGCAAAGGAATGTCGAAGAGAAAAAGGAGTAATATCCTGCTTGATTCCTGCCTTCTTAACATACGTTTTGATAAGCTTCCACAAGCCCTGGCGGCTCATATGGGTTCCGCTGCAGTTAAGAAATACAGTATCATCATCTGTATTTTCTCCCAGAAGCTCATTTCTTGCACCGGTGAGGTAATCACTAAGAGCCTCCTTGGCCTTTCTGCCGTATGGTATAAGTCTTGAACTGTTCTCATCGCCAAGTCTCAGGCAGCTGATGCTAAGATCAATATTCTCAAGCCTTAGGTCTGTAATCTCCGATGACTTAAGCCCCGTAGCATACAATAGTTCCAATATAGCCTTATCTCTTTTACCCTTGGCATCATCCTTGAACTTCTGTGAAAACAGCTCTTCTATCTCAACAGTTGATAATATCCTCGGTTCACTCTTCTCAATCCTGGGAGCTTTCAGTGTCTCGGATGGATTGTCGTTAATATTGCCGTTCTCCACAAGGTATCTGAAAAAGGTCTTAATGGAAGTATAATGCCTAGTTATGGATGAAGCGGCAAAATGCTCTTCCCTTAGGCTTGCCGCATAAGCCGATAATTTGTCTACCGTTACGTCAGATGCCTCAGAAATTCCGTTTTCTCCCATGAACTCAGCCATTCTGAGAAGGTCACGCTTATAAGAAATAAGAGTATTTTCAGAAGTCTTTTTTACGTTCCTAAGATAATCTGTAAACTCATCAATCTGCCTCCGCATTTTCTCTCCTCCCAAAACACAGCGCAAGCCAAACAGGCGCTGACAAAACAAGGCTGTAGCCATATCTGAAATCCACCACAGGAGACGCAAGAAGAAGCGTTCCGGTAAGAAGAAGCAGCAGAACCATCGGAAGCACTTCCGCTCTTTTACCAATGCCAACTACAGTACATATGATAAGCGCCCAGGTATAGGCACCAATGCACCACAGCATACCGTAAAGAGGCATGAAATCCGACAGCTTGATAAGGATTTCCTTAATCTTGACAACAGCTATACCTCCGATCAAAGGCTTCCAATACAGCCCCAGATCATTGCCCATTATTCCGTCAATGTCTCCTACCTTGTAGGCTACATCCGGATATATATATCCTCCCGTAAGGTCGAACCAGGCCTTGATATAGTCCCCGGGATACTTAAGTCCCAGTCTGACCCATAGGGTAAAATATGTACTCTTATTATTCTCTATAACCTCAGGATGACCTGCTCGCACCAGCTCCTTGATGTTATCTGCAAAGTCAGGGGCGTAGAGCTCATGAATATATGTAGTATCAATAACATCCCTTATAAGCTTCATATCACCATCGGCAACATCTCTGTCATTAACAAGTACTGCCGCAACCTGCTGAAGCGGGACAGATAGATTCTCTGTAAAATCAGGACTATCAATACCCAGCCTGCCAAATACAGGACCTTTTGCAATAATAACCACAGCAAAAACAGCAAGCACTGATACCAGAATTCCCATCAGATTCTTCCTGAATCTGACCACTACCAGAATCCCCCATACAATGAACGCATACCAGGCATTGGATCTTAATAGACAAAAAAGTATGCCAAGAACCGAAAAGCTGACATAATCCTTCCAAGTAAGTTCCTTCTTCTGCGTCATGCTTATAAACCTGCAGATTAGAAGAAGCGCTATTCCTGCAAAAGGAATGTCTTTCCAAAGCGTAACAGCGAACACACAGTTAAAGGGCATCAGTGCAAAAAAGGCCAAAGCAAGCCATTTGCACCATCTGGCGCATTGCCTCGCCAGCCTGTCCACAAGACACACACCTCTTGCACAACAAAGTGCAAGAAATATCATCTGAAACAGTGTATAGAAGCTAATCGCACTTACAGCATCACCTGTGATCGCCATTCCAATTGAATAGAATATCTTGATAAGAAACGTATGCACCACCGGATGATGATTGAACCAGGGTCTTACTCCCACGATCTGCTCATACTGAACCAATGAATCTGCAGTCATAATTCCCGGAAACTCATACAGGAAATATGGAAAATAACAGATTAAACAAAGAAACGCAGATAATATAAACAGCTTAGCGCCATGTATGCTGCCTGAAATCGGAATATCCTTAGACTTATCTAAGAAATACCCCTTACTCTTCCCTGCTCCCACAGCTCCTATAAAATACTTGCTCCACCTATATCTGATCTCCATGACCAGCAGAAGACCTATACAGAAAACACCGCAAAATACGATTGCCAGTGTAAGAAGCTTGAACAATCCGCTGTCAAAATTTGAGATCAACCGGACTCCTTTTACATAAAGCGCTGCGCCGGCTGCAAGAAATGAAACACCTGCGCCAACAGCAATAGCACTCTTTTTCGCCGAAAAGATATCTGCGTCCCTCTCACTTAGCCTCTTCCACTCCGACAGAATCAGCACAAAAAAGACTACTGTCAGAGGGTTTCTGACAGTAATCCCGGATAGCAGCTGTATTGCCCAGCAGCTAAGAAATGCTGCCAGGCCGTAAATTATCTTCTCTTTAGCAAATTCCTTCATTACGATGTACGCTCTTCATCCATAATCTTGGACAGTTTGGTAAAAACAGAGAGGCAATCAAAGGTAGAAAAATAATCCCTTGGAGTCTCTGCTCTTCTTATAAGTTCAACGCTTCCGTCAGCCTTAAGAAGCAGCTCTGCGCTCTTAAGCTTACCGTTATAGTTATATCCCATAGCAAAGCCGTGAGCACCTGTATCGTGGATAAAGAGGTAATCTCCCATATCAATCTTGGGAAGCTGTCTCTCAATAGCAAACTTGTCGTTGTTCTCGCAAAGAGATCCGGTTACATCATATACATGGTCAAGAGGAGCATCCTCCTTGCCCAGAACTGTAATATGGTGGTATGCGCCATACATTGCAGGTCTCATAAGGTTGACAGCGCAGGCATCCACACCGATATACTCCTTGTAAATGTGCTTCTCATGAATAGCCTTGGTAACAAGTGCGCCATAAGGTGCCATCATGAATCTGCCCATTTCGGTATAAATGGCAACATCTCCCATTCCTGCAGGAACAAGGATTTTCTCATACTGCTCCTTAACTCCTGCACCGATCGCAGCAATGTCATTGCCCTCAGCATCAGGTGTATAAGGAATTCCAACTCCGCCTGAAAGATTGATGAAGGCCACATCCGCACCCGTTTCCTTCTCAAGTTCAACAGCAAGTTCAAAGAGCTGACCTGCAAGCGTAGGATAATACTCGTTGGTAACGGTATTGCTGGCAAGGAAAGCATGAATACCGAAGTGCTTGGCTCCCTTGGATTTAAGAATCTTGAAAGCCTCAAAGAGCTGATCCCTTGTCATTCCGTACTTGGAATCGCCCGGATTATCCATGATTCCGTTACTCATCTTGAAGACTCCGCCCGGATTGTAACGGCAGGAAATTGTCTCGGGAATCTTGCCAATAGTTTCCTCCAGGAATTCAATATGTGTAAAGTCGTCAAGATTGATAATGGCGCCAAGTTTGTCTGCATAAGCAAACTCCTCTGCCGGTGTATCATTCGAAGAAAACATTATGTCCGCTCCGGAAGCTCCAACTGCGCTACTGAGCATAAGCTCTGTCTTGGATGAGCAGTCGAAACCGCAGCCGGCATTCTTAAGCAGCTCCATAAGAATAGGATTGGGAGTAGCCTTAACAGCGAAATACTCTCTAAAGCCCTTGTTCCAGGAAAATGCATCATATACTGCCTTGGCATTATCTAAAATCCCCTTCTCATCATAAATATGAAAGGGTGTGGGGTACTTCTTAACAATCTCTTCTATCTGAGACTTGGTTACAAACGGTTTCTTCATAATAGCCTCCTGAATGCATACTTATACATAAATAATATACACTTTAACATGTTAATGCGGTACACCGCAAGTGACAATATGCCTATGCTAACACAAATGTCCCGAAATTATTAGTGTAAATTGTATAAATCCTCAAATATCCTCAATCTGCCAATCTATGGGCTCCAATCCGTTAGCCTTAAGAAACTCATTGCACTTGCTGAAATGTTTACATCCAAAAAAGCCTCTGTAAGCCGACAACGGACTGGGATGAGGTGCCTCCAGGATTAGATGTTTGGGGTTATTTAGCATGCTCTTTTTCATCTGAGCAGGCTTTCCCCAGAGCATATATACCACCGGTCTGTCCTGTTCATTGACAGCCCTGATAATTGCATCGGTAAACTGCTCCCATCCTTTTCCCTTGTGAGAATTGGCAGCATGAGCCCTTACTGTGAGCACTGTATTCAAAAGAAGTACTCCCTGATCTGCCCACTTTTTAAGATATCCGTTGTTGGGAACCTTACATCCAAGGTCCTCCTGAAGCTCCTTATAAATATTTACCAGAGAAGGAGGCGTATCTGCCTTGCCGGGCAATACTGAAAAAGACAGGCCATGGGCCTGTCCGGGTTCATGGTATGGATCCTGTCCCAGGATAAGAACCTTCACATCCTTAAGTGGTGTAAGGTGAAGTGCATTGAAAATATCATCTGAAGGGGGATAGATTACGTTTTTGCTGTATTCCTCCTTCACAAATTTATATAACCGGGCATAATAGGGTTTCTTGAACTCTCCCCCTACTGCCTCGTACCAGTCTCCTGTTATCATTGACATACTGAATTACCTTCTTCGTTTATAGTCTGACAGGAACATTTCTGTCTCTGAGATACTCCTTGACCTCTGAGATTTCAAGTTCCTTGAAGTGGAAAAGTGAAGCAGCCAGTGCCGCATCTGCCTTACCATCAGTAAGAGCCTCATAAAAATGCTCCTTGGTTCCTGCTCCGCCTGAAGCAATAACAGGCACAGGAACTGCCTCTGCGATGGTTCTTGTAAGCTCAATATCATAGCCTGCCTTGGTCCCGTCGCAGTCCATGCTGGTGAGAAGTATTTCTCCCGCTCCAAGATCCACAGCCGTTTTGGCCCACTTGACTGCATCAATACCCATATCTATTCTTCCGCCGAACTTAAAGATATTCCAGCCGCTTCCATCCTCTCTCCTCTTGGCGTCAATGGCAAGAACAACGCACTGGCTTCCGAATTTGTCTGCAGCTTCGGCAATTAGCTCCGGTCTCTCAATAGCCGCTGAATTAACAGCAACCTTGTCTGCCCCTTCTCTCAAAATAGCCCTCACATCATCGACGGTTCTTATACCGCCGCCAACAGTGAAAGGAATAAACACTTTTCTGGCAACCTCCCTTACCATGTCGGCAACGGTTGCACGTCTCTCGTTGGATGCTGTAATATCCAGAAACACAAGCTCGTCTGCTCCGGCCTTGGAATAGGCCTCACCTACAAGCACCGGATCCCCGGCATCAACAAGATTAACAAAATTTATACCCTTAACTACTCTGCCGTTATTCACATCAAGGCAGGGAATAATTCTCTTAGTAAGCATAATTTTCTCCGATATCTGGTGTAGTCCTTAGATTTCAAGGAAGTTTTTAAGTATCTGCATTCCAACATCTGCGCTTTTTTCCGGATGGAACTGACAGGCAAAGACATTGCCTGACTCTACGGAAGCATCTACCTGAACATTGTAATCACAGGTAGCTGTCACGATATTCCTATCCTCTGCATGTAGATAATAGGAATGAACAAAATATACATATGAATCCTGATCGATTCCCTTGAACAGACGTCCCTGTCTGGGGAACTTAAGACTATTCCAGCCTATCTGCGGAATCTTGTAGGAATTACCCTGAGAATCCGTCTCAGGAATCCTGCAGAGTTTACCACGCAAAATGCCCAGGCCGCTTACTCCATCCGCCTCCTCGCTGGAATCGAATAAAAGCTGCTGGCCCAGGCATATTCCCATAAATGGAAGTTCCTTGGATACCACCTCTTTAATTGTAGGTATCAGATCATATTCCGATAATCTTCTCATGGCATCGCCAAAAGCACCAACCCCGGGAAGTACCACTCTGTCGGCAGAAAAAATCTCCTTCGGGTCTCTGGTAACTATTGTAGACGCGCCAAGATATTCAAATGCTTTTTCGACGCTTTTAATATTGCCTGCATCATAATCGATAATTGCAACCATTCGGCAAAGGCCCCCTTGATTTAGTAATCGACGCCTTTACTGAACCGGTTTCAATGTACCGACAATCTCCATAACTTTGATCGTATAATCCCAGTCCTTCTTGATGGAATTGATAGACTTCACATCCTCTTCTGTAAGGCCATACTCCTCTAAAAGCAACGATTCTATTTTAGAATACACACTCTCAATCTGAATTTCAACATTGAATTGTGCCGCCTCTTCTAAAATATCCTCTTTGTTTCTCATGGCCGTAAGAAGAATATCAAGAGCCTCTTCCTTCATGTTCATGGCTTCAAAGTTTTCATGAGCCGTCAGATATCTGTCTCCCCAGGCCAGGACCCTTGACTGCTCATACATAAGAGTCTGCCTCTCATCCAGTTCCTTTCCATGAAGAACCTTGTAGGTTGTTACATAGTCCTGATGAATATATGCACTTTCAGCTCTCTCTTTAGCAAGCCTCTCGGGAAGAACCAATGAAGGAATAAGTACCAGTATTCCAAGACTCGCTGCAAAAATGAATGAGATTGCAACCTTTCTGGGAGATATTGCCTTTTCCGGAATGCTGGGATCCTTCGGAGGTTTAGGCTTTTTCTCCTTCTTCGGCTTCGGTGGCTTTTCCTTCTTGGGCTTTGGCTCCTTCTTTGGCTTTTCTTTCTTTGGCTTCTTTTCTTTTTTCTTTTTTTCTTTCTTAGGCTTCTCATCACCAAGTTCATTCAGAACCTGCTGGTTTTCATCGGTAAGACTGGCCAGTTCTCCATTAGGAGCTATCTCCTCGTCTTCTCTTGTAAGAGCGGTGAATATGCTTGCAAGAAGCGCTTTTAAACCGCCTTTTTTCTTTTTCTTTCCTTTTTTATCTTCCGGAGCATCTTTGCCTGTACCTCCGGCCGATTCCGGTATAGCTGCAAGATCCTCAAGGGAAGGTTCGGTTCCAAGATCTCCGAAGCCATCCTCTGTCAGTGCATCCAGAATATCTTCTTTGGGCACATCTTCTTCCTGGCCATCCCCGGCGTCAGATGCTCCCTCACGCGCAGCTTCATTCTCAAGATCCTCAATATCATCGCTCGCAAGGCTGTTCATAAGAGCGTCCAGATCAGGCATTGCTGTATCTCCGGAGCCCTCCTCGGCTGCCTGCGTATTATCTGTTTCTCCGTCCTGAACCTCAGCAACTTCTCCTTCAGCAGAACCGCTGCCTTCCTCTCCGCTAAGGAGATCATCGAGACTTGCTTCCAGGTCATTTAAATTAAAGTCGGCTGACACATCATCCAAAGACAAACCTTCATCAGGTGGATCTGTTGCTTTGGAAGTACCTGCATCCAGCTCGTTAAGCTCTTTCTCCATGGATTCCAGGTTGAAATCATCTTCCTCCGCAGCCTCTCCGCCGTTTTCAGTAGTAGGATCGCCGCCATCAAAGGTAAATCCTATATCATCGCCAAGACCGGCATCCTCAGTTCCCTCAGAAGGAATCTGTGCCTCTTCACCCGCGGCATCAGCAGCAGGTTCCTCAGCCAAATCATCCATTGACATGTCATCAAGTGTTAGCTCATCAAGCGCCATATCATCAAGAATAGCTTCATCGGATACTTCTCCCGCATCAGGGACAGCTCCTTCCTCAGCGCTTGTTCCGTCAGGAGCGGCCTCGTTTGCAGCATCTTCTCCCATATCAAGTCCAAGCTCAGCCATTCCCGCCATAATATCATCCAGGCTTTCTACCTGATCATCAGCGACCGTATCGGGCACAGGAGTATCCTCAGCAGGAACTTCCTCAGTAATAGACATATCCGCGTCAGGTATGCTCTCAGCCGGTGCTTCTTGAACCTCTGCCTCAGGAGCCTCTTCTTCAGGAATAATACCTTCATCCATTGCCTGTTCAAGAGACTCGGGACTTAATTCATTAATATCAAGATCCGCCAATGAAGCCAGATCTCCAAGTGATTCCTCTCCCGACATAGGCTCTTCGTCCTGAATATTGTCAAGAACATCACTTAAACTATCCTGCGCCTGTCCCATTTCAGGGTCAGAGAGATTATCTCCCGGCATATCGTCCAAAAGATCCGTCAAGATCTCTTCCGGCGTCTGTCCGGCGTCAGAATCAATATCTTTACTTATGGATGCTGCGTTATCTTCCGGTATAATAACTTCCGGAGCCATTTCCATAAGGGCGTCGTCGCCATCTTCAATATCAACCAGAGGTTTAGCCGCCGGAGGTATAATATCCTCCATTGATGTCTCTCCACCCTCAGATGGAGCATTCTCAGCGGCATCAGAAAAAGACTGATCTGCGAATTTGCCACTCTGTATCTCAGCGTCCATTCTTTCAGCATCAGCTATTGCTTCATCAAGAGCTATCTCTTCGGGATCCCTTACATCCAGGTGTGAAGGCTCGTTGCCCACAGTAAATTTAGGAATACCCACATCTGTCAGCGATTCAATCTCATCAAGAAGGTCAGCCATCTTTCCATCAACAAACTCTCCATCTTCAAGCTTGTTAAGAAGGCTTCCTATCTCATTCAGATCCTCATTGCCATTGGAGTTTTGCACCAGACTTGCCATTTCCTCATCTGCAGCCTGTGACGGCGCATCAGAAGACCCCTTAGTAGACATCCTATTAAGGGCAGATTTGGGATCTTTATTATTCGATTGCACGTTGTTCAACAGACTATCAAGATACTCTTCGTTAGTCATAGTCCATTACACTCCTGCAAAATATAATCAACCGAATTCATCTTTATCGAATCTGTTCTGTCTGCAATTTCCGGAGTATGATGATAGAGCCTCTCGTGAACTCTCACAAGATGTGCTTTTTCATTCATAAAAACGACCTTTTCAAAGGGCCATCGTACAACAGTTGGATAATCAAGACCTACTCCCAATTCCAGTAAAAGAAGTTTTGCATTAACGGTTCCTGTAAGATACTTCAGATACTTATCCCAGCCGTCTTTATAGGGAGCTTCATTATATTTTATCTTTTTATATTCAGGTCTTTTCTGATTAAGATACCATTCTTTCCCATCTCTGAAAGTTTTGGCAAAAGTAATTCCTTCCTGCCAGTAACCGTCATGCTCAGTGATGATCGAATGTATCTTATCTACCACTTCTCTGAATTCCTCAGTCTTCTCTGCATTTAAAAGTCCATCGGATTCATCATTGGTCTGAAGGAACATAAAATTACCGCAAGGATAAACTGCTCTTTCATAGTCAAAACCAAATAAAAGTGCATCCTGAAGAAAAATGTCGCTTACGATAAAATGCTTCTTATCTCCAACAAGCTTACGAAGTCCCCTGTAAGCATCTGCTACCTTATTATCGATATTGTAATAGGCGTATTCATATTCTACGATAGGTAGAAGCCACTGATTACCCTCATTATCACAATACTCTAAGATCTTTTTGTATCTGGAATCGGATCTCATCCCCTTTTTTACCCAATTCCACTCATCACCTATGCCTATAATGCAAAGGTCTGAGTCCTGTAACATTTCCTTAAGCGCCTGTGCCATAGCTGTCACTACTCCTTAATTTAAAAATCTCCCTTCATTGAGACAGTCACTGAAAACACGTTTCATAACTGAGCCAACAAAGGGAGTTTCAGTCAGTTAGTATTAGCCTGCACTTGAAGCATTTACAAGTTCATCAATTACAGATACGAGATTTCCGATTTCCGGCTTGGACAACTGTCTGTCGGCTCCAAGAGATTCTCCTTTTCTTCTCATTTCCTCATTAACAAGTGATGAGAATATGATAAGAGGAATATCCTTGGTGGCATCGTCACTCTTTACCAGTTTGGTAAGTCTGTGGCCGTCCATAATAGGCATCTCGATATCAGTGATAATACATTTGATATTGCCAAGCTCGTTTCTGTCCTTGCAAGCCTTGATGTAATCGTATGCAAGCTTACCGTTTTCAAAATGTCTCACATTATTATAGCCCGCCTTGTTAAGAGAATCTACAATGAGCTTATTAAGCAGCTGTGAATCCTCTGCAAGAACAATCGGAACCTCATTACGAGGTCTGGGTCCGATGTCGGAAAGAGCATCCATATTAAGACCCGTATTGGGATTAATATCAGATACGATTTTCTCAAAGTCGAGAATGATGATCAGCTGATTCTCAAACTTGATGATACCTGTTGAGATACTCTCCTCAGCCTTGGAAATCGTTGCATTGGGCTTGATGATATCTGCCCAGGATACTCTGTGAATACCTACAACAGAGTCAACGTGGAATGCAATATCAAGCTTATTGAAATTGGTGATAATGAATAGTCCACCGGCCTTGGATGCGCCTCGCTGCAGGCAGTTTCTAAGGTCAATGGCTGTGATCATCGTATCACGGGGCATAAATATTCCCTCTATGCTGGGATGAGCATTAGGTACCGGTGTTACTTCCTGATACACAATAATTTCCTTAATCTTTGCTACGTTAATTCCATAGCAATGGTCATCGATTTTAAATTCAAGGACTTCAAGTTCGTTATTACCACTTTCAAGCAGGATTTTTGATTCCATTCGTTCACCTCGCGCCTTAAAAAGAAAAAATTATTAACATAAAACCGATTGAAAATTGTTTAAATTTCCTTTTTAAGTATAGCACGTTTTAGTCAAAATAAATATAAAAAAACAAAAAAGACGGGCATTTGACCGTCTTTTAAGATTTCATTTATAAGTTTTTTATATATTTAGTATTTCGTTTAATTTTGCTTGTTTATGTGGTTTTGTACCTTCAAAACCGAACACTGAACTATCTTAAATCCATTTTCCCTTTGTTCCTATACCAACTATTCGTTGGATAAGCCCTCGACCTATTAGTACACATCAGCTGAACACGTTACCGTGCTTACACCTTGTGCCTATCTAACCTCATACTCTCTAAGGGGTCTTACTGCTTGCGCATGGGATATCTCATCTTGAGGGGGGCTTCACGCTTAGATGCCTTCAGCGTTTATCCCTTCCGGACGTGGCTACCCAGCCTTATGCATCTGGCGATGCAGCTGATACACCAGCGG
>NZ_ATVS01000020.1 GCF_000420845.1 Butyrivibrio sp. AE3009 | reverse complement strand
ATATGATATACGAATTGCTCCATGACTAAAGTCATTTTCGCAATTCTGCAAATATTCGGAAACCGCTAATTTACTGCGTAAATTGCTTATTCCTCATATTTGTTCGGGTCATAAAGTCAAAATGCTTAACATGCAAGCATGTACGCATTTTTGACTTTTGACCCCATATCATATAATAGATTACTTTCTGTATTCCTTCTCCACGAATTCACGGAGCTTGACCATTGCTCTCTCAACCTTCTCGGTGTCGATGCAGTAAGCCATGCGGAAGTATCCCGGTGCTCCGAAGCCGTCGGCAGGAACAAAAATGAGATCGTAGTCCTTGGCCTTCTTGCAGAACTCCACAGAGCTCTCCTCAAGGGCCTTTGGCATAATATAGAAGGTTCCGCCGGGCTTAACAACAGTGAATCCCAGCTCCACCAAAGTATCGTAAATGATGTTCATATTGGTCTCATACACTGACAGATCCGCAGTCATGCCGCATACCTTGGCAACTGCCTGCTGAATGATTGAAGGCGGGCAGTTATGACCCGTTCCTCTTGAGATCTGGCCGCACATTGGAACGATGAACTCAGCGCCCTCGCAGGCAGGATTAACCGCAACATATCCGATTCTCTCTCCGGGAAGTGACAATGACTTGGAAAAAGAGTAGCAGGACAGCGTATGGTCATAGAACTTGGAAACATAAGGCGCATCGGCACCCTTGAATACAATCTCTCTGTAGGGCTCGTCTGACAGAAGGAAAATGGTATGTCCAAACTCCTTGGACTTAGCTGCCAAAATAGCTGCCAGTTTCTGCAGGGTCTCTGTGGAATATGCGATTCCTGAAGGATTGTTCGGTGTATTGATAAGAACCGCAGCAGTCTTCTCCGAGATCATCTCCTCGAACTTATCAAAGTTGATCTGGAAGGAGGTGAAGTCAGCCGGAACAAGACTAAGCTCCAGGCCTGCCCCGTTTATATATGGTCTGTACTCGGGGAAGAAAGGCGCAAAAGCAATTACCTCATCTCCGGGATTGGTCACAGCGCGAACCGCATGGGAAATAGCGCCTGCTGCACCTGTTGTGGGGAAAATATGCTCAGGACCGTAGTTCATTCCAAAGCGCTCATTAAGTGACTCTGCAATCTTCTCCTTGAAAAGAGGATTACCAAGGCTTGGAGTATATCCGTGAAGAGTCATTGTGTCCTCTTCCTGTAAAAGACGGATCATCTCATCAGTAAATTCCTGTGGAACCTCAACACTGGGGTTACCGAGACTGAAATCAAATACGTTCTCATAGCCAATCTCTTTTCCCCTTGCCGTTGCATATTCGGATAATTCTCTAATAACAGACTTTGCTGAAAGCATGTCTTTATACTGCTGGTTTATCATAACGATCCTCCTGCAAAAACTATTTTCCTGTTATTTTACTACAGCATAGTAACGGGTTAAAGTCTTTTCTGATTTATAATTTCCAAGTCCCGTAATCACAACCTTTATGCGGTCCCCGACCTGGGCTTTATCCTTGGATGTAAGCTCCTTGCCGGTTGATGCATTATAATACCTGGTCTCATAATCCTTGCCGGATGCAAGCTTGGAACCGTTGGTATCCTTAACAACAATAGATGCCCTGTAGTTATTGACCTTATTCTTGTACTTCACATCCTTGGCAGTAGCCTCGCATACATCAATAGAAGAAACCTTGATAGCAAAGGGTCTGGCAATGGTTCCTTTGAAGTTCCCTTTTCCCTTGATCTTCACTGTGGGAGCTTTTTTGCCATTTTCATCATGTACTTTGGTGTTATTGCTATAGCTCAGGGTGTAGTCCTTGCCCTTAACAAGAAGGACTTTGCTGCCACCTTCGGGCTTGAAATATACTTCAGGCTCGATAACTGTCTTACCCTTGGTGTAAGCTACAGGCTTAAACGGCTCAACTATGATCCTGCCCTGGGATACCGCGTCCTCATTAAATGCTGCGGCACTTATCTTAAAGTTCTTCTTGATGATTCCTGTGCAGTTGCCCACGCCGCGGATCACAAGAGTTGCAGTGCCGGCATTTACATTCTTCAGATACTCATAGGTGTAATCGTATTCCTTGCTGTCGGAGTAATACATTTTACTGTAGTCTGCGTTGGCACATCCATTAAGCTCTGACTTATAGCCTGCAAGCTTACACTTAATCTTAATGCTGTCTGCTGTGATCTCACTGCCGGTGTAGATCTTGCCGGAGGAAAGTCCTGTGACCTCAATATCAGACTTACTGATCTTGTGAGGTTTTATCTTAAAGGTTACTGTCTTGGTTCCGTAAAATCCGCCGGCTTCAAGACCATAGATATATACGTAGCCGGTTCCGGCCTCCGTGATATTTCCATAGCGGATCCTGTAGTGCTTGCCTTCTGTAAGTACCTTGCCCTTGTGCTTCACCACAATTTTGTCAATTTTAGCAGGTCTTCCTGTAAATGTGACGTTCTTTACTCCGGATACGGTGGCCTCTGCAATGAGCTTGTTGTTAGTGATCTTCTCTACGATAGTATACTCATCCTTATAGTTGCCCTTGCCCGTAACCCTGATATGGTATACTCCGGGCTCCTTATAGGCTCCGTCCACATCCTCGTCTTCATAGGTGACAGTATATTCCTCGCCCTCTTTTAAAGGCTCATATTTACCGCCTTTATAGAGCATCGGGTCAGGCTTGAACTTCTGAACTTTCTTGTTGTATTCATAGGTGATCTGCGTGGTCTTGCGCAGGTTCATTATGGAGGTAAAGCTCTTTGGTTCAATTATCTGCTTGTACTCAAGGGTTCCCTTGCAGTTATTTATTCCGGTAAGTCTTACTGTGTAGGTACCGGCGTCCACAAAAGGTCTCTTTGAACCGCTCTCGACAAACTCTGTATTATAGTTCTTACTATCAAGAGTTAATGTGTACCCATTTCCCTTATCAAGACGAATACTCTGTGACTGTTTATGTTCATAACCATCATATGTCCAGGTATAGTCCTTAAGGGGAATAAGATTTTCAGCTTTGCTGATATCAAGCTGAGTAATATGTATATTGGTAGTCAGCTCTCCGACGCAGTTGCCCTTTCCTTTTACAAGAACCTGGTAGTCGCCCACATCGATATAGGCACCTTTTTTGCTTCTGTCCACAAACTCGACGGTGTAATCCGTGTTATACTCCAGGACTTCAAATCCATCTCCATAGTTGATGCTTATCTTAGGAGCTATTAAATGAGAGGATGCATCATATACATAGTACAGGTCCTTGTTATATTTTATATTGTCAGTGGCAGTTGAGAAGTCAAAAGCATCAGCAATTATCCACTTTGAGAATATCCTGGTCTTATACTTTACAGGAGTTGAAAAATCATAGGGCTTAGTCAGCTCCTTATCCTCATACCAGCCAAGGAATCTTGCGCCCTTCCTGGCCACTCTCTTATATTTCGCACACTCTCCGTACTTTACGCGCTCTGTGGCGCCGGAATAGCCGCCGTCATACATCTTCTCCAGATCATAGGGAACCCAATATACGACCTCGCACTCAGCCTGGTTTGTAAAAGCATAGAGCTTAACGTCATCCATCGGCACTTTATTAAAATCCCATTCATACTCTTCTTCCAGCTTAGGCTCTATAAACCATCCGATGATCTCCACGCCTTCCTCAAGTCCGGTGACTTTAGGCGCAGTTATTTTTGAGCCCACGGAAAGCTGTGTCGTATGCTCGGTCTCATCAGGATAAACAAAAGTAATATTGTGATTGCCATAGGGCACAAATTTAATAGATTTGTAGTACTCAGATGCAGAATAAGGCCAGCCTTTTCCCGCAGGATAGTTCAGGGTAACGTCATACTTCTTATAAGACAGATATTCAAAGAATCTTCTTACATCAGGAAAATAAGCGCATTTAAAAGTAATTGTCTTAAACTTCTCACCCATATAAGAATAGCCGTAGCTCTTGTTGTCAATCGCAGAGAGCTTTTCTCCCAGCACCAGTTCTGTGATGGAGGTTCCTCCAAAGGCTCCTACTCCCATAGACTCAATTGCCGGAAGCTCCACCTTACCGGTTATGTCCTGACAATCACGAAAGGCTCCGTTTCCAATCTTGGTAACCCCCGGCAGGGACAGTTGTCCTTTCAGAGTGGAGGCTTTAGAGAAAGCTGAGCATCCGATTGTCTTAAGGGTGTCAGGAAAAGTAGTGGAAAAGGTCATCTTTTTTACATCAGCAAAAGCTCCCTCTCCGATATACTCAATCTTATCCCACTTAACATCCAGGGCCATGCTGCAGCTCTGGAAAGCATAGTCTCCGATATGCTTAACTCCTTTGGGAAAAACATTGGAGGTAGCCTCCCAGGTATTTGAATATGCAAAGGCCTTATTACCGATATAGCTACAGGTTGTGGGCAGAGTAACCAGCGGTGCGTGAACGCTGTAAAAAGCATAGTCTCCAATCTTTTCAAGATTAGAGGGCAGAACCAATGGATACTTCTTATAGTCCCAGTTATTTACATTGCCCATGCCAAAGAAAGCATAGTCACCGATACTTGTGATCCTTGAATCAAATTTGATACGATCCATGGATATTCTCTCAGGATACCAGTCAGGGAGACTTGTAAGTGAATAGTCATACATAGGACCTGAGCCGGTAAATTCAAGGATCTTATAGGTCCTACTTCCCGATGTAGTGTTATAGGTCTTCCAGGTGATATTCTCTCCTGCCTTGCCACTTGACTTGTATCCTTCTTCTCTCCAGGTAAAGCCATGTTTGGTCAGCTGGTTGGCGGCTGCAATGGACTTTTCATTATAGGTCTTATTGCCTGCAGGATAATATATAAAACCGCATCTGTAGTTAAAACAGTCTTTGCCAAACCGGGGCATATCACCCTTAAAGGTTATATTTGAACTGACGAATGTATAGGAGAAGTCATAGCCCAGTCCCTTTTCGCCGATAGATTTAAGTGTTTTGGGAAAAACAAATTTTTTGCAGCCCTGGAAAAAATACATTCCTTTGTCTTCAATCTTCTCCAGACCTTCGGGCAGTACCAGCTCTACAGCAACCGCACCCCAAAAGCATTCCTCCGGAATGACCTTTACTCCTTTACCAAGAACGAAGGTTCCGCCTACCTGCTTATCGTCTATAGTAGAAGCGTTGTACAGCTGACAATAGCTAAAGGCTCTCTTTCCGATCTCAGTTACGGAGTCAGGCACAACAAACTTCTCTACCTTGCTGTTGAAATAGGTATACATAAAAGCATGATCACCAATGCTCTTAAGGGTATTGGACAGATAGATACTTTCTAAAGCCTTTTGATGATTGACAACCTTATAAAAAGCATAATTACCTATTCTTGTGATGCCGTCAGCTACTGTGATGCTCTTGATCTCCTTGCCGTACCAGGGAGCCGGATTCTCCTCGGAATAGTCATACATGTCACCGGTACCACTGATCTTAAGAGCGCCGGTGGATGCATTATAGCTCCAGGTAGCACTGAAGCCGCACATGTCAGCTGTATTAGCCTGAAATTCTGAATCATCAGTATCTTCTGCAGTCGCATCGTAGGAAGAGTTACCGGAAACGCTGTCCTCTTCCAGTTCAATTTCTTCAGCCTCTTCATCTTCAAAGACACGGATATCGTCCTCAGAGAGTTCTTCCACAGGGCTCTCTTCCGGAAGCTCTTCCTCAGGCGCTTCAGAGTCCTGTGGCTCTTCGTATTCCGGGTACTCAATTTCAGGAGATTCAGCTTCCAGATGCTCACCGATTACCTCAATCTCCTCTTCTTCATATTTCTCTTCTGCAAAGTTGTCTTCTGTATAATCGTCGGACTCGACGAAATTCATGTTGCCGGCACCGGTCTCATACTGTTCCTGTGCCGCGTAGACAACACCTGCAGGACTTACTGCAGATGTCACAGACATAGATAGTGCCATCCCCAACAGCACTATTTTTCTTATTGCTTTTTTCATACAATGCTTCTCCCAAATTTCTTGCAAAATTGTGCCTGTATTCTAGCATATTGCGATACTTTTGGGAAGAAGAAATTGGCGGAAGAGCAGGTCTCCATTTAGTCAGCTTTCAGCAACAATTCCTGCATTCTCTCCACAATATTCTCGGTATCCTCAAGAAGCTTCTGTGCAGCCTTCTCGGAGCTGCCTTCTTTTTTGTATTTATAGACAAATACCGGTGTTCCGGCGCTGTGGAACTGCATTGAACCCTTGTAACCTGAAATGAATCCGGGAATCTTGCCGGGATCTATCTTGGCTGCAGGACTTATCTTAAGCTCGATAATTCCGTCTCCGCCCTTGATCTCCAGAAGGTACAGGGCATGGGCCCTTGTGCGGAGCAGGGATATACGTAGAAGGTTCGTTACAGTCTCGGGGACCTCACCGAATCTGTCCAGCAGCTCATCTCTCATATCGTCGCATTCGCCCTGGTTCTCCAGACTTGCAATCCTCTTGTAGATCTCCAGTTTCTGCTCTTCGTTCATGATATATGTATCAGGAATAAAGGCGCTGACATCAAGATCAATACTGGTGTGGATGTCCTCCAATGTATAGTCCTTATCTTCCTCGCCCAGGTCTGCACTCTTTTTGTGCCTTACGGCTTCACCCAGCATCTTACAATACAGATCGTAACCTACGGCCTGCATGTGCCCGGACTGCTTTCTTCCAAGAAGACTTCCGGCTCCACGTATCTCCAGGTCTCTCATGGCAATCTTGAAGCCGCTACCAAGGTCAGTAAATTCACGGATAGCTGAAAGACGCTTCTCCGCGATCTCTTTTAACATCTTGTCCTTCTTATACATAAGGAAGGCATAGGCAGTCCTGTTGGAACGACCTACACGGCCCCTTAGCTGATAGAGCTGGGACAGTCCCATCTTGTCAGAATCATGGATGATCATGGTGTTAACGTTTGGAATATCAAGTCCCGTCTCAATGATGGTGGTGGACACCAGCACATCGATGGTTCCGTCGATGAAGTCGTACATGATGCGCTCCAGCTCCGACTCCTTCATCTGTCCATGGGCAAAGGCCACATTGGCCTCCGGCACGAGCTTCTGAATCTGAGCCGCCACATCAGCAATGTTATTGACCCTGTTATAGACATAGTAAACCTGCCCGTTTCGTGACAGCTCTCTCACAATGGCCTCACGAACAAGCTCGTCGTTGTACTCCATTACATAGGTCTGTATAGGAAGTCTGTCGTTGGGCGCCTCCTCCAGAACGCTCATTTCCCTGATACCCACCAGCGACATGTGAAGGGTTCTCGGAATAGGCGTAGCGGACAGCGTCAGAACATCAACGCTCTCCTTCATGGTCTTGATCTTCTCCTTGTGAGTTACACCAAAGCGCTGCTCCTCATCCACGATAAGAAGTCCAAGATCATGATACTGCACGTCCTTGGACAGGATTCTGTGGGTTCCGATGACGATATCCACAAGACCTTTTTTTAGGTCTGTCACAGTCTTTTTCTGCTCAGCGGGGGTTCTGAATCTGGACATAAGGTCCACCCTCACCGGGAAGTTTCTCATTCTCTCGGAAAAAGTGTTGTAGTGCTGCTGCGCAAGAATCGTTGTAGGCACCAGAACTGCCACCTGCTTGCCATCCTGTAGAGCCTTGAAAGCTGCGCGAATAGCGATCTCCGTCTTACCAAAGCCAACGTCTCCGCAAATAAGCCTGTCCATGATCTTGGAGGACTCCATATCCCTCTTGGTATCCTCAATGGCCGTCAGCTGATCCTCCGTCTCCTGATAGGGGAAGGCATCCTCAAACTCCTGCTGCCACACCGTGTCCTTGCTGAACTCATAGCCGATGGCCTGCTGCCTCTTTGCATAGAGATCCACCAGGTCCTGAGCAACCTCTTCAACGGCAGCCTTGACCTTACTCTTGGTGTGGGACCAGTCGCCACTCCCCAGCTTGTTAAGCTTAGGCTTGTGGGTAGTCTCGTCGTCTCCGCCGGAGGCATATTTCTGGATTACAGACAGGCCTGTTGCCAGAACGTACAGATTGCCGCCACCGCCGTATTCCACCTTGATGTAATCCTTTACCACGTGGTCCGTCTCAATCTTCTCTATTCCGCGGTATATTCCAAGGCCGTGGTCCTCATGAACCACGTAATCGCCTATCTTAAGGTCAGCAAAATCAGATATCTTCTCGCCCTTGTACTGGCTCTTTTTCTTCTTTTTCTTTTTGACATGCTCGGTAAAAATGTCACTCTCGGCAATTACTGCGAACTTGATCTCCGGGTACTCGAAGCCCTTAAGGATCCTGCCGTAGTAGGTCATTATCTCGCCGCATTGCAGCGTCCTTCCCGGATCCTCGCTGTAGAAAGCAGAGACCATATTTTCTCTGAGATCCTCAACTATACGCTTAGCCCTGGTTCTGGAACCGGACAAAATAAGAACCCTGTAGCCCTTTCTGGCGTACTTCTTAAGATCACTTACCAGAGCGTCAAAGCTGTTATTATAAGCTGCGATACTTCTGGCACTTATCTCAAAGCTCATCTCCGGCTCAAAAGCATTCTGGGCCTTAGGCATCTGCAGCGCAGAAATAAGCACCCTTCTGCCGTTACCCATTCTGGCAATACAGTTCTCCACTGAGTAAAGAAGATCCATCTGCCCCGGAAGAATATAACCCTTCTCTGCTCTGTGGGTCATGCTCTCCCCAAACTCCATCTCAACAGCTCTTGCATGCTCCAGCACGTGCTGCGGCTCGTCAATAAAAATGCAGCTCTTTCCCTTGGGGAACATCTCCTGCATTGTAACCGTATCTCCGTAAAAATATCTGATGTAGCTCTCTAAGTTAACGCCGCAGTGGAGCTCTAACAGCTGTTCCTTGAGTTCCTCCACATTGGTCTTAAGCTGGTGGGCCTCCTTGGTCTTAAACTCTCCGCGAAGCCTTGCCACCATTTCCTCAGCCTCATCCTCTATCCTCTTAAGTCCCTCATGAAGACGCTTGTCATCCATTATGATCTCGGAGGCCGGATATATCTCGATGGACTCCAGTTTCTCCAAGGATCTCTGGGACAGGATATCAAAGCTTCTGATGGACTGAATCTCATCTCCCCAGAGCTCTATTCTGTAGGGATTTTCCTCTGTCAGGTCAAAAACGTCCACGATGTCGCCTCGAACCGAGAACTCGCCGGGACCTTCTACCTGGTAGTTTCTGACATAGCCCATCTCCACCAGCTTTTTGCTGATCTGAATTTCATCGATTGGCCTGTGCCTGTCGATGGGAAGGATGTGCTCCTTGATGATCTCGGGCTTTATCTGAGGCGCCATAAGGGCAGCGAAGGTGGTGACCACCGTCACGGGCTTACCCTCTAAGAGCCTTCTCATGCAGCGTATTCTCTGCCTTACTATCTCATTGGAATGAACATCTGCCTGGTAAAAGATAAGGTCCTTGGCGGGATAGACTGTGACATTCTTGTCGTAGAATTTATAGTCCTCATATATCTCTTTTGCCCGAAGATCCGAGTAGGTAACGATTATCCTGTACTTGAACTCGGAGCCGATACCATTGATAAAATGAAGCTTCTGGGAATCCACACAGCCGCTTACTTCCGCGCAGGCAAAGGGCTTGTCCAGAAATTTATTCAGTTCTTCAAACTGCGGTAGTTCATGTAAAGGTGTTAAAATCGCTCTCATACTTTATTCCTGTTCTTATTCCTTCTTGCCGTTGAACTTGTTCATTGCGGAGTCGACGCCGTTTTCCATGATCTCCACGACTGCGTCGGCAGCCCTTGCCACTGACTCCTTCATTGTAGCTGCATCTTCTCCCTGGAAGTGACCAAGAACCCAGTCCACCATATCGTATTCCTTGGGTTTCTTGCCAACGCCCACTCTGACGCGGCTAAACTCGCTGTGGCCCAGCTGAGCTATGATATTCTTAAGTCCGTTGTGACCACCGTGACTTCCCTTGGGGCGGATACGAAGATTCCCGGGATCCAGCTCCACATCGTCGGAAATGACGATGAGCTCCTCCTTTGAATCCACCTTGAAATAGTCGCACAGGGGCCTTATGGCCTCTCCGCTGAGGTTCATATAGGTAAGGGGCTTAACAAGCAGTACCCTGTTGTTTCCGATTCTTCCTTTTCCGAAGGCAGCCTTGAACTTGGTCTCTGTAAGGCCAATATTATATTTATCCGAAAGGGCATCTATTACGTCAAATCCCACGTTATGTCTTGTTCCAAAATACTTTTTCTCAGGATTTCCCAAACCTGCAATAATAAACATTCTTCCTGATTCCTCTTCCTTTTCTTTTACAAAAATTCCCCTGATAAATTTAAACATAATCTCCTCCCAAGTGCCAGGCACCGAAAAAAAGGGGGCTTAAAAATTTAAGCCCCCTAAAGTATCATTTTTTCCCAATATATGTCTTAAGCTGAAGGTTACTCAGCTGCAGGAGCAGCCTCTCCATCTGCGGTCTCCTCGACGTCAGCCTCTTTATCAAAGGCCTCAAGAATGGTGTCCTGTAAAACCTTACGCATATCTGAATTGATTGGGTGCGCAATATCACGATACTCACCATCTGCAGACTTCTTGCTGGGCATTGCGATGAACAATCCCCTCTCGCCCTCAATCACCTTGATATCATGAACTACGAATTCATTATCAAATGTAACTGATACTACTGCACGCATTTTTCCCTGCTTAGCAACTTTTCTGACACGAACATCTGTAATCTTCATTATTTTAACCCCCTCTTGGTTAAGATTTAAAGTGTCGTTATCGGGTTACTTTATTAAGTTTATTATAATACTTTTTAACGGTATTTTACAAATATTTATGTGTTTTTATGATATACCTGACTTTGAAGACCTATATCATAATACATATCTCTCGTTGTTCTCAACTACGATCTTGATTCCATTATCTTCCTTGTAGTAGGAGTTGGCCTGGATGGTTCCGTGGCTCTCCACGATACAGTTCTCAATATGTGTATTGTCCCCGATATACACATCGTTGAGGATAATAGAGTTCTTGATGTAACAATTGTTGCCGATGAAGGCTCCCTTGAATATCACGGAGTCCTCAATGGTTCCATTGATGATACATCCACTGGAGATAAGGCTGTTCTTAACGTTAACCCCCACGTTATACTTAGCCGGCGGAAGATCTACAACCTTAGTGTAGATTCCCGGATACTCTCTGAAGAAGTACTGTCTTACCTCGGGCTTGAGGAAATCCATGTTGGTTCTGTAATAATCCTCAACCGATGCGATGTTGTTCCAGTAATCCTTGATCTTGTATCCGTAGATGCGCTTCATATCCTTGTATCTTACCAGGATGTCCCTTACGAAGTCGTATCTCTCTTCCTCTTCAGCTCTCTCGATAAGCTCGATGAGCTGTCTCCTTCTGATCACGTAGATACCGCAGGAGATGGTGTTGGATCTTGATACAACAGGCTTCTCCTCAAACTCTTCGATACGGCTCTCCTCATTCATGCGGATAGTTCCGAATCTCTCGGTATCAATGTCGGCCGGCATATCCTTGCAGACAACGGTGATGTCGGCCTGTTTCTGAATATGGTATTCAAGGAGTTTGGCGTAGTCCATCTTGTATACGCAGTCGCCCGAAGTAATGATAACATAGGGCTCGTGACAACTCCTTAAGAAATCAAGGTTCTGTGCAATGGCATCCGCTGTACCTCTGTACCAAAGGTTACCCGATGCCTTAACCGCAGGAGTGAAAACGTAAAGACCACCCTGCTTACGTCCGAAGTCCCACCACTTGGATGATGAAAGATGTGTGTTAAGACTTCCTGCATTGTACTGTGTAAATACGGCAACTGTCTGGATATGTGAGTTGGTCATGTTGCTGAGGGCAAAGTCGATACTTCTGTAAAAACCTGCCACAGGCATAGCACAAACGGCTCTTCTCTTGGACAACTCCTGCATTCTGCTACTGCTGCCACCTGCTAAAATAATGCCAAT
Source organism: Butyrivibrio sp. AE3009 (assembly GCF_000420845.1). GTDB lineage: Bacteria > Bacillota > Clostridia > Lachnospirales > Lachnospiraceae > Butyrivibrio. The sequence continues at coordinate 66,241 of NZ_ATVS01000020.1, read as the reverse complement.
CGCCCTCATGTCAATCACCTGCCTTATCTAATGTTCTGCCGCTGTCGAGAACTCCGTTAGGATAATCCTCCAGGGTAGTTATTCCGGAAACCATTGTATTCTTACCGATCTTCACATCGTTTGGAATAACAGATTTCTCACCGATAGTGCAGAGACCTTCACAATATATACCGGGCTTGGTCTCGTTGGGCTTCTCTTCAAAAGCGCCTAAGGTAACACCATTTCCGATCTTGACCTTCTCAGCTACGATGCCCTTCTCAATGGAGCATCCCTCGCCGATCTCGGTCTCGTTCATGATGATGGAATGGGATATAACTGTATCCTTGCCGATCTTAACACCGGGTCCGATAACGGAGTTGTAAACCTTACCGTAGATCTCACAGCCCTCACCTACGATGCTGCGCTCAATGGCGCTCTCAGGGCCCATGTACTGAGGCGGCTGAACATCGCTGGCGGTGTAGATCTTCCAATATTCCTCATAAAGGTTGAACTCAGGAACGATATCGATAAGCTCCATATTTGCTTCCCAATAGGAAGTAAGAGTTCCGACATCCTTCCAGTAACCGTCGAATTCGTATGCATAAAGAGACTGACCCTGTTCCTTGCAATAAGGAATAACGTGCTTACCAAAATCCAGACCTGCCTGGTCCTTGTTCTTGATAAGAGCCTCCTTAAGAGCCTTCCAGCTAAAGATATAAATACCCATAGATGCAAGGTTAGAGCGAGGATGCTCGGGCTTCTCCTCAAAGTCGATGATGCGCTTGTTCTCATCCGTGATCATAATACCGAATCTGCTAGCCTCCTCCATGGGAACAGGCATAACAGCGATGGTAGCATCAGCCCCGCTTGACTTGTGGAAGTCCAGCATGGTCTCATAATCCATCTTGTAAATGTGGTCACCGGATAAGATGAGCACATAATCAGGATTATAATTCTCCATATATTCAAGATTCTGGTAAATAGCATTGGCTGTACCGGTATACCATTCACTGTTGGCGCTCTTCTCGTAAGGCGGAAGAACTGTTACTCCTCCGAAGTTACGGTCAAGATCCCACGGAATACCTATGCCAATGTGAGAATTAAGTCTGAGAGGACGATACTGTGTAAGGACTCCGACAGTGTCCACTCCTGAATTGATACAATTGCTAAGCGGGAAATCAATTATTCGATATTTCCCCCCAAAAGAGACTGCCGGCTTGGCCATCTTGGCCGTTAGTACGCCCAGTCTGCTGCCCTGGCCCCCTGCCAAGAGCATGGCGATCATTTCTTTCTTTATCATGTTCCACCTCGTTGCAAATTTGTCGCTTGAAACCGCAGAAAATACGACATTTTTTGAATCACCAGGAAACCGCTTTTTTCCTATATAAAAGTATATCATAAAGAATGTACTAAAAAAACATTATTGAATACTTAAATTAATAAGATTTTTTTGATTTTTCAACGTAAACGATTAAGTTATCATTAGGTCTAAAGAAGAAAGTTAAAACGGTTGATAAAATAAATGAAAGATTATTGCTTTTTAAGAAATGAGGACAAGGGATGGTCATACAGCATGAACTATTTGCGATGAATTCGAATCGCATGTATAACATGAACGTCAAGGATAGGGCCCGGGTATCGGAAAAACTTTCTTCAGGCTATCGGATACACAGGGCTGCTGATGATGCGAGTATATTTGCATTCTTCAAAGCGCAGTGCTATACTTTGTCTTGCAGTTCCGCTTCTAGGAACTATAAACATCTGTACACATCTAGGATTCATTGGCATTCGCCGAACTGATTCCAAATGACAGACAAAAAATGAAACTATGGAGGAAATGAATTGAACGAAGATCATAACCAAGAATATTTATGTAATTAGGAGCTATTTTGTAGCTAAAAGCAACATCAGAAATATTAAAATTTTGGAAAGGACACAGAATACGGCTACAATATGTTATACTAAATTGTAGCTACAAATATATACTATATAATGACTTTTACATGGGACGAGAATAAGGATGCGCTGAATTATAACAACCATGGTATACATCTTTATACTGCTGCTTACATATTCAATGATCCTTATCGAATTGAACGGCCGGATGTTTCGGCAAATAATAATACACTTGAAGTCAGGTGGCAAAGTATTGGAAAAATAGATGAAATTCTTTTTGTGGCATACGAAGAAAGAATTGGAGATGAAATACACTTGATTTCAGCAAGAATTGCCACAGCAAAAGAAAGGAGAATTTACAATGGCTATAAAAACGATGACATTGAACCCTGGAGACCAGCCTTCTAAAGAAGAAATTGAAGATATTAGAACTTCTGCCAAAAGGCCGGTAAAATATTCTAAAGATGCTCCAAAGCTGACCCCAAAAGAGCTATCAGAATTCAGGCCTGCGAATCCTGAATATTATAAACCACGGAAAGAACTTATATCGCTTCGTTTGGATGCTGTTCTTTTAGATGCATTTAAATCCACAGGTAAAGGGTACCAGAAAAGAATAAACGAAGCTTTGTGGAAAGGGGCTAAGGAGCTTGGTATTATACCGCCACAGTAAAGTTTTTTTGTCCGGGCTTACCTGCCGGAGGCGCTGCACCATGGAGAAATATAAATTACTCGCATCGTCTGGCTCAGTGATTTAGGGCACTTCATCTCCCCAGCCGGTCTCATTATTATGGTGCAAAAACATAGACAAGATGTTTTTATAATGATCAGAGCCTTCGGTGCAATGCATCGGAGGCGTTTTTTGTGGCGGGAACAGTACGGCAGGTTCTCAATGACTCATTAGGGACGGTTCTCAGTGGGGCTATGACTAGCAAATCATATTCTGATCAAGCACTTCGCGTCATGACTCAATGAGAACCGTCCCTAATGGGGCAATTAAGAACCGGATGGGGCAACAAGAACAGCACAATGAATGAATAATCCAAATGATAATCCGCGACATGCATATAACAGCATTGCTTGATATTGGCAAAAGTTGCATGCAATCTTTTTCAATATCCTGTCTGGAAGCCCGCATATTAACTGGCCTCGAGGCAGATTGGGATCTGACCCCAATTGGTATACTATGCGATGCATCAGAGACCTTTTATTGGCACAAAAAAGAGAGAGCTACTTATGTAGCCCTCTCTGTAACTAGCATTAGATCATGTTGTACTTTTTAGCAAATTTTACTTGTATTAGTTTGTAGCTGTAGCAGCAGGTGTGAAGTCAATATGTGGATTATCGGAAAGATTATCATTATCACTATCAGAGAAATATACAGTCAAAGTATCTGTAGCTGATCCCCAGAATCCATCAGCAGCATCTGAGGAAGCCTTCTTATTGCTGATAGTGATTGTATTACCAGAGCGCTTAATGTTTTTGTTATCGATAGCTTCTGCACCAAATTCAGCGCCAACCACTTCAGTATTGAATGTAAGAACGATAGATGTGCTTCCCTTTGTAGGAGTGATTGTTGCATTAGCTTTAGGATTGCCACCAACAATGCCTGCAGCCTTAGAAGCTGTAGCGCCTGTAATAGTGTAGCAGTCTCTTGTTACATAGCTAACTGTTCCTGTAGTCTGATCACTTCCCCAAGCTGCATCCTTCCAACTCCACTTAACTGTAACCTTTGGAGCTGTTGTAGCGCCTTCTTTAGGAAGCTTAATCTTAGGATTTTCACTAACATTACTTACAGCACCTGCAAGCTGAATAGGAACTGCTGTGAATGTTGATCCTGCAATCTCTGTCTTGTCATACTTCTTATTTGCATAAGTAATCTCATACTGAGCAGTTCCAGGATGAGCTGCCTTTACCTCAACTGCCTGGCTTCCACCATATGCAAGCACCTTAGTTGTGCCGGCAACTTTAAGACCCAGATACAAATCAGCATTTGCATCATCAGCAGATGCTACTGTAGAACTTGTAGCAAGGTCAATATCATTTGTTCCTTTAGTCGGAAGTTCTGCCTCAACCTTTACAAAGATGTCTTTATCTGAGCACTTATTGATGAAATATACTGTATCACTCTCATTAGCATAGCCATCTGCTGTCTTGAAATAAACACCGGTATCATTCTGAATTGTTTCCCATCCACCGGTTCTTGCACCATTAGTTGTAGCAAGAAGTCTTAATGGATCCATGGTGTATGCAAACGTTGTTGCAGAAGTAGTAGGAACAGTAACCTTAACTACAGTTGCAGGAACATAACCTTCTGATGCTCCGGTACCAGCGACTGATCCTGTACCTGCCTCGTCGCCGGCGAATGCTGTAATTGTGCTTCCAAATACCATTGTTGCTGCAAGTAAAACTGCTAAAAATCTCTGTGTTCTCATAAATGAAATCCTCCTTGATTTTATATCTCTTCCGCCTCATCATGAGTCGGTAGTTACTTTAATTAGATACTTAGGAATCGATGTTAATTGTTACTCCGACGTTTACCGTGCTTAGAGTATTCTGGTTCTCGTCAACTAGATGGTACACCATTGTGCAGTTATAACTCCCGGCACTTAGTTTCTTATCCAGTCTTATCTTGTCCAGCTCACCTCCTAACGGAATGACAGGAGACTGGTATATCGGGTTCTGATCATCGCCATCAATAAAAATATCGAAGTAGATATCATTACTGTTTGATGTATCATTAGCGACATATGCATCTTCCGATACGGAATCTCCAGTTGCAAAGTTCCAAACATTATTCATAGTCGCTGTGAAGTATCCGGGAGGGGTGTAATCTTCGCTGAAGAAATCTTCAGCAACCTCCTCTGCGTTCTCTTCACTTAGAACTACAGCACGTTTGGCCTCCTCTTTGGGTTCCTCCTTTTTTTCTCCATTTCTCCCTGTAGTGAGTAAGACGATAACGGTAACCAAAAGGATAACAATTACCACTATCCCAGCAAAGATCAAAGTCTTACCGGCTACTGGAGAGCTGCCCTTTTGTTCTGTTGCATTGCCCATTGATGTAACCTCCGACATTAGTATGTATTTCTAGCTATCTGTTATATCGTCTTTTTTCTTTAAAACTTTAGAGGTATCATCACACTTTATTCAATTTTTAGAATTAGTTATGTGCACACTTATCTCCGTTAGTAAACGCATTGTAGCACCCAATTATAAACAAAAAATAAAATAGGAATAAAAAAAATTGATAATCGTTCATTTTTATTTGCTTTATTTCATGGCGATTGAAAAAAATTGAAATTTTATTAAGAAGCCGCTCTATAGGACCAATCTTTTGACATATATATAATAAGTAATATAATTAAATGCGTTATAATTTTAATGATGAAATCAAAATATTAATAAGAAGAATCGAGAAAACTATTATGAATATATATATTTCAGGAATATCCGGAACCGGCATGGGACCTTTGGCTTTGATGGCAAGAAAGGCCGGAATCAATGTGTACGGCTCCGACAGAAGTCTTGGAGCAATTGCCAAGGAGCTTGAAAATGCCGGTATCGAGTACCAGGTGGGCCCTCAGGATGGAACATATTTTTCTGAAAAAATAGATACCGTGGGAATTGACTGGTTCATTTACACCTCAGCACTTCCCCAGGATCATCCTGAACTTTTGATGGCAAAAGAGCGTGGAATCAAGGTTTCCAAGCGTGATGAGCTCATCGCGAAGCTGGTAAAAGAGCTTGACCTTAAAATGGTGGCTGTAGCAGGAACCCATGGCAAAACTACCACTACCTCAATGCTGGTCTGGGCTATTGATAAGCTCAGGGATGAGAATGGTAACAGACTCCTGCCCTCTTCATATCTGGTGGGAACCATTCTTTCTTTTGCCCCATCGGGGTCTTACAAAGAGGGAGATAAGTTCTTTATATATGAAGCGGATGAGTACGACAGGAATTTCCTTCATTTCCATCCATGGGTCAGCCTTATAACCTATGTGTCCTACGATCATCCTGATATTTACAAGACAAGAAAAGATTACGAAGAGGCCTTCATACAGTTTGAGGAGCAGTCTCAGAACGTGATCTTTGCTACAAAAGAGGCATCTCTCCATGGCGTAGATGTCCTTAAAGCAGGAGGAAAAGAGCCCCGGATCATCCCTGAAATCGACAAGCGAATCACTCTTTCGGGAAGTCCCAGAAGAGAGGATGCCACCAGTGCATTTTTCGCCCTGAAGGAAATGCTTCGTCACTGCGGCCGGGAGGTTTCAGACGAGAAGCTAATTGAAGTTTTGAATGAATTCCCCGGAGTAAGACGCAGATTTGAGCGGGTAAGCGAGGGCTTTTATTCAGATTATGCCCACCATCCGGAGGAGGTAAAGGCCACTATTGATATTGCTTCGGAAGAGGCAGGAAAGCTCAGCAAAAAAGGTGTTGTTGTAGTTTACCAGCCCCATCAGAACACCCGTCAGCACGAGGTCAGAGCCCTGTACAAGGATGCCTTTGACAAAGCAGACAAGGTTTACTGGCTTCCCACCTTCCTTACAAGAGAGGATGAATCCCTTCCCGTGATCACACCCAAGGAATTCATAGCTGATTTAAATGCAAAAGATAAGGCCTTTGTGGCAGAGCTTGGTGATGACCTTGCAGGCAAAATAAAATCAGATCACAGCGAAGGCTACCTTATCATACTTCTGACTGCAGGACCTGCGGATGCATGGTTCAGAGAAAACTTTAGTTGAACAAAAAAGTTCCTTTCGCTAAATTGCACTAAGGGTAATTTGTTGATAACACCGGGAGCCGCAGATGTGGTTAAAATCGGGGATAGGCTCCCCCGCAGGTAATACTTTTCCACTTTTCCACTTTTAAAAAACAATTTATGTAAATCATTCAATGTGGATAACAGCCATCAATTGTGGGTAAACGTTTTCGTAAAAATTCCCGCTAACGATGGCTGTTTTTAATTTCTCAGGAAAAAATAATCCACGTTATCCACATTGTCCACAAAAGAATGTGTATAAGGAAACTCAGGCCCCACCTGAAATATCTTCGTTACATTTGTCCATATCATATAAAAAATCACCATGCTATAATCTGAATTGTTCCGAAAAACATAAGAAAAATTTTAGATTCTTAATAAATAGGCTTATGGTTTTGGATAAATGTGCGAAGTAGGTGATTAAGTTTATGATGGGGCGAGTTTCAATCAGTCATTCTTTAGGGGAGGATTCAACAAATGTATCAAATATCTTTATCGACGAATACATGCAGGACGCAAACGACGCGCAGATTAAGATCTACCTCTATCTGCTGCGGATGATGAGTGCGAATTTATCCACCAGCGTTAGTGCTCTGGCCGATAAATTCAACCATACGGAAAAGGATGTTATCCGTTCTTTAAAATATTGGGAGAAAAAGGGACTTATAAGTCTCGAGTACGATGCATCACAGAATCTTACCGGAATTCATATGGAAGATATCACTTCCCAGAAAAACACCGTAAGAAAGAAGGAGAACACAGTACTCAGGGCTCTTCCTCCTGTTACACAGGCCGTTCCCGAGAAGCCCAACTATTCTGTGGCCATGCTCAGATCCTTTAAACAGTCTGACGGCCAGGGACTTCTTTTCATTGCGGAACAGTATTTTGGAAGAACTTTGAATCCCACAGAGATTTCAACTATATATTATATTCACGATGAGCTTAAATTCTCAGACGAACTTTTGGACTATCTGATGCAATACTGCGTCGATAATCATAAAACTGACTTCCGTTACATGGAGAAAGTTGCCATTAACTGGAGTCAGGAAGGCATCACAACACCAAAACAGGCCCGTGCGGAGAACTACAGACATGACAGTGACATTCTCACTATCATGAAAGCACTTGGTATGGAGAACAATCCTACAGATAAGGAAGTGTCCTACATCAACAAGTGGCGTGGGGAGTTGGGATTTACGATGGAGATTATCTTGGAAGCCTGCGACCGTACTGTTTTGGCCACACAGAAGAACCGTCTTCGCTACTGCGACGGTATTCTGAAGAGCTGGCATGAGAGTAAAGTTATTACCAGGGAGGACATTGCCAGACTGGATGCAAGTTTTACCGCAGATCTCAAACAAAAGAGATCCAAGGCTTCCAATTCCATCGATAATAAAGAACGTTACGGCGAATCATCTATTCGCCTTGGCGCTAACCAGAACCGTTTTAATCAGTTCCAGCAGAACACCTATGATTTTGCTGAATTGGAAAAAAGGCTTCTGGACAACTAATTCATTGGCTGTCTGCTGCCATACGCGGCAGGTGGCGATCGAACGCTTCGGTCAATTGGGGAATTGGTCCGAAGAATTACAAAAGCCTGGCCCTGTACTTTGGCTTAGCGGTGGCAATTACGCCTTCCCTGATACACGTACAGGGCTCTAGTTTTGCAAGAAAATCAATGCGGAGGAGAATAACATGGCACTGACCAATGCTCAATACGACGCGATCATGCATGAATATGAGGAGCGACGCTCCCTTCACAGACTTGAACTGGAGGAACGTCAGCGCTATGTTTATGAAAATGTCCCGGGCTATAAGGAGCTGGAGGATGAATCCGCCAGTGCCAGCGTACGCTTTGGTAAAAGACTTCTCTCCGGCGAGAAGCTGGACAGAAATATACTTAAGAACCAGCTCGCAGAGCTGGCTAAACAGAAACAGATTCTTTTGACGGAAGCTCAGTTTTCTTCCGACTTTCTGGATATGGGCTACACCTGCCCCGACTGCAAGGACACAGGTTATATCGGCAATGAGAAATGCCACTGCTTCAAGCAGAAGATAATCGATGTGTTATATGACAAGTCCAATCTGAAGGCCCTCGCCAAGAAGGCCAATTTCAAGATTTTAACAGATAAATACTATCAGGGAGAAGATCTTAAGCGCTTTCACGGAGCAAAGAAGGCTGCTGAAGATTTTATAAATAGTTTTAAGGAACACTACCAAAATTTATTCATTTATGGTACAGTGGGTACTGGCAAATCCTTCCTGTCTGTTTGTATCGCCAACGAGCTCCTCAAAAAGGGAAACTCAGTGATATATTTCAGCTCTTCGGGTTTGTTCCAGTTACTGGCGGACAACGCCTTTAATCCTCAGAAAAAGGTCGACAGACAGAGCACCTACGATGATATTTACGGGTGTGACCTTCTGGTGATCGACGATCTTGGAACGGAGCTCATCAACTCTTTTGTTGCCTCGGAGCTATTCTCCTGCATCAATGAGCGAGATATCCGCAAAAAGAGCACCATCATCACCACCAACCTTTCTCTTGAGCAATTACAGGCCACCTATTCTGACCGTATTTTCTCAAGGATCACCAGTAACTACCGACTTCTTAAGCTATCAGGTCAGGACATCAGAAGTATTAAAAAACTTGCTCAAAAAGAAAGTGAGGTTGTGCAGTAATGCCAAGAAGAGAAGAGAAACGTAATCTGGAGACCATTCCTGTAGGTTCCCTGGGTATCATACCACTTAAAGGTGTAAGGTCACTTGCAGATAAGGTTGATTACTATCTCGTTAAGTGGAGAGCAGAACGAGAGAATGAACATAAAGGAAGCCTGGCTTTTACCGGCTATGAGCGTCCTTCCTATATTCTTGATGCGGAGGTTCCAAGATTTGGTACCGGTGAGGCAAAGGGTGTTATCAAGGCTTCGGTCCGCGGAGATGATCTATACCTTCTTGTAGATGTTTGTAACTACTCTCAGACCTATTCTCTGTTTGGTCAGGAAAACCACATGTCCCCTGATGATCACTATCAGGATCTTAAAAGAATCATCGCTGCTGTAGGCGGCAAGGCAAGAAGAATCACAGTTATCATGCCTTTCCTCTACGAGTCAAGACAGCATAAGAGAAGTTCAAGAGAATCTCTTGACTGTGCTATCGCTCTTCAGGAGCTGGTGAGCATGGGTGTTGACAATATCATTACCTTTGACGCTCACGATCCCAGAGTTCAGAATGCTATTCCTTTAAACGGTTTTGAGACCGTTCGTACTACATATCAGTTTATTAAGGCTCTCCTTCGCAATGTTTGGGACCTTAAGATCGACTCAGACCACATGATGGTTATTTCTCCCGATGAGGGCGGAATGGGTCGTGCAATCTATCTTGCCAGCGTTCTTGGCCTTGATGTTGGAATGTTCTATAAGAGACGTGACTACACACAGGTTATCGACGGCAGGAACCCTATCGTATCCCATGAGTTCCTCGGAACCAGCGTTGAGGGCAAGTCAGTTATCATCGTTGATGATATGATCTCCTCCGGCGAGAGCATGCTGGATGTAGCAAGAGCCCTCAAGGAGAGAAAGGCTGCAAGAATCTACGCCTTCTCAACCTTCGGTCTTTTCACAAGCGGACTTGAACAGTTCGACAAGGCCTACGAAGAAGGCATTATCGACAGAATCCTTACAACCAACCTGATCTACCAGACTCCGGAGCTTCTCTCCCGTGAGTGGTACATCAGCTGCGATATGAGTAAGTATATTGCTTACCTCATTGATACACTGAATCATGATGCTTCCATCAGTGATCTGCTGAATCCGGTAGAGAGAATAAATAATATTATCGAGAGATACAATTCAGGAGAGCTGAGAGCTTCTATGGAAGCAGAAAAGAAGATCTGAATTTCCCTACGGGAATGAAATCAATTGCGCATAAATAAATTAAGACTATGTCTTTTCTATATACTATAGAAGGCATAGTCTTTTTCATGCGTCCGGCGCAATTCATTGTACTGCTTTTTGCTGCTATATCCATTATCCTTTTCTCGCCCTCTATAAGCTTATTATCCGTTTAGTTCATCCTCTATATCCAGTGCCGTCTCGTAGGTATTACGAAACTGCTCCTGAGAATAATAATACGTAGTTATTTCATGATAGTACTTTCCATACTTGGCAGAATCAAATTTCTTATTTTTTATTAGTGAATCGCTGAAATTATCGGGACAGATAAACCCTATATACTCTTTACTATGAATTTCTTTGCCCTGATTATTGTTATAAATAAGTACATCTGTAACGCGCACCTCAAACCTATTTTTTCCCTCTTTCGTTACAGTAATATCTACCTTATCATTCTCAAAACGATATCCGTCGGTAGGAGGTTCTGCCTGGACACTGAGTTCGAACCTGTCAAACTTAATCTTGGAGAAGAGGCTCTTATAGTAGTAGTACTTAACACCATCCCTTTCTACGCAAATCTCATTGCCTGAAGTTTTACCGGATGAACCTGCTGTTACAATCTCCGGACTACTTCCTTCAAGAGTAGGCTTAAACATAGAAAATATTATCGCTATAAAAATAATTAATGATGCAATTATTCTCAGCGTAATAATAAGCACTAATAACAGCGTATTTCTTTTTTTCACATTCTCTCCACCTTATTGTTATATTTGGGGGAATTATGTATCGTGATTATCACGGCTAATATCGAGTAACATATTCCAAAGCAGGTATTCATCTTAAGTCCCACATCCGGAACTGCGCCTTCAATCGACAATATATATCTTCCGGCGAATCCTGTGCAGAAGCTTATTACAGTTCCTGTAAGTACCGCAATCATAAGGCCTATATCCAGAGACCTTTCTTTGCCATTTGCAAAAAGAAAGCCTACAAAAGCCATTGTGCTGTAGCCAACTCCAAGGGCGGAACTCATAAGGCCAAGGAGTAAGGCAGTACCGAAGTCTCCAAGAGTTAATCCCCTGCGTTGAATATAGCTGTCAATCACAAATGTAGACATATACAATATTACAGGTATGAAATTAAGGAACCACAACTTCTTTTTCATTTTCTCTCTCCGCTTTTATGTAAAAAAATTTGTTTAATAAGCTCTTATATCAGAAAGTATATAGTATTTGCGGGATGAGATAAACATGTATAAAAGCAAATTATGGCATCGTATTTTTATGATGTAGGTGTCAAAAGTCCCTTAATATCAAGTAGCGACGGAACACAGGCATACAACTTTTTACTCAGTTCCTCGTCCGGCTGTGTCAGATCCGGCACCATGATGACATTACAACCGGCCTCATATGCACTGGTAACACCGTTTGGCGAATCCTCAACAGCGAAGGTCTCTTCCGGAGAAAGTCCAAGCTCCTTACAGGCATAGGCATAGATATCGGGCGCGGGCTTACCCTGCTTTACCATATCTGCACAAATTATTCTGTCAAAATGGTCAAAGAGTCCGAGCTTAGTAAGATAGCCCTTAGTTCTCTCATATTCATTGGCGGTTGCGATACAGGTAAGAATGCCGCGCTCGCGCAGCCATGTCAGGATCTCCACAGCACCTGGCTTAAGGGGAATCCCCTGCTCTTTAATAATATCTGCCACAAGGCCTCTTCTGTATTCTCTTACTGTATGATAGTCGAAATCCTCTCCGAACCACTCCTTGAACTTAACCGGTGCAAAAGGCCTTCCCAGTGAACGCATCTCCAGAGGCATCCAGGGCTCGCACTCATATCCAAAGTGAGCCAGAGCCTTAGGCCAGGCTATCTGATAGAATTTCTCGGTATCGGTCAGGGTACCGTCTAAGTCGAAAATTACTGCTTTAATGTTTTTAGACATTTTTATCTGTTCCTTTTTATCACAAGCCGTCCCCTTGTCAGGTCTATCAAAGCTCGTAGTATTCTGCATTAATATATTTCGTATCATCCTCAAAGGCTGAGGGCTCAGTGTGTGTTTCATTCACTTCCACGGTATTTCCGCCTCCAAAGATACTTGTGATCAGCGACTTCACAGTGTCCGATCCAATGAATGCAACGTCTGAGGAAACAGAGCTTACAGCCCCTTTCTGTTCATCGCTGCAGGTAACCTTGGCGCAGTCCCTGATCTTGAGCCTTTCTCTGATGAGCTCAGCAGGGATATCTTTTGCAATCTTAAGAAGAGCACAGTCTCTTATCAGTATACCATCTTCTGCCGCTTCAAGGGTTACTCTGTCAAGGTTGGCAATCGGCATATCTTCTATTACGATGCCTTTGGCGACAACGATTTTTTTGTAGGAAGCCTTGATCTCGTTAAGTCTTGGAACACACTCCTGATTGGTGACCAGCTCGCCCTCCACAACAAGGGATTCAAGCCTGTTAAGAGCGCTCATATTAGCTGAGGAAATGTGAGCATCTCCGATGATATACAGGTTGGTTCCGTAGGTATTGACGAACTGCTCGTCGATCTCGTTCTCATCAGAAACGACAACCCTGCAGTTATCGGGTATCTCCACGATCTCCGCCTCTATGTTAAAAAGAGGAAGCGCCGTCTCCAAGTGACTCTGTCTGATATAGATCTTGTCCGTTGAAAACTTCACGTTCTTCTCAGAGAGTTTGGCAAAATCGGTCTCGGGATCATTGTCGTAGATAAAAGTAGCTGCGAAATAGCCAGTATCCCTTGGCGCTCTCACAGGGAAATACTTATCCAGCCTGTAGCGATTGTCCATGAGCACGTAGTCATCGGGATATGCCTTTGTCATGCCGTTTATGGAAAGTCCCGGGAAAGGCAGCATTGCTGCAATGCTTTTGGGGCAAAGGATGATTCCGTTGACGGTTATGCGGCAGTACTTTTTCAAAACCTCCTGAGAACCGGGGGCAATCTTAAGCATTCCGTTGACGGAGATAGCGGTACCCTCTGCCACGGTTGAATTGGGCGAAATCTCATATACACCGTTGATGGTCTGGGTCATGTTGCCGGGAGCTTCGCCGATGTCCTTGCTCCTGACCTCCTCTGCCTTGATGTTAAAGGGAAGTCTGTTGAGGATTTCTTTACTTCTGTCATCAACGATAAGGTTCTCTGTATAAATTCTGATACTGGAAAACTCCTTGTAGTTGTCTTCGTTAATTCTTCTTGCGTCACAGGTTTCGCAGTTGATTCTGAGTTTCATGTTTTTCCCCTTTCAAACGTATGTATTTATGCTCTTAAATTATCTTTTTCTTTAGATGTTCTCTTGCCTCATGGAGCTTGCTTCTGACTGTCCCCGGGGGAAGTCCCAGCATTTCTCCTATCTGTTTGGAGGAAAAGCCCTCCACATGCCGAAGGATCAGTAGCTTGGCCTCCAGAACATCCATGGTCTTAAGCACCTCCAGAATCTCTTTTTCCGAGTACTTGTCATAGAAGCTCTGCTGCATAGGCAACTCCTCGGAGTCTGTCAGCTTTCCCTGAAGGCACTCGTTTTTTCTTTTCCTCACGGTGTCGATAAAAACATTCTTGATGGTGCGGTAGAGCCAGGCTCTTTTCTGCTGAAATGTCAGGCCCTCAATCTCGTCGTAGTGATCGATGGCCCTTAGGAACCCCTCCTGAACCAGCTCCCTGGCCATGTCCTCGTCCTGAGTCATGATGCAGCACCATCTGAGCAGTTCGGTATTTAGTTGTTTATACAAGTCGGTAATTTCCTGCTCCATATTTCGGCTCCCCTTAGTGGTCAGTCCCCATCAACAAATTGTGAACTTTACCGGCTGGCAGATGTCAACGTTGTTCACAGTTTGTTAATTGGGTCAGCCCCCGGTTAATTGCTGCTCTCGTTGCCACGCTATCATACTCACAATTATATAACGATTCCAATCGGTACCACGAGTGAAAATACGTATTTTTCCTAAGCGCCAGCTGTACCAGATATAAATTCATCATAATTACCCTCCAACGAATTAAAATAATTCATAACCATTTGTCACAGTTCAAAAGCGCTTTCTGTATATATAACGTTTGAAAAAGAAAAAGTGTTGGAAATTTTTCAAAAAAAATTTCCAACACTTTTGACACCTATATCATAATATCATCATTCAGTCACAACAGGATTTCTTTGTTTCTGTAGCATTTTCCTCGCAACAGGAAGATGCTGCGCCCGCCGCTTCCTGCTCGCAGCAGGCATTTTTGTGTCCGGATGCACTGCTGGTCTTTGCGCTGCAGCCTGTAAGCGTGCCGGCAAACAGCGTTGCCGCTATCATGACTATCATAAATCTTTTCATACCTGATTCTTCTCCTTAAAACTTCACCTTTTCATTTTTGTTGATCTGTATTACCTTGCCATCCTGGATGACAATGGTGATGCTCCCGTATTCTATCTCCTTTACCATCCTCTTAACTTCAGCAAGATAATCCTTCTCACTGTATCTGGGTTTACACACTCTGATCTCCCCCATTACACTTCTCCTTTGTTTTTTAATATTCCCATGTGACGAACTTCTTTTTCAGCACACCAATGATGATGTTCAGAAGTGAAACCACAAGGCCGATAAAGATAATACCGGCTATGGCCTTGGTATAATTGGCATAGGTCAGTGCCACTCTCACGTAATATCCCATTCCACTGGATGCGCCTATCATCTCCGCAGCCGTCAGAGTCATAAGGGCGGTGGCCAGATTGATGGGCAGATTGTTGATGATTCTCGGAAGGTTAAAGGGAATGATGATTTTAAACAGCATGGGCAGTGTCTTCATATTCAGAACTTTCGCCGAGTTGATGACCTTCTTTTCCACAAAAGCTGTATTATTGATGCTTCCCATAAAGCTTCCCCAGAACACCGACAGGAACACTACCGTAAGCGATGCAAGGAAAAATGTGGGCATTATAAGCACAATGTAGGAGGTGTATATAAGTGGCGGAACTGTTGAGATTGCCTTTACCACCGGATATATGGCATTTGTAAGCCTTGGCACCCATCCCACCAAAGTTCCCAGAATTACTGCAAAAAGCAGTGCCAGAAAAACTCCAAGTATGATCAGTACCATTGAGCTCTTGAAGCCCTCCAGGATGTTTGCATAATCCTCAAAGAAAACATAAAACACGTTTTCCGGCGCAGGCACAAAGGCATAGGGCAAAAGATTAAAGCGGCTGACTCCCACTTCCCATAAAAGAAGGAACCCATACACAAATCCCACAATGTCCCTCTGAGCTCTGCTTCTCTTTTCCGAACCATTGCTCAAAAGAAATACGATTTCTATAATAATCAGCACCAGTCCAAAGGCCTTAAAATCCTTGAGTCCGATCCTCATCTCTGCGTCATATCTGCTGGGCAAAAGCGATGCCAGCCATATTAGAACAAAAAAGAAATTAGCTATGTTGATTATTCTTTTCTGCCATGCCACATTAGTATTTTTCCTTACTCTTTCCGGCTTTTCAAAAGCAATGGCCGGAGCCTCTGCATAACTACTCATATTCCGGCACCTCCTGTAAGAGCTATTTCTTCGTCCTCATTACTGAACATTCTGACCAACTGACTTCGAAGAGTCCTGTATCTGTCATTCCCCAGCATCTTCTCCTTATATCTGGGCCTGTCAATCTTCACATCGATGATCTTCTTTATTCCTTTTGGCTCCATGAAAACAATCTTATCCGCAAGGAAGATTGCTTCCTCCAGATCATGAGTGACAAATACGATCGTCTTTTTCTCCTTGTCCTCAGCCCAGAGCTTTAAAAGAAGCTGCTGAAGCACATCCCTTGTCTTGGCATCAATGGCTCCGAAGGGCTCATCCATAAGAAGGATCTCCGGATTGCAGGCAAGGGCTCTTGCTATTGCCACCCTTTGCTGCATTCCTCCTGACAGCTCCCCGGGCTGCTTATTCTTATATTCGGAGAGTCCCACCTTTTCAAGGAATTCATCAGCTATCCTGTAGGCATCGCTCTTTTTTACCTTCTGATACCCCCTCTTAGACTCGATAATGGCAAAAGCCACATTTCTTCTGGCACTCATCCAGGGGAAAAGAGAGTAGTTCTGAAATACCACTGCCCTGTCCCGGCCGGGGCCGTTTATCTCTTTGTCGTTGATAAGAACCTTTCCCCTGGTGGGTTCAAGCAGCCCCTCCAGAACCCCAAGGAGCGTGCTCTTTCCGCAGCCGGAGGGGCCTATAAGGCAGACGAATTCTCCTTTTTCCACCTCAAGATTTATGTCATTCAGGGCTTCAAAGCTCTCTTTTTCCGTTTCGTAGGTAAGTCCCAGATCCTTTATCTCAATAAGTGCCAATAAGATCACCCCCAGAATTCTTCGCCGTAAATGTTGGCAAAATCAGGAAACTCAGTGTTATTCTCCAGGAAATATGCCTTCATATCCTTGTAAAAATCGTCATCAGGATTATCAGCTATCACGTTCTTAAGCGCATCTGCATATACAGAAATATCATAGAACTTATCCAGTGTGAGATCTGATTCCACATATTTCTGCTCAAGAATGATGTCGTAGAGTCCCTGAACTCCGTTGTAATTAGGATCCGGATTATAGGTACGGTGAGCACTTCCAACCTCATCGTAAATATATGTCCGGATGTAGTCCTCTGTCTCACCGGTAGCTTTAACAAGACTCTGTATTGTGCCTTCCTCATCGGTTTTAATGTCTTTATAGGCTTTTATCTGGCCTTCCAGGTAATAAACATAGGCATCGCGATTCTGCTCAAGATTCTTGGTATATGCAGACTGACGGCAGCATACATAATCTTTTTTGATATCATAAAGCGTTGTAAGTACGACGCAGCCTGCCTCCAGCGCCTGGTCAACATAGTTACTTGAAACAAATCCGATATCCACGTTGCCCTTAGCTGTAGAAAGCGCGATGCTGGAATAATCCTCTATCATTACATACTCAACATCATCGGCTGTAAGACCGTAGTCCTTTAGTGCGTTTCTGGTTGTCAGCTCACTTGTTGACATCTGGACAACGCCTATGGAATGGCCTTTCCAGTTGCTGATATCCTTAAGCTCCTCATAGTTCTCGGGAAGTGTTACGCAGACCATACCTCCGGAGAGAACTCCTCCTATCAGTGTTACATCATATCCCTGGGCGCCGTAGCTTACAGGCGGTACTACCTGCGCATAGGCTGCATCTATCTTTCCAACGCTTAATGCGTCATACATTACCGCCCCCGAATTCTCAAGCTTGGTCTGAGTAATAGTCAGATTGTTTTCTGCAAAATAGCCTTTTTCATCAGCCAGCTGTACCAGCGGATTGTTAAGCGCCGCATCTCCTGAAGCGCCAAGATTAAGCGTATATCCACCTGTCTCTCCATCTCTCTTAGCTCCTGCCACGTCCTTTCCGCAGCCCGTAAGGAGCGCAGCTGTCATAGCCGTTACCAATAGTCCTGCAATAAATTTTTTCATAATCATCCTTCCTCCTTTAACTTAAGTACCAGTGAATCTGTCTGCAAAAGCGCATCCACAATTGCCTTTATATTCCATTCAACATGGTCGAATGCTTCCTTGATCTGAGTGGCAAGATTCTCCAGCTCGCTACAGTTGTCCTTATCAAGTCCGATATCTGCCAGCGTAAACGCGTTGTGATATTTATCAAAGTTCTTTATTACTTCCTCAATTTCTTTTTCATCCTTGTTCTCAAGGAACAGCTGTGCCACTATGCCATATGCAACTTTTTCCCCGTGAAGCTTGTGCCTTGTATTGGGAAATCTTGCGGATATGTGGTAAAAGGGGTGGGCGAAGCTGTAATATCCTGTGTTTGTCTGGAAGCTTCCCGCAAATCCCGCAAGGTATATGATTGAATCCACCACATCCTTGGCGCTCTGTCCGATGTACCCTTCATCCGCCTCTCTGATTGCCTTGAATACGTTGTTTTCAAGCTTTTCGTAGGCAAGCTTTGCTGAGTAAAAAGAGATATCAAGATTCAGTGAATCCTTGGCATGTTCAAGACTTGGACGAATCTCATAAAACTTGGCAAAGGTATCGATTGTTCCGGCAAAAAGATATCTCTTTGGAGCTGAAAGAATGATCCTCGTGTCAGCTATTATCAGTTCCGGAGCCTTCTTCAGAGGTCTTGGCTTTACATAGCTTCCCTCGTCGTCATACTGGATTGTGAGCCCGGCCCAGGCAGCGCAGGTGGCTGCGATTGTGGGAATCGTGATGACGGGGATATCCAGCAGATCCGCTGTTGCCTTGGCGGTGTCAAGAACTCTTCCTCCTCCTATTCCGATGATGGCATCTGCATTGTATTTTTTTACCAGCTCCGTATAGTAATTGAACTTGTTCTCAGAAGGATATCCGGAAAAAAGGTCAACGTTGGCGGAATTTACGCCGTTATCCTCAAGGGACTGCTGGAGCTCCGAAAATGCTGCGTTCAAGGCCTTTCTGCTGCCTATGATAAGAGGATTCTTGGAATATTCCTTTATGTACTGTCCCGCTGTCTTTAAAGCATCCTTTTCACTTATGTATAACTTAGGCGTTTTTACGATCATTTTTTCTTATCTCCTCCAATATTTTCTTCAAAAGCTCTATAACCCTGCTGTTTTCTTCAGGTCTTCCCACCGAGATCCTGAGCCACTTATCAAGGCCGAATTCCTCACCTTTTCTGATGATGATTCCTTCTTTGGCAAATTCGGTTTCCACATATTCTCCATCCAGGCCGGTTCTTACAAGAATGAAGTTGCCGTTGGAGGGAATGTACTTAAGTCCCAGAGCTTCGAATTCACTGTAGTAGCGCCCTAGCTCCTTTCTGTTCTGCGAAATGACAAATTCTGTGAACTCCTCATCCTCAAGGGCAGCCAGCGCTGCGACCTGAGCAGTAAAGCTTAAGTTTATGGGAAGCTTTACCTTAAGAAGGTTCCGTATTATGTCCTCCGATGCGATTCCATAGCCTACTCTGAAGGACGCCAGTCCGTAGGATTTGGAAAAGGTTCTGAGAATGATCACGTTGCTGTGCCTTTGGGCAAGTTCTATAGTGTCGATGTAATCGCCGTCTATAAAATCGATATAGGCTTCATCAAGAACTATCAGAACATGCTCCGGTACTCTTTCGATGAAATCTGTAAGCACCACCGGCGCTATCACTGTTCCTGTGGGGTTGTTGGGATTACAGAGCCAGATTACCTTGGTCTTTTCATTTATTCTCTTGAGAATCCCCTCTGTGTCCACCGCCTTTTCCTCTGTTACGGGAACTCTTACCACGGTGCCTTCGTTTTTCAGCGTCACATTCAGATACCATCCAAAAGAAGGATCGTTGTAGATCACTTCATCGTCTTTTTCAATATAGGTCTCACCTATCAGTGTCAAAAGCTCAAATGATCCGTTTCCGAATATTAAATTTTTACCGGGAACGTTTAGTTTTTCCGACAACTTTTCCCGAAGCTTTGTTACATTCACATCAGGGTAATAGGAAAAGTATGTCTTGCTGTCGTTGATGGCTTTTATGACATTTTCCGAACAGCCGAATCTGTTTTCATTTCCGGCAAGCTTGATCAAGTCTTTTTCCTTGATCCCATATTCCCGGCTCACTTCAACAATTGATCTGGCGGGCTTGTATTCCGCAAGTTTGCTTACCGCCTCTTTTACTCTGACCACTTTCATTTCCTCCCTTGTTGCTGCCTCTCTAGCCTACGTCTGGAATAGATTTCCCATATACGCAAAAAACCAGAGGCCTGCTATAAAGCTACCTCTGGTTTTTCCAGTCAGTACCGTTCGTTTTGGTGTTATGATGATTTTAATATACAACACCGTAAAAGAACTGGCTATTTAGTTTAATTTATCTCACGCTATAAAAATCGATTATACCTGATGACACAGGGACGGTTCTTTTGTCATGTATTACAGTTCCTTCTCATAGCACAGGAAATCCTGGTCGTACATAAAGCACTCCCCAACCACGTTGAATCCAAAGGTGGCATAACAGCGGATTGCCTTGATATTGTGCTTATTAACTAAGAAATGAATTCCCTTGTAGCCGCGTCTTTTCAGTTCTTCCATTCCGAACCCCAGCATTACCCGGCCAAGGCCCCTACTCTGCTCATCCGGAAGCACTGCCAGTCTGGCAAGCTCGCTTGAGGGATTAAGATTCGGGTTCCAGCATTCAAGGGCGTCCACGTCCGGATCCTCCTCCAGTGAGATGGCGGCGTGGATCCTGCCATCAATTTTAAGAACATACAGAGCATCTCTGGACAGGTCAAAATCTATGGTCTGATCAGAAGGATAGTCCTCATCCCAGGGGCAGAACTCGCGGCCCTTCTGCATGTCGTACAGGGCAAGGATCTCGTCCCTGTCTTTTTCCGTGGCAAGAATAATCTTATAGTCCTTCATTAGTTAGTTGTCTCCATGTACATCTTTGTAGTACTTGCTGTCTGTAGTTGCGTTGAAGCCATCAAGGAAGTATTCCTTTGGCATATATTGTTCATAGTCAAGATCCATAAAGTAATTGCAGAAGATCTGCTCAGCGTAGATAATCCGGCCCTCGCCGTCTGTCAGCGCATAGACAAAGCCGTTGTAGGAATCCGCATTTACAGCGAGCAGCTGATAGGTCTTTTCCTCTTCCACGTCGTAGTAGCCGGTGTATTCAGTGGATTCATAGGCTTTCAGCCTGTTTACCTCTGCATCATACTCTGACGGTGTATAGTCAACCACAAGGTATCCCAGATACTGGGCATCCCAGGGGTTGTAGTAGACCATCTTGAAATCCTCCACCTTCATGGAGTCAGTGATCTTCTCAGGCCATATGGTCTCATCCATGCCCCACTTGGTCCACTGAGTATCCACGCCTTCCTGATATGCTCCGTTGGAGAAGTTCATATATTCGTTGTAATGTGAAACATCGTCGTACTCTTCAATTGGCGACAGCTCCACCATAACCATGAGGGTTCCAACAATAACAGTCATTACGATAACACGCCAGAATGCTACGGCCAGGCCTATAATAGTCGCGAGCTTAATACTGCGTACAAGCTTCTTGTTCTTCACAATCTTCTCCAAAAGCCCTGTCACATATAAGGTAACAACTGACATTATAACCAGCGCTATAAATGTAACGAACAGGACTCCTTTGTTTATCTTGTTTGAAGCGATCCCAATCGTCTGTAATCCTATCGACAGTAGCAGAACCAGAACTCCTATGAAGCTTATGATCTGCATCCTGCGAAGGAGCTTACTCTTTTCCTCATTGGCATAATCCGCCATCTTGGTGGCCACTTCCCTTACTTCCTTATCCATCATCTCGCTTTTTCTCTCCCCTTCAATAATCTCTCTGACATCAACTCCGTAGAAATCTGCGATCTCCACCAGCAGCGATATATCCGGAAGATTGCTCCCGGTCTCCCACCTTGAAATGGATCTGGTGCTCACGTTAAAAACCTGTGCCAGCTGCTGTTGTGTCATCTGTTTCTCATGCCTTAGTTCTCTCAAAAATCTGCCTGACTTTTGCTGATCCAAATGTGTTCTCCTCCTCTTCCTTAGGATATACCAAGTGTAAAAAAGTCCTCCGCCAAATACAACGACACAAAGCGAGAAATGCCCATATTTAGCCACCGGACACGGTATGTCCTGTCGGATTTATACCAATGGGGACGGTTCTCTTTGGTATATTTTTCGTCTATAACTCCATCCCATCCGGGAATGCTTCTTTTCTCATAAGCCCCCACATCTTATCAATGTAAGATAGCGTATAGTAGTTCTCATAGTAATGGAAGTAAAATGCCCCTTTCTTAGTCAGGGTAATGATTCCATTCTCTTCTGTTATGTAGCCTAAGACCTTGGCCAGGAATATCTCAAGGCCATACATCTTTTTCAAAGGAACGCCAAAAAACTCTTCAAATTCCCGCAGCCCCACTCTGGTGCTGTAGGCTGTCCAGAACAGGTAATAGACCATTCTCTGTCTTTTCCTGAAGCGGGTTGTAAGGGATGTCGGGAGCTTACCTCCATCTATGCGCGCGATGTACTCCTTGGTCGAAAAAGTATTCACCTTGAAGCAGTCCCGCAGCAAAGTGGTCGCAGAGCATCCAAAGCCCAGGAAGTTCTCCCTTGTCATTGATGAATACTTGGCTTCCTCACCGGTGGAAAAAGTCCAGATGGAGCTCCTGTAGTAGCCTTTTTCCTCAAAATACTCCGTCATGGCATCCATCAGCGCTCGTTTCCTTCGCTTAGCCATGGCCTTAACAGGACTTGAAGTGAAGGTAAAATCGATAAAAGGGTACACCGCCACATGGTTGGCCCCGGTCTCGAAGGCCTTATCGATATCGGCTTTCAGATCGTCTATGGTCTGCCCGGGAAGGGCAAAAATCAGATCCATGGATACGGTCTCAAATGGAACCTCCGCGAGCGCTGCATTCATGGCCTTCGCATCAACGGCCGCTCTTCCAAGCACTCCCACATACTTATCAAGGAAGCTCTGAACACCGATGCTGATTCTGGTAACGCCTGCTGCCTTGAGCTGTCTTAATATATCAGACGTTACGTTATCAGGATGAAGCTCAAGTCCGATGCCTTCGGTGATTTCAAAGTGGTCACTCAGCGCATCAATGATCTCGCCTATTCTGCTCGCCGCAAGGGCCGGGGTTCCGCCTCCGAAGTAAAGGCTCGTCACAGTCTTTTTTCCCCTCAATGTGCTCCCCACCATATGAATCTCTTTGATGAGCGCATCGATGTAGCGGTCAAGCTTCTCCTCACTATAGATTTCCTTGCAATAGGGGCAGAAGTTACATATGGACCTGCAAAAGGGGATATGGACATAGAGCCCAAGCTGTGTGCAATCCTCGAAATCCAGCTTTTCATCATATTCATTTGTAAAGACAAAGGGTGACAGGCTTCTGGTAAACCACATCCTTGTCAGGTCGGTCTTAATGCTCATGGCGAGTGCTCCTGCTTCTTGTAATCATACGTACTTTAAATATGTTCGGAACATCTCGAATATAACCTTGAGCTTGCCGCTGAACAAAAGCGTGTATTCCGCCACAAAAAAGTAGCCGCACTCCTCGCACAGTCCCGGTACATCAATGCAGCGCCCGCAGACGGAAATCTTGCCGTTCTCGATTACAAGGCACTGATAACAGGGCGTGGGAAAACTATTGTTTATCAGATATGGAAAAGCGCTCTTAAGATTAAAGACCGGTACCCCCTCATCCATCATCTCCGCTATCACATCGCAGCACTTTTTCTTATCTTCCTTGGAAAGCGCCAGGTCGCGAGTGTCCGGATAAGGTGTGTGGAAATTGAAGGAAACTGCTCGGACGTTCTTAGTATCCCTTGCGGTGCGACATACCTCGCGGATCGCATCCTTGTTGATCTGATTCACAGCCATATAAAAACAGATGTTATCAGAGGTTGCGTTTCTGATATTCTCCATGATGGTATCATAGGTATCGCCCCTCACCGCGTTGTGGCGCTCCCTGTCTCCGTCAAGGCTAAGAAGGATCAGGTCCGCCTCCGGAAGGTCAATCGGAAAGGTTCCGTTGGTCACCACATTGACGATCAGAAAGCCCATAGCCTTGGCTTCCCTGACCAGATCCTTGATGGTCCTGTCGCCGTCTCTCCAGATAAAAGTCTCACCACCGCAGAAAAAGAGTATCTTTACTCCCAGGTCAAACAGCTGCTGCATCTCCTTTTTAATCTGTTCAAAAGGATGCATCACCGCAGTGATATTGTTCACCGAGCAGTGCTTGCACTTAAGGTTGCACCTGTCGGTTATAATAACGGTCCCAAGGATGGGATCCTTCTTCTTAAATAAAACAGTTCTTACCCCAAACCGCATAAGCGGCCAAAACGCTGATGCTTTCATACTTCACTCCCAATTTACATAATAAGATGCCCTGACATCATATTATAGCAAACTATAGTCCTTTGATTTCAATAAAGTGAACTTTCCATCAAAGATTTCCCGGCATATCCTAAGCTCCAGCTCCTGCCTGTGCCCCAAATGCTCAAGCATTGCCTCGTGCCCGGACTTATTTCTCGCAAGAGCATAAGGTGAATTGTCAAAATAGCCGATCATTAAAGGGTACCACATCTCATTTCCCTTATCATCGGAACGCTCTTTTCTAATAACATCAATGTTCGCCGCGATATCCGGAGTCTCCAGATACATGATCTGATAGTCCCTACCCTCCAGCGCCTCTTTCACTTCCTTGTAAAAGTCCAGAATCTGCTCATCACTGAAGTTCCTAAACAAAATCATATCTTCAACTATATTCTGGAAAAGAGAACACTCAAAAATGTTGTTATCTGTATCCCACCTGCGAAATCGCTCTAACACTATCTTCTTAAAGCTGTCAAAATCAATTCGTCCATTGTAAATCTCATACTGCTCAAGATCCTTGTGAAATCCCGGAATATCAGTGATTATCTTGGTGTAGCAGATAACCCTGTGGTCGCCTTCTTCGAAGCTCTTCTCCTTTATCTCGCTTCGAATCTCACTATACTTATCCAAAATTTCCTCATACTGCTGCCTGCTCACATAAGCGCACCAAGCCAGCTCCACCGGAGAATACTCCCCCTCGCAGATTGCTTTATGATCCGCATACTTCTCAGACAGCCGTCTAACAAGTGTACTCTTTCCACTTCCCTGTAATCCCTCTATAAAGTAATTCAAGATCATTCCTCCTTTTCTATATCCCGAGCTCATCCCCGGAGGCCCGGTGGCTCAAGGCACCCTCCGTAAATATTTGTTGTCATCTATGTATATACAGTCTTGTGGGTTCAGGCTCTCCGTCGCCCTGGGCCATACAGAAGAACTCCCAGCCGTATTTCTCGTAGAATCCGGTGTGATCGGTCACCAGGTAAATAGGTGTAATACCCTTTGACTTCATATCGTCTACTACCATGTTCAAGAGATAGCCGCTTATTCCCTGACAGCGGTAATCTTCCTCTGTGTAAACCGCACATACATTAGGCGAAAGGTCTTTTCTATCATGGAAATCGTTCTCGATTACCCCCAGTCCGCTTACAATCTTGTCTCCATCAAGACACAGATACCAGCCATATTCTGTGGTCCCATTCAGATAGGCATCAATGCACTCCTGATAAGCCTCGGTGGGCACTCCCCACTTCTCATGAAACCAGTTAGCTGCTGCCTTACTAATCTCAGGTCTTTGTCTTAAATTGATATATGTATATTCGCTCATTTTTATCTCCTCTTCAGTACATTTCCTCGAAGCTTCAGCTCTTTTCCAGAATCCGTCACAAGCTCCTCTGTCTCAAGTTCAGTAATCTCATAACTATCTGAGAATTTCTTCAGCAATTTATTACTGCCTTCATTTCTAATATCTGCTTCGTAGAAAAACTCAGTCTTTCCATACTTTTCATAGGCCTGATCCAAAGTGTACTTCAGCGCTTCATATGCATAGCCCTTTCCCTGCTCAGATTCAATAATCCAAACTCCAAGCTCGTTACAATCGTCGGTCAGCCCATGAATCTCTGTACTTCCAATAAATCTGTCAGCATCATCCACCACTGCAAAAATAAGCGTCTCCCCCTTTTCCATCTCATCAAGAAACTCCTGCAGCAGCGCTCTTGCATCCTCAAGGTTCTCAAAGGGATCCGGCCACTGATACTTTGTGATTTCCTCATTAAAATTCTTATGATAATCCTCAATATATTTCATCTCAAAAGGTACTACTCTAATATTTTCTCTCATACTTTATTCCTCCATTTTTTAAGATTCTATCCCCCATCTCGCTCTATTGTTTCAAACGTCCAAGTACATCCCTGATAATTTCAAAATCCCACGTTCCCCCCGGATTGCTTCTTGATTCCGAGCCCATCCCTAAGTGTTTCATGATTCGCTTCCAAAAAGTGCTCCATAATTCTTAACTCATCCTTGGAGTGTTTCATGCTTCCGAGCCGCTCTAAGTATTTCATGATTCCGAGCCCATCCCCGGAGGTCCGGTATCTCAAGGCATCATTCGAAAATGCGCAGTTCTTGATCGAGGCGATGTTTTTCAAGGCGAAGGAAGATGAAAACACCGATTTCTTTGAGCGAAGTCGATATGAGGTATTTTCATCTTACTGAGCCTTAGAAAAACACAACACAGATGACAACAAGCATTTCCGAAGTGTGCCTTGAGATGCCGGACCTCCGGGGATAGGCGACCGGCCCTCCATATCACTTCAGGCCATCTTCGGTCAGCGTGTAGGTCTTGGTGCAGACTTCCTCGATGTACTTGCGGTCGTGGGAGATACTGATAACTGCTCCGGGAAAAGAGGCTATCATCTTCCTTATGACCGGTCCCGACAGTGGCGAAAAGTTTCTCGTGGGCTCATCCAGTATAAGCACATTCGCATCGGACAGACTCATCTTAAGAAGCAGCACCTTCGCCTTCTGCCCGCCGGACAACTCCCTTATGGGGTGATCCATCTCATCTGCGGTATATTTCAGCGACCCAAGATAAGTTCTGATGCGGGTTCGCACCGCTTTATCCCCGGTGTCGTCAAGGAATTCCACGGGCGTCACATCCAGGTCCAGCAGCTCCTCGTAGTTCTGCGGCATATACTGAGCTCTGATGTCGCTCCTACTTAGCATCTCCTCCGCCATCTTCTTCAAAAGCGTCGTCTTTCCCACACCATTGGTACCCACAATGCAGATTTTCTCCGGCCCCCTGACTCTAAGAAAAATATCTTTGGAAAGAACCTTGGAACCATCCGGCGTCGTCAGCTTATCCAGGGAATACTCAATAACCGTTTTTCCCGCAGGCATTCCCGCGTTCTTATCTCCAAGCTTAAAGAAAATAGCTTCCTCCTGCTCCGGCCTCTCCGTCATGTTCTCATCTTCTTTTTCAAAACGTCTGCCCATGGCCTTTACAGTATGCATCTTGTCCTTGAGATTCCTTGCAGCCTGCATGGGATCACCGATATGTCCGGTATCAACGCTACCAATGGTGGTCTGGGCCCTGTTTACGCTCTGCATCAGCCTTCTGTACTTCTCGTCGCGGAGCTTCTTATCACGCCTATCGTTCAGAGCCTGCTGCTCCTGCCTCTCAAAATTTGCAGCCCTGTTCTTTATATAGTTCTGATAATTATCCTTTACGATGGTGTATCTGCTCTTAGTCTTTCTCATGATCTGCTCAATATGAATCACCACATTGGCTGTGTTCTCGATCAGCGTCTCGTCATGGGATATGAACAAAACAATGTGCTTCCAGTTATTTATCAGCTTCTCCAATAGCTCCAACGTGCTGATATCAATGTCGTTGGACGGCTCGTCCAGAAGCAGCACTGTGGGATTATCCATCAGAAGCCGCATCAGCTGCGCCTTTACCTTTTCTCCGCCGGAGAGACTTCCCATTTTCTGGTCACTGTAAAAAAAGTCCGTGGCCACCTGAAACTCCGCTGCCATCCGAGCCAGTTCCTTTGGCTCCTTGTCAAAAAACAGCTGCGCCTCCGAGAAATACTCGTACAAAGTCTTCTCCTTATCAGCTTCCGGCAGCTCCTGGGGCAGATACCCCGGCATTTCCCCGGCCATCACTCTTTCCCCTTCGCACTCCGTGTATTCTTCAGCCATCTCCGGATCATATATCCATTTCATAAGAGTGGACTTGCCGTTCCCCTCTTCTCCGATGATCACCGCTTTGTCCCCATCATTCAGCACCATACTGAAATTCTCCAGAATGATCCGCAGGTCCTTACGATGTGTTATTGTGAGGTTTTTTACTTGTAACATTCACTACCCTCCTACTGTGCTGCAAAAAAATAAGCCTATAATGCATACGCAAAATAGACTCACACAAATAGACCTGCTGATATACCCAGTCTCTATATTCAGACTAAGCAATTTAGGTTTCGAATGCATGATAATCCAGATTAAGCGTACACAAAACAGCCGCAATAGCAGCTAATAAAACAAATATCGTGTTCACTCAAGCTAAATTATCTAATAATCATTCCTTCACCTAAACGCATAGCGCTCTTTCTTTATATTTTCAAACCCTTTTCATACTAACACTGACATAGATACGAGTCAAGAGGGGGTGATAAGACAAGTGCCCGTCCCCATCCCCGGAGCCCCGGTATCTCAAGGCACCCTCCGAAAATGCTTGTTGTCATCTGCGTCGTGTTTTTCTAAGGCTCAGTAAGACGAAAATGCCTCATATCGACTTCGCTCAGAGCAATCGTCATTTTCGTCTTCCTTCACCTTGAAAAACATCTGCCTCGATCAAGAACTGCACATTTCCGAAGTGTACCTTGAGATACCGGGACTCCGGGGATGGGGACGAGCACGATTATGACAGAGGGACGGTTCTTCTTTACCATACTGCTTCTTCAAAATAATACCAGTTGTCGCAGATCTTTTCGGTTCTGTAGCGGGAGCGCTCTCCGGTTTGACCCCCATCGTGTTCAAAATAGTCACCCTCCTTGGCATTTCCGTATAGATCAGATATTGTACCTGTAGGAGAGTAATAGAAACCACTGTTGTAATAGCGCTTATCATCAGGTCTGTCTTTCAGAATAAAGAATACTCTGTCGCCTTCCGGATGAACACCTTTTTCCACTGATATATAAAGGATTCTTGAATCAGCGAAGGGGTTGCAGATTTTTTTGGAAGATTTAGGTAATTCTTTTGGCGAATCGTAGATAATCAGTTCTTGACTCTGAGTATCATATAAGTCTTTGGCAAAAGCGGTTAAGGCATCATTATTATCTGTAATATATGCTTTTATTTCTTCGGGTGATTTAGCACGACTTGCCATGGCTGTAAGCTGATGGACAACGGTTATGGCAAAGACGATGAAGATGACTGCTAGTGCCAGATATTTTTTGGGGGACTGCTTTTTCATTTGTTGCTGAAGCCTTCCTTTCTCCACTGTATTCCTTTGACTATAGCCTCATGATTCTCAGGCATATTTTTTTCTTCAATTTTAAAGGTTTTAAAATTGAAAATACATTTCTGAGTTAGGAAAATGCAGGGAGTTAATTTGCTTTTTGGGGGAATGTATGGCACGGGGACGGTTCGTCCTGACTCATCACCGTTTCCTGACCATTCTTATTTCAATGATTTGCGCTCCTAGTTCAATCTCTTTTTCCGTCCCATCTGATCTAAAGCCACACTTCTCCAAAGTAAGTCCATCAAGATATCCCTGATCCACAATCCCGGTATAAGCTTCCTGCCAGCCTTTCCAGTGAACATAGGCCTTCCCCTTGAATTCATCATCAGTTTCCATCTTCTTAATTTCTATACTCATTCTATTCTCCTTAGATTGTTCTGAGTGAAGTCGATATGAGGCGTTTCTGCTTACTGACCCTAAAAAAAAGCACAGCACAGATGACAACAAGCATTTTCGGAGGGTGCCTTGAGATCCCGGGACTCCGGGGATGGGGACGGCACCTTCTTAATGGCAGTTCCAGAACTCTCTGATAAAGGTCTTTGCATCATACTTCCTGCTGCCGTCGAGTTTCCGGAATTCGGTGTCCTCCAGGTAGTGCATGCCGAGCTTCTCCATTACGCGCTGGCTCTTGTGATTCTCTTTTGCAAAGGTTCCTTCGATGGCGCGGACTGTTCTGTGCTCCTTGATGTGATCAAGTATTCCCTGCATAGCTTCAGGAACATAGCCCTTGCCCCACTGGTCTCTTCTGATGTTGTAGCCTACTTCCCAGGCATCTCTTTCAGGATGGTAAACAAAACCGCCACTACCGATGAGCTCCCCGGTTTCCTTCAGCTCTATGCCAAGGTCATAACTATCCGGATTGTCATCATCCCGCCCCTCAAGCCAGGCCTTTACATCTTCTGCGCATTTATAAAGTGGATATATCATGTATTCATTTACAATCGGATCGGACCCCCACTTGTATACTGCCTCATAATCCTCCGGTACCAAGGGTCTTAACACTAATCTTTCTGTTTCAATCATTACTTTCATTCTTCATTCCTCCTTGTTTTTATCCTATGTATATTGGGGACGGTTTTATACCAATGGGGACGGTTCTTTATGGTATAGTTTTGTGCATGTAATAATATGCAAAATTTTGTATTGACGAAAACTATACCATAGAGAACCGTCCCCATTGGTATAAAACCGTCCCCATTGACTCGCATCCGTCCTATTACTTACGCTCCAAATCTATATTCCTTCTCTTCCTTCACATTCGCCACCAGCCCAAATTCTGCAATAACTCTATCCGCCACTTCATCTGGCAATAGTTCTGTATTATCAATCTTAAGGTGATGCTCAAAAAGCACTTCATCCTCATTAGTGTTCAATCTATACTTCTTAGCATCCTCCAAAAGATTAGCCCTGCTCCATTCCACATCCTTCTTGGAAGCTTTCTTCTCCATTCGATGTGGCGTTTCATTTCTCGCAAGCCTCTCCTCCAGGGTGGCACTTAGTTCCACAAAGTAGAAATGACCTCCCGCCTCCTCAAACATTTTTTCCAAAGAATGAAGATAATCATGCTCTTCCTGCAGATCAAAAGCGGCAACATACGTAAAGATCAGGTCTACATCATGCTTCACTGCCAGTTCAAAGGCCTTTTCCCTGAAATAGCTGTTAAACTCTCGCTGGGCCGGAGTCCCAAATCCAAATATCCTATCCGAAACCTCGATGCTGTCGTGATTCATCATCATGTTGTATCTGAGTTTATCCCTTAAGCTCTCCGCCACAGTCATCTTCCCCACCGCCTGGGGTCCGCATACCACAATTAAGTTTGCCATATATCCTCCTATCACAAAAAAGCCTCACCAGGTTTTCCCTTGATGAGGCTTCAAAATCTCTATATAGATTATAAACTTAGACTACGCCTTGCATATAATCTCGTCCTCATCATGCATATCAAAAACAGTCCCCTGAATAGTATTCACGGAATCGACCACGAGCATCATGCATTTAGTGACGGGATACAATCTTTCCATCTCGTAATCCTTTCTGAAAATTATTAGTTGTAAGTATATCTGTCTGACAATACCATGTCAACATCTTTTTTTACAGAAAAATTTTCACTAAAGTGACAAAAGAACCATCCCCATGTCATCCATTGCGCTTTTTGGGGCTTTTATATATAATTCAATTGTGAACAATTTAAGGAGGTCGGTTATATATGAAGAAATTTAGTGAAATCGAATATAAGCGTCCAGATGTTGAGGCGCTTAAAAGAGCTGTAGAAGATACTGCCGCCAAGATTCGTGATGCCAAGAGCTATCAGGAGGTCAAAGACGCCTATTTTGCTCTGCAGGAGCGCGAACAGGCCGATGAAACCATGTATACTGTGGCTCATATCCGCAACACCATCAACATGAAGGATGAGTTTTATGACAATGAACTCCAATGGCTTCAGGAGGCATTTGCCGGGACTATTCCCCAGTACAATGCTTTGGCAAAAGCACTGACAAGCTCTCAGTTCAGACCGCAGTTTGAGGAAGAGTTCGGTGCACAGCTCCTTAGGAAGCTGGACGCTTCTCTACTTACAAGCGATGAGAAGATCATTCCCGAGACCATTCGCTGCGAACAGGTCAGCCAGGAATACAGTAAAACAGCAGCCGGTGCTACAACTAACTTTAGAGGTGAAGAATGTAATTTCTATGGACTTCTTAAGCACATGCAGAGCACAGACCGCGCAGAGCGCAAGGAAGCCTTCGAAGCCTGGGCTGCCCTCTATGAAAAAATAAGCCCTGAGCTTGAGGCACAGTACGCAGAGCTGGTTAAGCTCCGTAACGAGATGGCTCTGAAAATGGGATTTAACAACTATACTGAGATGGCTTACGTCAATAGAAACCGTTTCGATTATAAAGCAGAAGATGCGGCCAAATTCCGTGAGCAGGTCAGAGAGATAATCACTCCGGCGGTTGCTAAGCTGCGCAAGATCCAGCAGGAAAAACTCGGCGTTGATAAGCTTTATTACTATGATGAAGAGCTTATTTTCCCCGATGGAAATGCTACACCGATCGGAACCACACAGGAGCTTATTGATAAGGCTCAGAAGATGTACACAGAGATGAGCGCCGAGACAGGTGAATTCTTTGATTTCATGAAAAAATATGAGCTCTTTGATCTGGAGACGAGACCCGGTAAGCACATGGGCGGCTATATGACCTCTATGTCCCTTTTCAAGGCTCCTTTCATCTTCAGCAATTTCAACGGAACCTCAGCGGATGTGGACGTTCTTACCCATGAGGCAGGTCATGCATTCCAGGGATATCTCGCACTGAGATCCATTGATGTAGATGCACTTAGAGGCTCAACAGCAGAGATAAACGAGATTCATTCCATGTCAATGGAACACTTCGCTTACCCTTGGATGGAGCTGTTCTTTGAGGAAAATACAGAGAAGTATGTTACTTCACATCTGCTTGGAGCCCTCTGCACAATTCCTTATCTGGTTAGTGTTGATGAATTCCAGCACGAAGTTTATGCGCATCCTGAATACTCAGCCGCTGACTGGAAGAGAACCTGGCATGAGATTGAGCAGAAATACATGCCCTGGCGTGATTATGACGGAAATGAATTCCTGGAGGCCGGTGGTTTCTGGATGCAGAAACAACACATCTTCCTCTATCCTTTCTACTACATCGAATATGCCATGTCACAGATCTGTGCGTTCCAGTACTATGGCCGCATGAAAGAGGATAGACAGAAGGCCTGGGAGGATTATCTTCGTCTTTGCCGCGCCGGCGGAACCAAAGGATACTTAGAGCTTCTGAAAATCGGAAATCTCTTAAGTCCCTTCGATGCCGGCACAGTTGAAAAGAGTACAGCTCATGTAATTGAGGAGCTGTCCAAGCGTTACACTGTCTAAACAAAATGAGCCTGCCCCCGTTGCCACATGGGGACAGGCCTTTTTTCCGATTAGTGCCGCTGGTCTTCGTTCTCATAACGCTCGCAGAATCTTCCGGAAAAAGAAGGTTCCACACCGGCGCTGATTAAGTGGGTCAGGTCACCGACCCTGAGAGTGCGGAAGGTTGCAATGCCCTTCTGCCTCTCTTCGGTCACCACCTCGGTAACGGACGTAGGCGCCGTTGCCAGGGACTGCAAAGTCACAAAGGGTGACACATTCCACAGTCTTGACAGAAGAACTGCCGTAATTCCAAAGTGGCAGAAAAACGCAATAGTCTTGCTGTTTCCTTTCTCAACTCTATATACGCTTCCATCCCTCACATATCCGTTATCAGCCAGAAAACGATCAAAAGAGCTGATGACATATTCATACTTCTCCTTCATGTCGCTCTCTTTTACCAACTCCGAGTCCATGAAGGCATTCACATCAAAAAGCTCCGGGTGCTGACCAAAATATGATGGCAAAACATCCCAGATTATGCGCTTTTTGTACTTTCCCGTCTCTTCATCTGTCCACAACTCTGTGGCATAGGCTTTCCTTGCAACTTCAGAAGTATTGGGATCCACCTCTGCGGGGAATTCCCTGAGCCAGTCCAGAGTCGTCGCCTTTTTTCCAAGCGCCCTAAGTGAATACTCCGCAGTATCCACAGCTCTTCCGAGGGGAGATACATAGGCTTCATCGATTCCAAGATCGTTGATCATATCCGCAAGAAGTCTTGCCTCAATTTTCCCCTGCTCAGTAAGTGTGTCGTTGACATAGTCAGGGTCCCCATGGCGTATGAAAAGTATCCTCATAGGTCAGCTCCATCAAAATCCAAGATTATCATTTACAAGAATGACATGTATTCTGTCCGCATGTCTTGAATAGCGGGTTGTCAGAAACTGACAGCAGATCGTGTCGGGAGATTTGCAGTCCATGCATTTTCCGGTCTTGGCGCAGGGAGTTGCAAGGCCGAATCTCTGGGCATTTATCGGAGCTGCAACGTTGCGGGCTCTCTTCATGGCTCCGTCAAGATCGCCGCAGACCTTGTTCATTCCCACGATGAAAATAACCTTCTTGGGTCCCTGGCAGATCATGGACACGCGGTTGGAATTACCATCGATATTTACAAGAATACCGTCATCTGTCATGGCATTGCAGCTGGAAAGGAAGAAATCGGCATCGTAGCCTGCCAGCATTGCGGCTCTCTTCTCCTCGGGAGTCTTAGCCTTATCTCTGTCGATGAAATTGTAATTGCCGTTTTTGATTGCCTCCACAAGGCCAATCTCATGAGCACTCATGGCTCCGCCCATGGTAACGCTGCTGCCCTCAGGAATGATCTCCAGTGCTATCTTAAGAGCCTCCTCTTTGGTGGCTGCGTAGTAGCCTGTCATATTTCTGGACTTAAGCCCCTCGATTGTCTTTTGTGCCAGCAGTTCATTTCTCTTGGTAATGTTCTCGTTCATGCCTATCCCTCCTACCTTTCACAACATGTTTATCCTTTGGGATTCACCCCATATTTCTTCATCAGCTGCTTCATAAAGAGCGGCTGAATAATGAAAATAATTACATAGCCCACAATAAAGCAGATCACAAGTGAACTGAGGAACATGGGCAAAAAGCTTATCTTCGCCATGCCGCCGCTCTGTCTCATGGCGTTTCTGTAGGCCAGAATAACCATAACAAGAGTCATTATGGGAGTATAAATGCAATTGGATATAAGGCTCTCTAGGAGTCTTGCGGGAAGTGATCCCCGCTGCAGTTTATATCTTCTGCAGGCCCCTGCTCCCAGTTTGCCCATGGGAATCAGAAATCCAATGGCAAAGCTGATAACAGTACTTATCACAAAGCTCAGCAAAAATCCAACTATGGAGAACTTTCCGGAATTTTTCATGCCTATAAGATTTCCTAACAATGACATGCAAAAGCTCATGACCAGGCCCATTCTGATGCTCATTCCCATTGCAATCTTCTTCATAGTCTCTTCCATGGTTTACCTCCTCAGATTCCCTTGAAACTCATGGTAAATGTCAGCTTCTCATCACTTGGAATAAGGAACTCGGGATGTGTCTTGGCTCCCCAGCTGTCATCTCCGGCGATACCCATCTGGCACAGGCTGCAGCGTACCACTGTCTTGCAGTAGCGGGGCAGCTCGTAAGGATGTCTTGCCTCCTCCAGCTCTCCCGGAGTGTAAGGCAATGCGCTGAAATTCATGGTATCGGGAGCTTCGAATAGCAGTCCTCTTCCCTTGTTGTTTAGGATCTTGGCCCATCTTACTCCGGTCCTGTTGCCGGTCTCCTGAGGCACAAGATAGTGCTCCATCATGTCCTCTACCTTGTCGCGGTAGATTCCAAGCTTTGCTCCGCGGTTTCTGTCTATATAGTTCTCTGCAGGGCCCTTGCCGTAGTACTCAACCCTGTCAAAATCAGCATCAAATTTAAAGAGCATACCAAACTCAGGCATGGGGCTGAGACCCTTGACGCCTTCATATTCCTCTTTTATCCAGACTCTTCCATCCCCTGTGACCGTGTAGGTTAGAAGCACTGAAGAAGCCGGAACTGTAGGAAGATAGTGCTTGAAGGTAAGGCTCACGCTGTTTTCCTTAACATCCACAACAGGATACCTGCCCTGGTCCTCTGTACCGTTGGCATAGCCTGTGCTCTCCTCAATGATAGGAGCCGCAATAGCATAGGAGCTTGCCAGCTTCCACTGTGCATATCTCTGGGGCATTCTGTTGCCGTTGTCGTTATCAACAGGTGCTCTCCAGAAGTTTGCTCTTGGCATCTCCCTGATAAGCTCTCTGCCGGCATATCTGTAGGATGTGATATTTCCCTGATCTCTGTTAAAGAGAACCTCAAAATGATTGCCCTTAACTCCGTAGTTATACAGTCCCTGAGTAAACTTAACCGGTGCACAGGTCACAAAGGTGGATGCTGACTTCCTGAACACACCCTCACCGAAGGCAACTTCATGGCCCCTCTGAGCCCACAAAGTATCATCCCTTAACCTGAAGGACACATTTATCACATACTCATCAAGAGGGAAAGGTCCATTTTCATCAAAAGGCCCAAAGCCCACCACTGCCATCTTCTCGATAATGGCATCGGGCAGCTCATACTCGCCCTCACTAAGTGGCTCTACCGAAGTAGCCATGTGCTTCTCAAGGAGCTTAACTCCGTCCTTGTATAATGTTACGAAGCAATCGAATTCACCGGTATTGGTAAAAAGAGAATTGTTAACGACCTTAACCTTGTCGCTCTCCACATATACGCGGATGTTCTGGTAGTTGAACTTAACCTCCTGCATCTTCGCATAGGGTCTTCTCTCACCGTCAACTATACCGTTGCCGCTGAAATTATAATCACAGGGTCTCTCGCCGTGGTCTCCGCCGTAGGCCTGATAATCCTCTCCGAAGCGGTTCTTCTCACGAATTGACTGGTCCACATAATCCCAGATAAATCCGCCCTGGTATCTTGGCTCTCTCTCAGCCAGATCCGTGTATTTGAACATGCCTCCGCAGGAGTTGGCCATTGCATGGGTGTACTCACAGCAGATATAAGGCTTGTCATCATGCTCCTTAAGGAACTTCTCAATGCTGGCAACCGAAGGATACATCTGACTTTCCATATCGCTGGTATCGTTATAGGTTCTGTCGTGACAGATTCCCTCGTAGTGAACCAGTCTGTCGGGATCGAGCTTTCTAAAGAGCTGACTCATCTCATAGGGCACTTTGCCGCCATGGGACTCATTACCGATGGACCAGATCAGCACTGACGGATGGTTCTTATCCAGCTGATAGGTGGAATTGATCCTGTCCAGAAGATGCTCCATGCAGTTCTCTCTGCTGCCCGGAAGGCGCTTGCCGTGGGCACCCTCATCTCCGTACAAGGACCAGGTTCCGTGGGTCTCCATATTGTTCTCGGCGATCATGTACAGACCGTAGATATCGCAGAGTTCGTATATATAAGCTGAATTCTGATAATGGCTGGTTCTGATAGCATTGATATTGTTCTTCTTCATGGTAATGATATCAAGAAGGGTCTCCTCATTAGAAACAACTCTTCCGGTCTCACAGGAGAATTCGTGTCTGTTGACACCCTTGAACACAATGCGCTTGCCGTTAAGAAGCATCAGTCCGTCCTTCATCTCGAACTTCCTGAAGCCCACATTCTGTCTGACAACCTCCAGAACCTCTCCCTCAGAATCCTTAACCTTCAAAAGAAGCTGATAGAGCTGCGGATCCTCAGCACTCCAGAGCTGGGGCTGCAGCACCTCTTCCCTTACAACATTAAGGGATACACTAGGGCCATCACCGCCGTTTCCGGCAAGCTCTGCACTTCCCTTTATCATGGGATGATTATTGCGGTAAAGAATATAATCAACAGAGCCGGATCCCGTTGTCCTAAGAGTAACCTCCAGCTCAGCCTTGGTAAAATCGTCATTTAAAGGAGTACGAACCTTGAAGTCCTCAAGATGTGTGGCAGGCACGAGCTTCAGATATACATTTCTGTAGATACCTGAGAATCTGAAGAAATCCTGGTCCTCAAACCAGCTGCCGCTGGTCCATTTAAACACCTGCACCGCCAGCTTGTTGACGCCGCTCCTTAGCAAACCTGTAAGATCAAACTCTGAAGGAGTAAAAGTATCCTCGCTGTAGCCCACATACTGTCCGTTAAGCCACAGAGCATATCCGCTCTCAACGCCGTCAAAAACAATGTGAACCTGCTGCCCCTCCCAATCTGCGGGAAGGTTAAAATACTTCACATAGCTGCCCACCGGATTGAACTCCTCCGGCACCTGTCCCAGCTCGATATCCTCGTGTCCATCCCAGGGATACTGGATATTGATGTAAGCGGGAATATCATACCCTTCCATCTGAATATGGGCAGGAACTCTTATATCATCAAAATAACTGCAGTCATAATCCTCTTTTTCAAAGCCCGGAATAACCGATCGGTAATTCCTGGCATAATGGAACTTCCACAGTCCGTTAAGTGACAGCCTGAGTGAAGAAACCCTTCCCTCAATCTCTTCCTCGTTCTGATAAGCCACAAAATCGGCTGTCTGAGGAAGCACATTATCCTTGAAAATCTCAGGATCCTTCACCATATCAAAAGTAAAATTCTTCATGTTGTAACCCTCCGCAAAATGGAAACAAAAATCATCGACTGTTCCTTATGTATGTCACAAAATGATTGCCGTTTTCATTAAAAAGCTTGTCCGAATCATTCATTCCGTATTTGTACACCTGTCCCGTCAAAGGATTCATAAGAACAGTGTTAAGATCGTTAAATCCGATGATCAGAACCGCCGTGCCATCGTTGAGCATAGCCATAACCGGCAGATCCTGATTAACATAGTACAGCATTGCCGACATGGGACATCCGTCAAGATCCAATACCGTTGTCTCAGGAAGTGATTCCCTTAGGATATCCGTGACAGAAGAGCCCGCATCCAGCATAGCATCCACATTTCTGTTAATTCCCTCAAACTGAAGGATGAGATCAAGGCAGACAACTGTTGGCGGTGTAGCCATCATATTCTCATAGCTCTCGGCATTTCTCGTTATAGCCATGATCTGGTTGGAGCGAAGAAGATTGCCCTTAACCCAGACATATCCGTTATTGTCGCCGGTTACAGTTCCGGAAGCTTCATTTGCCCTTTTTACCGCCTCAGAAGGATCCGTGTAGATTCCCTCTATTCCAAAGAGTCCGTAGACATAGTAAAAAGGCTGCTCCTGTCTGTCTCTGTCTATATCCAGCTCCACATCTCTCGTTCCCTCAAATAGAGTCTGATTAGGTGTAAGTACACGAAGAGACTTAAGCTTGATCTCATTTCTTACATTTATCTGAACAATTTTTTCAAAAATATCAACTGATACCTGATTCACTGAGTTGCTGCCGTCCTCAGCCTTGAGGGTACTCATAATCTGATCGTCGTAGGTGCTGACGTACTCGCCGTTATCGTCCTTCTCAACTCTGGAGAGTCTGATCTGATTGTCAGTAATCTCAACGGAAGTGACGTATACTCCCTCAGGATGATAGTTCTCAAGGAGATTCCCGTCGCTGTCCTGAATCTTAATGGCATACATGGGATAAATCGGATTGCCCATTTTGTCCTTGTGAACGTCCTCAGAGTGTACAAGGCCGTAAACAAGGTCCTCTCCCATGAATCCAAGAACCACGATATAGTCTCCGTCATCAGCCTGGATCTCGCTCTGGCCTCTTGTGTTGAGGTTCATCATCTTGAAGCTGGTCAGATCCTTGGTCTGCCAGGCAATTGTCCTCTCGGATTCCGATATCTTGTAATCTCCGCTTCCGATATCCGTAGCAACGGTGCCTGCGGTTCTGCCGATAAGGTCAATAGCATAAATATTCTGCTCAAGCATCACATAGAAAACATCGCCGTTTCCAAGGTATGCAAGGGTATCAACAAAAGATACCAGTACCTCCGGAGACTGACTGCTGGGGGCAAAAACCTGCTCCTCCACCGCATTTATGGAAGCATTGTAGTCATATACGGCAATTCCCACCTGGCCTTCGTGAATTCCTCTGGCCATGTAACCTGCCACTGCGAATTTGACATTGCCGGCCTCATCCACCTTCAGGATCTTGATGGTATTGTTGTTCCACCTGGTTCTGATGTCGTTGTTATCTGTGTCATAGAAGCCGAAGAGGTAAGCCAGCCTGCTCTCTGAATTGTTGAACATAAAAAGTCTGTTCTCGCTGACAAAGGCAAACGCCGTTCCTCCACCGTTCTCCACCAGCTGCAGTCCCGGGTCTGAAATGCTAAGACCAATGCTGTTACTGCTTATTGAATATGAACCCGCATCAAAGATGTAGTTCATGGTTCTCTCATAGTTGAGCAAATACATCCTGTCTGAGGTGTGACGAACTCTGAAGGCCTCCTCCACGTTGTAGAGCCTGCTCACATTGCCGTCTCTTACTGTAACTCTGTAGCAGAGCTTGTAGGATCCCGTCTGGGAATGGATATCCGTTACATATATTTCAGGCTCTGTATGCTTGGTGATGTTAAGTTCACCCCAGGTTACCTGATTAAAACTGCTGTGGATATTAACCTTGCTAAAAGTGGTATTGTCACCCTCTGAGTTGGACTCAAGGTATTTCGTGTACTCTTTTGCCTCAGTCTTATTAAAAGTTGCTTCGCTGAAGCCTGTGACAAAGTCCAGCTCCTCATCGATGTTGTATCTGCTGTCCTCAGTCCAGACAATTCTGGAATAGTATCTGGCTTCGCCCACACCGGTATCCATGACAAAAACCAGCATGTACTCGTTGCCGGCGGTTATCAGATCCTTGATCTGCAGGCTCCCGTTTATGGTCTGGGCATTCTCGCTGTAATCAACAATGGGAGTGCTCTCCACAAGGCTCTTGCCATCTATGGTCCTGACCTCGAACTTAAGATTCATGACATTGCCGCCATAGGTATTGATCCTGAATCTTATCTGTCTGTCGGAGCCCACCGGGAAAACAGTCCCCCTCATATGGCTCACATCCATTTCGCCTGTGTAGCCGTGAAGCGGGTTGATCTCCCTGTCACCGCTAAGGAGATTCACAACAGGAAGGGTTGCCTTGGACATCTGTGCTGTCATGTCCGCATTATCGTCATGGGACAGGCTCCCTATCACAAAAAGGGACACCGTAAACAGCACAATGGCATATATGATTTTTATTATCGTAATTTTCTTTGTATTATCACGCATAATTGACTTTCAATTTCAATAATAGTAATATTTTCATAACACAATTTCAGATATTTCCATTCTTCTTATGGACGAAAGAGGGTACAGCCATGAACAAACCGATCTTGTACCGCAAACGCTTTATCCCAAATGAATGCAATCTGCTAAAGGACGATATCATCCTTGAATACAACGAGGATATCCTCGTCACCAAATGGAAATTCCTCCACGAAAGATGTGATGACCTGTTCTGTGGTTATTCCTGCTGTTATTTAAACAGAGGCTTTCGCATCAGCAAGTTCCTCAGAGAGGATGGTTCCCTTAAGTGCTGGTACTGCGATATTCTTACCTATGAGCACATCCCCGAAGAGAACAAACTCATAATGGTTGACCTTCTCGCCGACGTTATCATCTTCCCCGACGGCCGTATCAAGGTCGTGGATCTTGACGAACTCTCCGAGGCCTTTGAAAATAGGCTTATCGATGAAGCTCTTCTTAAAAAGAGCCTGCTGTCACTGAGCAAGCTCCTTGATGAAATTTACTCCAAGGGCATTGATGAACTCATCGCCCCGATAGAGAAATACATATCCTGAAATAATACTAGTAAAAAACATGTCCGCCGATGGTGATTCCGCTAAGTCCCGGCACCGGCGTTCTGAAATAAACGCAGCTTCCTACGTTCGAATAGCCCTTCATGGCTTCATCCGCGGCCTGATAACAGGCTGCATTCGCTCTGCCCTCTGCAAGAGCCAGGGCCAGTCTTCCGCTGGCTACAGGCGAAAATTGCTTTCCCTGATAGATAACTCCCACCACCGTATCCGGATAAACCGAAGACAGCACTCTGTTTATAACAACAGCGCCAACCGCAACCTTGCCCTCATAGGGTTCGGATCCTGCCTCACAGTAGATAAGATTGGCCAGAAGATATCTGTCGCCCTCTGCAAAGGTAACCTCAGAGATGTTTCGCCAGGTGGAATTTCTGGCAAGCTTGGATAGTCTCTGCTCCTCCGCCAGCTTGGCTTCCAGAGCCTTGATATCTTTTTCCTGCTCCTTGATCTGAGCTTCCAGCGCTTCTGCTCTGGCCTCAGCGTCAGAGATGTCGTTGGCGTACTGCTTGATACTGCCGGAGGTCTGGGTCACCAGGCCTGAAACCCTGCTCTGTTCCGCCTTCTGCTTCATCTGATAATCTTCAAGGGCAACCATCTCCTCTTCAAGAGTTGCCTCTTTCTCCTCGATGGCCTTCCTGGTCTCGATGTATTGCCTGAACATCTTCCTGTCGTAGGCTGAGAGCTGCTCCACGTAGTTATTCTGGTTGAGGAAGTCTGCAAAACTCGATGAACCGGTGAGCATATCGATAAGAACGAAATTCTGCTTCTCATATATGAACTGTACTCTCTTTTTCATGGAAGCATACTGATTGGCCTCGGTCTGTCTTGCGACCTCCAGCTCTGCCTGAGTATTCTCAATCTCGTTCTCTTTGTTCTCTATCTGCTCCTCGATCTCCTCAAGGTTGGAGCTGACTTCGCTGAGCTGAGTGTTAAGGGAATTGAGCTGCCCCTGAAGCGAGGATTTCTCCTCATTCATCTCGGCGATATCATCCTTGGTGCCCTCAAGCTGATTCTGGGATTCCTTCTTGGCCTCTTTGGCCTTCTCCAGCTTTTCCTTGGTGGACTCGGTAGCCTTGGAAGCTATGGGGATGGATACGAAAGCTATGCATATAGCACAAAGAAAGGCCATTAAGCCTTTCCCTGCACCAGTATATTTAGTTTTTTTATCCCAATGCCCGTTAGTCATGTCGTTAAATGGTAATCTTGATACTTCTGCCACTTCGCTGATA
This sequence comes from Butyrivibrio sp. AE3009, assembly GCF_000420845.1. GTDB lineage: Bacteria > Bacillota > Clostridia > Lachnospirales > Lachnospiraceae > Butyrivibrio. The sequence goes on along the minus strand of NZ_ATVS01000020.1, from coordinate 23,392 downwards.
CTGATAATATCTGACTCCCGCTGCATCGAACATCTTCTTGGAAGCTCTGGTTGATGCGGAAGTACTGTATTTGTCACTGTCAAAAACAACGGTCTTGATGCCGGCCTGAATTATGGCCTTGGCACATTCATTGCAGGGGAAAAGAGATACGTAGATCTTGGCCCCCACGAGGCTTCCGCCTCTGTAGTTTAATATAGCGTTGAGCTCGCTGTGGGTAACGAAAGGATATTTGGTGGACAGCTCATCCTCTCCGTCCCTCTCCCAGGGAAAATCCTCATCGGAGCACCCCTTGGGAAAACCGTTGTAACCCATGGACAGAATGTTGTTGTCCTCACTTACTATGCAGCTTCCAACCTGTGTGTTGGGATCCTTGCTGCGCATGGCGGCCAGCTTGGCTACGCCCATGAAGTATTCATCCCAGCTGATATAGTCCTCTCGCTTCATTTCCCCCTCCAATAAAAATCTAAATTGCTAAGCGATATTCGGAAATCGCCATGCTCGCTTTGAATGATTGAGTCTGCTCCGCGATATACGGATTGCTCCGCTTACGCTCTCGCAATCCTACGTACATTCGGAATCCGAGCTACCGCTCTTCTTCCTCATGTACGTTAGGTCCTCAAGGTTACATTTTTATGTCTGCAAGCAGTCAAAAATGTAACTTTTCGTCCCTATATCGCTCACTTGGTTCCGAAGATCCTATCTCCGGCGTCTCCAAGTCCGGGTACGATGTAACCGTGCTCGTTAAGTCTCTCGTCAAGTGATCCTACGTAGATATCTACATCAGGATGTGCGTTCTTCATTGCTTCCAGTCCTTCAGGAGCTGCGATGATGCACATGAAGTGAATGTTCTTGCAGCCTCTGTCCTTGAGCATCTGAATAGCTGCAACTGAGGATCCGCCTGTTGCAAGCATGGGATCCACTACAAAAATCTCTCTGTCTGCTACGTCTGCAGGCATCTTGCAATAGTACTCAACAGGCTTAAGTGTCTCGGGATCTCTGTAAAGTCCGATGTGACCAACCTTAGCTGCAGGTATAAGTGCCAGCATTCCGTCTACCATGCCAAGACCTGCACGAAGAATGGGTACTACGCAGAGCTTTCTTCCCTTGAGCTGTTTTACTGTGGTCTTGCAGATAGGGGTCTCGATCTCAACGTCCTTGAGCTGAAGGTCTCTGGTGGCCTCGTAGCAGATGAGCATTGCGATCTCGCTGATGGTCTGTCTGAAATCCTTGGTTCCTGTGTCGGTTCTCCTGATCATTCCAATCTTGTGCTGGATCAGAGGATGATCCATAATAACTACTTTTGACATACTGTGTTCCTCCCGTGAGTGTATTGAATATAGGACGGAATCGATTGTCCCGGATATAAAAATATATAGCTCATGATGCTAAACGCTTCGGTGAGCCCTGGGCATGAAATAGTCGTGCATAAGGCACTCGTATTTCATAGGTCTCGCCTACACAGCATCAAAATCGCAATAGATTTTCATATCCATGCCCTTCGATTCCTGTCTATGGATTAATTACGTTTATCGGATGTGGTGATCCGAGTATGTTCCATTTCTTAGGAACTGCAATCTGGGTGTTGCCCGGTTGTGTTTTCATTGAGAAATGGATATCTGGATATTCTCCGGTTATGTACTTCTTAAGAAATAATAACTGCTATATTAGCATTACCCGATAATGTACCTCTTAATAAACAAATATCTTGGTGCTTCCCGAAATTACTCTTCGATAGCAGAGATTTTGGAGATGCGGCGGGCGTGTTTCTCGAGGCCTGAGAAGGGGGTGTCGAGGAAGGTATCCACGATCTCGAGAGCAAGGAGCGGGCCTGTCATGCCGCCGCCGAGGGCGAGGACGTTGGCGTCGTTGTGCTCTCTTGTGAGGCGGGCTGATGTGGTCTCTGAGCAGAGAGCGCATCTTACGCCTTTAACCTTGTTGGCTACAATTGAAATACCGATTCCTGTGGTGCAGACAACGATTCCCTTCTCGCATTCGCCGCTTGCAACCGCCTCTGCTGCTGCCTTACCAAAATCCGGATAATCGCAGGAATCAAGACTGTAGGTTCCAAAATCCTTGTACTCTATTCCTCTTTCCTCAAGGTGCTTTTTGATGGTCTCCTTGAGCTCAAATCCTCCGTGATCACTACCTAAAGCTATCATACCGTTTTTCCTCTTTTCCTATATTATTATAATGGTTTTAATACATTAATGATATACGTTACAAGGATCACACTTTAGTGATCTGATGGCCTGCTGCCTTGAGAAGGCGGTTCATAATGGCCTGTCCTATTCCGCTGTCATCAAAGGACTCTGAGAACATAACATCAACATTCTCATCATCAAATTCTCTGAGGACCTTGAAGAGCTCGTGGGCTATAGTGCTCTCATCCTCGCGGTTACCGACACTTTTAACAACGTCTGCGCTGTAGAGTGCCTTGGTTACGTCGGTTCCGATAACGCCAACGCGCTTACCTTCTGCCTGAGCTTTCCTTGCTTCTTCGTTAATATAAGAAACAACCTTGTCCTGGGCTCCCTCAACTATCATAAGTGAACCCTTGGGGGCGTAATGTCTGTATTTCATGCCGGGAGCCTTGGGCTTCTCGGTTGATGTGCTGTCTATTATTGTTCTGTCGATGGAGATATCTCCAAGGACCTCTTTTAACATATCCGCTGTGATATAGCCGGGTCTTAAGATCATGGGGACGTCAGAAGTAAGATCCACGATCGTGGACTCAAGGCCAATTCCCACCTGACCTCCGTCGATGATCATCTCAATCTTGCCGGAGAGGTCCTCAACGCAGTATCTTGCAACAGTAGGGCTCGGCCTTCCTGATGTGTTGGCGCTGGGAGCTGCGATGTATCCGCCGGATTTCTCTATCAGCTCCAGAGCAATCTTATTATTGGGCATTCTGATTGCCACGGTATCAAGGCCGCCTGTGGTCTCATAGGGAACCTTGCCGTTTTTCTCCATGATCATGGTAAGAGGGCCTGGCCAAAAGGCGTCCGCCAGCTTCCTTGCCGCTTCCGGAACCTCCTTAACTATTGCCGTAAGGTCCTCAAATCTGTGAATGTGCACGATAAGCGGGTTGTCCGAGGGTCTTCCCTTGGCCGCATATATCTTCTTGGACGAAGAAGGATTAAGGGCATCGCCCCCAAGACCGTACACAGTCTCAGTGGGAAAAGCCACAAGGCCGCCGTCTCTTATGATGTTGCCGGCTTCGGTAAGGGCCTCCTTCGCTTCGTTATCTATATTATTTTCTTCTATTACTACTACTTTCGTATCCAATTCATTACTTCCTTATTACTCGTTAACATAAGCGGAGATGATATCCCACATGTCCGCAGTCTCCATGCCAAGACTCCACTCGGCTATGCCGGCGATCTCATGATGTTTCATTGACTGAAGCTTCTGGGTCATGGAATCCACATCCTCCATCCAGATCTGGTGAAGTCCCTTGCCGTCTGTGAATTCGCCGTAGTTCTGACCGGCGCCTTCATCCCAGCTCATCTGGATATTATGATTGGCAATATACTCTTTTGCCACCTTCATTGACACAGCCTCGCTGGAGAGCTTGCCGTCAGCGGTGTGCCAGATTCTGGTGTAGAAAGGAACAGCATTGATGATCTTGGAGGCAGGAGCCTTCTCAAGAGCCTTAATGATGCCGTTCTCCACATAGCTAAGGGATGCAACTGAGCCTGCCTCAGTGCTTCCTGCGTAGTGCTCATCGTAGCCCATGATGATGATATAATCAGCAACAACGCCCTGCTCTTTGAGATTGTAGTGGTCGTTGAAATTCATGGGAACATAGTTATCAATGGAAAAAACAAGGCCCTTAGCCCTGCAGGCAATTGACATCTCTCTGACAAACTGAATGTAGTTCTGTCCGTCCTCGGTAGCAATTGTCTCAAAGTCAAGATTAACGCCGTCTGCGCCGATCTCTGCGCACTCATTTACAACAGTGCTTATCATCCTTGCTCTGTTCTCGGAAGTAGAGAGCGCCTCTGATGTTGACACGCTGTTGCCGGCATTGAAGTTATTAAAGAGAGCCCAGACCTCAAGGCCCTTGTTATGTGCTCTGTCAACGTAGCTCTTGGAAGCGATGCTGGTTACTGTTCCGTCATTGGCTGAAATATAGAACCAGGTGGGAGAAATAACGTTAAGGCTCTTGGTGCCTGCGATATAATCCTCCAGAGTATCGTTTCCGCCTGCTCCTCCAAGATTATGGAAGCCAAGGTTGATCTTGTGATCCCTTGAAACTCCGGTGTACTCGGGTTCAACGTAGTCGGTTACAGGTATCGGACTTCTTGTGGTCTGATCTGAGAGCCTCTTGTTCTCCACATACCCGATAAAAGAGTTCTCGCTCTTAACCTTGCTCCAGTTCTCGAGCTCCTCAAGGATGACTACGGTGTCACCCTTCTTGACCTGCTCAAGGACCTCGCTCTTAACTCCGCCGCGAAGACGGATCTGTGTATCCTTATTAATAGTGGCAACGGTCTCATCCTCCCAGCTGGTCGTAAGCTGCATATGATAGCCGTCGTCAAAAAACTCGTATCCAAAGTTAGTGTATTTCTTGACATAGTCAAGGGCAACATAAAGCTTGTCTTCTCCGCCATCGTTATCGATTCTGGCTATGATATAGCCCTCATCCCCTGACTCTCCCATAGAATCTGACCAGGCGCTGCCACCTATCGGCGCAGTGATGACCCTGTCGGGAAGTGTGTAGAGAAGAGTATTGTCTGCGATTCCATAGTAGAATCTGTCATTCAAAAGACTCTGAACCAGCGCAAACTCAAAATAAATACGGCCGTCAAAATTCCTTGCCGTCTCATCTATTCTCTTGTTACCGTGGATAATTGCCACATCCGTATCCGATGTGACCTTGAAATAATCGTCCAGATCAGCCTTCTCTGTGCTGTAGGAAAACTTCTGAAGATATAACTGGCCGGCGTAAATAGCGCCGATGATAAAAATAAGGGCAATTATAATAATCGCCGGAATCACTTTCTTTTTCATGTTCTAGCTCCTTTACAATCGCCCTCAAGTATACCATAATATTAAGTTTACGTCATTAAATCAGTCTTAGTTTATTTTAGAAGCATGGCGGGGACCACTTTCTAAAAAATTAATTTGATAGAACTTATGCAATATCATCCGCCAAAAGGCTTTCAAATGTGATAAATTCCTGCAAAGTTTTTACGGTGATATCGCACTTCGTTGACGTTTTTTAATATGGTCGATGTCTAACCCTCAAGCCCTCCCACATTTTGCGCTTAATGCTGCACCAAATATGGTATAATCTAATTAACAAAGATACTAGATGTTTTTAGTCGCATTTTTTTCCAAATAAATAATTGCTACGTGTTAATAGATAGTTGTTGTTTGATGTTATAAATCCGGGGAATTTTTATAGAAACTAACTGTAAGACATCTTACGACCTGATCGCAAGAAAAATGAAAGTTAGAACATTAGTATTTTCCCTGATATTCGCCTCCCTTCCGGGCTTACCGGATTGGGTCAGGCATCTCACAAAAACTATTCTAGCAGGAAATTCTTAAGATTTACCGTCGAAATTTCTTAAGATTTTCTTAAGATTGTGAACATTTGGACACATTTTCCTCGTTTATGACGATATATCTATTGACATAGTACAGACTTTCACTTAGTATCTATGTATTCACAAGTCAGGAGAGGAGGTAGGCATCATGAAAATTGAAAAAGTCAATGATCACCAGATTCGATGCACACTTACCAGAGATGACCTTGCGAAGCGAGACCTTAAGATTACAGAGCTTGCATATGGAACGGATAAGGCCAAAGAGTTGTTCCAGGACATGATGCAGCAGGCGAATTTACAATATGGCTTTGACGCAGAGGATACTCCTTTGATGATCGAGGCAATCCCCATCAATTCAGAATGTATAGTCCTTATCATCACCAAGGTTGAGGACCCGGAAGAGCTGGATACCCGCTTTTCCAACTTCGCTCCTTCCGTTCATGAGGACGATGAGGAAGAAGACGAGTACTACGAAGAGGATGAGGAATACGACGAAGCTGAGGAAGATGAGGATGTTATGGGACTGTTCAAGCGCCTTCAGCGCAGCAACATGTCAGACTTCATGGATTCTCCATTCCTGGGAGCTCCCGATAACAAGAAGTTAAAAGAAAAGACCACAGGTCCCAAGAAAAAAGGTACCCCCGGAAGGAAGGGGTCCAAGATCTTCTCCTTTGGTTCACTTCATGAGGTTACAAGGTTCGCTGGAATAGTCAGCAGGAAATTCGATGGAATCAACACCCTGTACAAGAACGAAGCTAACGGTAAGTTCTACCTGATACTTCACCAGGGCAACATAGAGGACGGAATGTTCGCCAACATCTGTTCACTCCTTACCGAATATGGTAAGACAGAGCTCGGAAGCACTGCTGAGCAGTCATATCTGGATGAGCACTTCACCATCGTTATCAAGGATAACGCGGTGCAGGCATTATCTAAAATTTAAATAATTAAAAAAACAAGGCCCCGCAACTTTAAGTTGCGGGGCCTATTTTTTATCTCAGCTGACTAAAGAATCAGTCCTGCTTGCCATAGAGAGAAACAAGTTTCTCAAGGTAAGCTCTGTGCTCCTTAGCGTGCTCTGCAGCTGCTGCGTTGAGCTTAGCTGCTCTCTCAGGATTCTTGAGCTTGAGTGAAAGGTATCTAACCTCACCGTCAAGGAAGCTCTGGAAGTCCTCTGTAGCAGGCTTGGAATCAAGTGTGAACTTGTTCTCCGCCTGAGGATTGAATCTGAACATATCCCAGTATCCTGTAGCTACAGCCTTCTTCTCCTCATCCATAACCTTGTTCATGCCGGCCTTAAGACCCTGGTTGATACAAGGAGCATAAGCGATGATAAGTGAAGGTCCCGGATAAGCCTCAGCCTCTTTGATTGCGTTGATGGTCTGCTGCATGTTAGCACCCATAGCGATCTGTGCTACATATACATAACCATAGCTCATTGCGATAGAAGCAAGATCCTTCTGCTTGATCTCTTTTCCGCCTGCAGCGAACTGAGCAACAGCACCTGTAGGAGTAGCCTTAGATGACTGTCCGCCTGTATTTGAGTAAACCTCAGTGTTTACAACGAGAACGTTTACATCCTTACCGGAAGCAAGTACGTGATCGAGACCACCGAATCCGATATCGAATGCCCATCCGTCACCACCGAAGATCCACTGTGACTTCTTAGCTGCGAAGTCTTTGTTCTTGATGATGTACTTAGCTGCATCTGAGCTGTCGCCCTTAAGAGCCTCAACAAGAGCCTCTGTAGCAGCTGTGTTCTCAGCACCGTTTGAGAATGTGTCGAGCCACTTCTGAGCAGCATCCTTAGCAGCGCCGCCTGCAGCTACAACAGCCTCAACCTGCTCCTTGATAGCATCACGGAGTGCGTTCTGAGCAAGTACCATACCCATACCAAACTCTGCGTTATCCTCGAACAGTGAGTTATCCCATGCAGGGCCCTGTCCCTTGGCATTTACAGTGTAAGGTGTTGAAGGTGAAGAGTTACCCCAGATTGATGTACATCCTGTAGCGTTTGCAACGTACATTCTGTCACCGAAGAGCTGAGTAACAAGCTTAACATAAGGAGTCTCACCACAACCTGCGCAAGCGCCTGAGAACTCAAGGAGAGGCTGCTTGAACTGTGAGCCCTTGATGGAGCCTTCACCGAACTTAGCAACAACATCTTCCTTAATAGGAAGTGTAACAGCATAATCGAAGTACTTCTGCTCGTCCTTGTTAGCTGCGATAGCACCCATCTTAAGTGTCTCGCCCTTGTTATTACCAGGACATACATTTGCGCAAGATCCGCAACCTGTACAGTCAAGAGCAGAAATAACAACTGAATACTTGTAGCCGTCCATTCCGGCAAGAGGCTTGGTCTGAAGTCCCTCAGGAGCCTTAGCGATCTCATCATCGGTCATTGCGATGGTTCTGATAGCAGCGTGAGGACATACAAGTGAGCAGAATCCACAACCGATACATGTTGTAGCATCCCACTTAGGAACGTTAACAGCGATACCTCTCTTCTCGAAGGCAGCTGATCCTGAAGGTGTAGCACCGTCAACATAAGGAAGACAATCTGAAACCTTAAGAGTGTTACCTTCCTGTGCATTAACCTTAGCCTGGATGTTGTTAACGAAGTCGATAACATCCTTTCTTGAGCCTTCAGCCTTCTTGAAGTCAAGGCCTTCGTCCTTGGCATCCTTCCAGCTCTCAGGAATCTCAACCTTGATAAGGTTCTTGGGATCTGCACCTGCATCGATAGCATCCCAGTTCTTCTTAACAACGTCTTCACCCTTACGGCCGTAGGTCTTCTGAGCAGCGTCCTTCATGAACTTGATGGCGTCTGCTTCAGGAATGATCTTGGTGATGTTGAAGAATGCTGACTGAAGAATTGTGTTAATTCTTGTAGGTCCCATTCCAACTTCAACACCGATCTTGGAACCGTTCATGATATAGAAGTTGATCTTGTGATCATACATGAACTTCTTAACCTGTCCGGGAATCTCATTCTCAAGCTCTTCTACTGACCAAGGGCAGTTAAGGAGGAATGAACCACCGTCAACCAGCTCCTGAACCATGTTGAACTTGCGGATATATGAAGGATTGTGGCAAGCTACGAAGTCTGCCTTCTTGATGAGGTAAGTTGACTTGATAGGCTTCTTACCAAATCTAAGGTGAGACATTGTAACACCGCCGGACTTCTTGGAGTCATAGTCGAAGTATGCCTGAGCATACATGTCTGTGTTATCACCGATGATCTTGATGGAGTTCTTGTTAGCACCAACAGTACCGTCAGCACCAAGTCCCCAGAACTTACAGTTAGTTGTTCCCTCGGGAGTTGTAACGAGAGGAGCACCTGCATCAAGTGAAAGATTTGTTACATCATCCTCGATACCGATTGTGAACTCTTCCTTAGTATCATTGTTGAATACAGCAACGATCTGAGCAGGAGTTGTATCCTTGGAACCAAGGCCGTAACGTCCGCAGAATACAGGAACTGACTCAAACTTGGTTCCCTTAAGAGCTGCGATAACATCAAGAGCAAGAGGCTCACGATAAGAGCCGGGCTCCTTAGTTCTGTCGAGAACTTCGATTCTCTTAACTGAATCAGGAATAGCATCAACAAGAGCCTTAGCTGAGAAAGGTCTGTAGAGACGAACCTTAACAACGCCGACCTTCTTGCCCTGCTTCTCAAGGTAATCGATAGTCTCTTCGATTGTATCGTTAACAGAACCCATAGCTACGATAACTACCTCTGCGTTAGGATCGCCGTAGTAGTTGAAGAGCTTGTAATCTGTACCGATCTTAGCATTAACCTTGTCCATGTACTTCTGAACAATTGCAGGAAGCTCGTTGTAACCTGTGTTGCAAGCTTCTCTTGTCTGGAAGAAGATATCAGGGTTCTGAGCTGAGCCCATCTGGCAAGGGTGATTAGGATTGAGAGCGCCGGCCTTGAATGCATCGATTGCATCATGGTTAACCATCTCATCAAGATCCTTGTAATCCCAAACCTCGATCTTCTGGATCTCGTGTGATGTACGGAATCCATCGAAGAAGTTGATAAAAGGAATTCTGCCTTCGATAGCTGCGCAGTAAGCAACAGGTGTTAAGTCCATAACCTCCTGTACACTTGAATCGCAAAGCATAGCAGCACCAGTCTGGCGGCAAGCATATACGTCAGAGTGATCACCAAAGATATTCAGTGCGTGTGAAGCTACGCAGCGAGCTGATACGTTGAATACACCGGGAAGTCTCTCACCGGCTACCTTGTAGATGTCAGGGATCATAAGAAGAAGGCCCTGAGAAGCTGTGTATGTAGATGTAAGAGCACCTACTACAAGTGATCCGTGTACAGCACCAGCTGCACCAGCCTCAGACTGCATCTCTGTAATCTGAACTGTTCTGCCGAAAATATTCTTCTTTCCGGCTGTTGCCCATTCATCTACATGCTCAGGCATAACAGATGATGGTGTGATTGGGTACATAGCGGCAACTTCAGTAAATGCATATGAAGCATATGCAGCAGCTTCGTTACCGTCCATGGTTTTCATGTTTCTTGCCATTTTGTTTCCTCCTACCTTGTTTTAGGGTTTGTATTTGAATAATATATTCACACTAAATCCTTTTGGCAGATAATTTGTAAAAAAGCACACAAAAATCCGTTCACATTCTTTTCCTCCCTAGAAAATTAGATGTGACGGGTGTTTTTAGCATATTCTGCCGTAATCAATAGTATCATTTTAACCATACAAATGTCAATGTTTTCAAGGCTTTAGCGGGAATTTATGTAAGCGTTTACAATCATAGACTTTTTCTGTATTATCTGCCAATTTACCAAATTTTAATGATTTCAACTGAAAAAAGTTTTCGCTAAGAGTATTGATTAAAGACTTTTCTTATATTATGATAATTAAGTATCAAAGGTTGGTGTGGCAAGCCCAGCCGTGATTTTATGCTCAAATTAACTAAGTATTTACGGAAGGAGATTTAATTATGGCATACGTTATTAGTGATGGTTGCATCAGTTGTGGATCTTGCGCAGCTCAGTGCCCTGTATCTGCTATTTCTCAGGGAGACGCTCAGTTCGTTATCGATGCTGATACATGTATCGATTGCGGTTCTTGCGCAGCTCAGTGCCCTGTATCTGCTATCTCTCAGGGTTGAGTCCAAGCGACAAATAATAAAAAGCACGTTTCATCAAGTTTACTTGATTGAACGTGCTTTTTTTATTTGACATTTGGCTTCGCTTTGCGTCCCTTTAGTCTTCCCCACTTCGCAATGCCGCCAGACTCGGAAACGCTTCGCTTGTTCCTCGTTGTCGCTGCTTCGCAGTATAAAAAAAGGAATATGAATTCACCTTTGTGAGCAAGCTCACACGGTGAATTCATATTCCTTTTTTTGCATTGCTCAGTGGGATCGCTCCATGTTTGCGAATTTCGTATATTCCGGCAACCACAACAAATCAATGGTTCCGATAGGTCCACTTCTCTGCTTGGCGATGATGATCTCCGCCACGCCCTTTTTCTCCGAATCCTTATTATAATAATCATCACGATAGATGAACATTACCATATCTGCGTCCTGCTCGATGGCTCCGGACTCACGAAGGTCTGACAGCATGGGTCTGTGGTCAGGTCTTGACTCAACGGCACGAGACAGCTGTGACAAAGCGATTACAGGTACGTCCAGCTCTCTGGCAAGGGCCTTCAGGGATCTTGAGATTTCTGAGATCTCCTGCTGTCTGGACTCTGAGCTCTTACCGCCGCCACCGCTCATGAGCTGCAGGTAGTCGATCATGATAAGGTTAAGGCCGAACTCCATCTTGTACTTCCTGCACTTGGAACGAAGCTCCTGGATGGTGATACCGGGAGTGTCATCGATGATGAGCTTGGAACCGCCCACTACATCAGCGCTCTCGATAAGTTTCTCCCAATCCATATCCGACATATTACCGGTTCTGATGTGCTGGGAGTCTACATGGGATTCCATGGCAAGGAGACGCTGTACAAGCTGCTCCTTACTCATTTCCAGCGAAAAGATGGCGATGCACTTGCCATCGTGGAAGGCCATATGCTCTGCAATATTAAGTACAAAAGCGGTCTTGCCCATGGCGGGACGGGCCGCAATAAGAATAAGCTCCGAAGGATGGAAACCTGCGGTCTTGTAATCAAGATCGAGAAAGCCCGTGGAAAGACCTGTAACATTGCCCTTCATCTTGCTGGCGATCTCAATACTGTTAAGAGTATTCATAACCACCTGATCGATGGAAACAAAGTCTCCGGCACTTCTCTTCTGGGTTATCTTAAAGATGTCCTTCTCAACATCATTGAGAAGGGCCTCCATATCTTCCTGGTTGGTGTAGCAGTTGTTGATGGTATCCTCGCTGACCTTGATAAGCTTCCTCAAAGTGGACTTGTCCGCAACGATCTGGGCATAATACTTGACGTTGGCGGAAGTGGGAACAGCGGATACCAGTTCACCGATGAACTCAACACTGGAAACCTGGGGCGGAACATTCTTTTCCCTGAGCCTGTTCTGAAGGGTAACAACGTCAACGGCGCTGCCCTCTCTGTTTAGCTCAACCATGGTCTCAAACAGCGTTCCCAGCTGCCTGTTGTAGAAATCCTCCGGATTCACAATCTCCGAAGCCACCTCTATGGCGTCTTTGTCTATGAGCATGGCTCCCACCACCGATTGCTCGGCCTCAAGGCTGTTGGGGGCCACTCTTTTTAAGAGTTGTTCTTCCGGCATAGATTACTGTTCCTTTACACAAACTTTGAGTGTTGCTGTTACCTGGGGATGAAGCTTAACGGGAATCTCGTAGGTTCCGAAAGCCTTGATGGGTTCAGGAAGCTGAAGCTTTTTCTTATCAAGCTTAAAGCCAAACTGCTTCTCGGCTTCACTTACGATTTCCTTGGAGGATACGCTTCCGAATACTCTTCCGCCCTCACCGGCCTTCATGGTCACCTGAACAGTCTTCTCGCCAATCTTCTCTCCAAAGGCCTTGGCCTCGTCCAGCTGCTGCTGTGCAACGATGGCGTCTCTCTTCTGCTGATTCTTAAGCTCGTTCTTGTTCTTGTCGGTTGCCTCTACTCCCAGCTTCTGAGGAATTACGTAGTTCTTGGCATATCCGTCGCTAACCTTTACTATTTCTCCCTTTTTACCAAGGGTCTTAACATCCTGTAATAAAATAACCTGCATATTAATTCAAATCTCCTTCTTCTGTCATTTTATCCAGAGTCTCCTTGACTCTTTCAATGGCTGCAGCCGCTGATATTCCCTCAAACTGACATCCTGCGCTGCTCATATGTCCGCCGCCGCCAAGCTTCTCCATGATGATCTGAACGTTGACTTCATCTATGGATCTGGCACTGACATAGGTCTGGCCCATGTATTCGGTGCAGACAAAGCTTGCTCTTACTCCCTTGATATTAAGGAGCTCATTGGCCGCCTGGGCCGCCACAATAGTGGGACTGGCAAGGCCTTCTGTATCAAGCACCGACATAGCATAGCGCTCTCTGTAGATCTCAGCCTGGCTGACTGCATCAGCCTTGGCCTTGTACTCTCTTGCATCCTCTCTGAAGAGCTTGCGGACTCTTGTGACATCCGCGCCGTTTCTTCTAAGGAAAGCTGCCGCCTCAAAGGTTCTGACACCTGTCTTGTTCATGAAGTTGTTGGTGTCTACCATCATTCCTGAATACATGCTGTCAGCTTCTTCATTGCTGATCTTCACATTCTCGCCGATATACTGAAGTATCTCCGATACCATCTCACAGGCTGATGAAGCATAGGGCTCAACATAGGACAGCGTTGCATTCTCGATAACCTCTGTGCCCTGCCTGTGGTGGTCCAGCACAACGATGGTCTTGCAGAAACGAAGTAATTCCGGACACTCAGTGATACTGGGCTTATTAACGTCTACAACCACCAGAACCGTGTTGCTGCCTGCCATATCGATGGCCTGCTGATTATTGATGATCATGTCATTCTCATAATCCGGATTGTTCTTGAACAGGTCAACCAGAGGCTGCATGGAGGTGGTCACATCATTAAGAACAATATGGCACTTCCTGTCCAGAGTCTTGGCAATCCTGTAGATACCAACCGATGAGCCAAAAGAGTCCACATCTCCGATCCTGTGTCCCATAACAATGACATTGTCCTTGCCGGAAATGATCTCTCTAAGGGCGTGAGCCTTAACTCTTGCCTTAACCCTGGTGCTCTTCTCCATCTGCTGACTCTTACCGCCGTAATAGGCGATGTGGTCTGCGCTCTTAACAACTGCCTGATCTCCGCCTCGTCCAAGGGCCAGATCAATGGCATTGCGGGCAAATTCGTAGTTCTGTGCATAGGACAGACCGTCAAGTCCCATACCTATACTCAAGGTAACCGCCATCTCATTGCCGATGTTAACGGTCTTAACATCCTCCAAGATATCGAATCTCTGCTCCCTTAGCATCTCGCAGGACTTCTTGGGCATAACAACGAAGTATTTGTCCTTCTCAAGTCTCTTGGCGATACCGTTACAGGAAGCGATGTACTTGTTGATCTTACGATCTATAAGAGCTGTCAAAAGAGATCTTCTGACTTCCTCGACACTGTCCAGAGCCTCGTCGTAGTTATCAAGGTAGATAAGACCTGCTGCCAGTGACTGGTTATCAACCTCCTGGATCGCCAGCTTGAGAGCCGTCTCGTCAAAAAGGTATACGGCTATAAGACTGCCCTCGTAGCCATCAGCATCGATGATATCGCTGTTCTGAGCCATCTCATACAGAGATATCCTCTTCATCTTGAGGGTAAAATTGCTGTTGTCATAGTCAAGATCAAAGGACAGCTCCTCCGGTCCTTCCGGAAACTTGTCGGGTGTGATGGTCGGGAAAAGATTGGTAATACTCTTCCTGTAGCCCTTGTCCTGGTGAACTATCCTCTCAAAGGCTGCATTGGTCCATACAATCTTGCCGGTGTCATCAAGAACCGCATGGGCAAGATCCAGCTCCCTGAGGAGTCTCTTCTGAATCTGTCCGTACTCGGTGGCAAAACTCACAAGCTCATTCATGATAATGGGTTTGTTATAGAAATTGAGATACAGAACCGCTATAAAATACAGTCCGGTAAACGCAAGCACGATAAGCCCGGCAGTAAAATTAACCGTAAATACCGCCGCATTTACCAAAACAAGCAGAATCCCCAGATATGTAAAAATACGAAGATAAGTCTTAAGTTTTCCTTTTAACTTCACTCGTGATCTATTTGGCATATTCCTGTCCTCTTCCCCCAAACCACAGACATTACTCATTATAGTATAGCACAAAACTCCGCGATGGGTTAGCCCACCGCGGAGTTTGTATCACAGACTCTTATTTAGTTCCAAGTCAATTATTTGATAAGTTCATAGTTCTCATCGAAGCTGTACTTCTTGCCCCACTTAGTGATTGTCTCACTCTTGGCAAGCTTGCCGTCAGCCTTGGCGTAATACTTGTTAACGCCGTTCTCCTTGATCCATGCCTGCTTAACCTGATGTCCCTTATTGTCAAAGTAGTAACGTGCTCCGTCGATATCTGTCATACCGGTAGCCATTACACCATTCTCATCAAAGTAGTAGGTGGACAGCCACTTATCCATGAAGCGGCCCTTTACAAGCTTACCCTTGGAATCAAGGTAATACTTCTTGCCGTCTACAGTAACGAAGTCCTGCCTTACCATGCCGCCGCTCTTAAGGTTGAAGAAATAGGTATCTCCGTCAATTACCTGGAATCCCTTAAGCTTGTTGCCCTTCTCGTCAACATAGTAGGTTGATCCCCACTTGGTGATAAGAGTTGCCTTTACCTCGGGCTCAGCTACTTTTACAAGCTCGATCTCTGCTCTGTCACGAACTCTGAGGCATGCTCCGTCAGGATTATAGTATGACAGACCAACCGCCTTGATGGTGTTGCCAACAACAACGTCTTCGTTAACAGTGTCGTTTCCGTCAGATGCAAGGATGTATCCGTCGATGAATACTCTTGCCTCTACGCCTGACTCATCTACAACGTAGAAGTAGTCAACGCCTGCTGTGTTGGTTACAACCTTTGTTACCTTACCCTCTACCTGAAGGAGTGATCCACCGAGGGCTTCGTAATCAGCTGCTTCCTTGGTGGTTACTGCCTTAGGAGCAAATACATAAGGCTCAGCATCAAGAACCTTGTAGTTGTAGATCTGGATCTCCTTGTCGCCCTGATATCCGTCAACGAAACCTGTAAGTCTTACCTTGGTTCCGATCTCGATACCTGCATCTGCTATAGGGAATACCGTGGTTCCTGCTGTCTCATCCTGAACATAGATAGTGTCGAAGAACTTGTTGCCTTCAACTGCTGTTCCGGCTGTTACATAACCCTCAACTGTGAAGATGTCGCCGGGGTTACCCTTTCTCATCTCGGCAATTGTGCTTACCTTGATCTCCTTTCTGTTGTTTGAAAGGTAGTTGAGAAGGATGTTTCTGTTAGCGTAGTACTCGTCTCCGCCATTATCAAGTTCTGACTTAACCTCGAAGTTACTGAGGAATACTGTACCTGTCACAAGAACGTCTGAGCCTGATGACAGCTCTTCTCTTGCTGCAAATACAACGCTTCCCTTGGGAACTTCTTTGTACTGATCGTCGAACTGCTTGCAATCCTTGGTGTAGGTTGTGTCATAGCCCATAACAAGAGCTTCTGCCTTACCTGCTGCTACAGCCTCTTCATCAACAAGGACTGAGCATCCGCTGTAAGCGCTGTACTTCTGAGTGCTTGTTACGCCCTTGAGGAGGTAGCTGTTTCTGTTGAAGTTAGTAGGATACAGTCTGTAGTTCTGTCCGCCGTTGTTATCATCATCGCAGACCTCATCTGAGTTGATCCTTGTGGTTGCTCCGATAGCTGCAAGGAGCTTGTTGATCTCAACAGATGACTGGCAGTCCTTGGTATCCTGATAGTCAGCAAGACCGCAGACAATAAGGTTGCCGCCGCCTGCAACATACTCTTTTACCAGTTCTATGAAAGAATCCTCGAAGTGCTTGATCTCACCGTTCTTGGTGTTCTTGTTAGGTGCTGAAACAACAAAAACTGCTGCATTTGCAAGAGTCTCTTTGGTGATCTCTGTATTAACAACGTCTACCTTAACATAATCGCTTGCTGCGATATCTGCGAAGTTACCAACGTTTCCGCTGTAATAGCCTGATACATAGTCATTGAGGTGTGATCCGTCAACTACTACGTGTGTAACCATCTCGTCTGATACATAAACAAGATCAAGGGTAGCTGTGTACTTCTTTTCCACGCCGTTCAAGTATCCAAGAAGAATTACATCGATAGTCTGCTTGCCGGCCTTGTCGCACAGATATTTGAAAGTATCGTTGATCTCGCCCTGAGACTTGATAGCCTTCATATCTCCTGTAACATCTGTTACGTGGATAACTGCGCCGTTAGCTGAGTAAACGATTGATCTTACGTCAAAATCTGTTGCTTCATTGTTATAGAAGGTTGCATTGATATTGAGCTCTTGTCCTGCTACAGGAAGTGATGTATCAGTTGAAAGAGAGCTGATTCCTACAGCCTCAACGGCTGAAACCCATACAGGTGCTGTAACTGCGATATTTCCGTCAGCCTGTGTAACTCTGATGTAATAATAGTTCTTGTCAGGATAAAGGTTAAACTCTGCTACGTCAGAAGCCTCGTTAACCCTCTTGCTTGCTACAACGAATCCGCCGTTAGTAACAACTTCTACAGTCATCATTCCTGAATCTGTAGGATCGGAAGTCTTAACCTTGATGTTAACCTCTGAAGGTGTCTCATCAAGAACTGTTCCCATTATCTCACCGTTAAGTGTGTAGTAAATGGAAAGGTCGTTATCCTCTGTTGCATATACACGCATGTTGCGGATAGCGTCGTAAATATTTTCTCTTGTAAGTGAATCAGCAAGGATTACGGATCTGCCTGTGTTGGCATCTCCCCATCTTCCCTTGTGGTTATCCTGGTTGTTGGCAGGTGCTACATGCCAGCCCTTATCAAGAGCTCTTGTGTAGTACTCATATGAAGGGAAGTATCCGCTGGATCCGATAGCGCCTTCACCGTTACCAACCTCGATAAGTGTGATCTGCTGGTCGTTTGCCTTTGAATAGTAAGCAAAGTCATAGAAATCACCGAAGGTTGTTCCGGGGTGGTTGAACATACTGATTGAATCAGGTGTGTTAACCAGCTGTGCATAATAGTTCTGAAGAGCTGTTCTTGACTTGCTCTCATAGCCTGTCATGTTACGGCTCATGAATCCATTGGTGTTAAAGGTATTCATGTGACCGGGAGCTCCGCCTGACCAGGTCATCTCATAGCCATAGAGAGATACGAAGTCGTCTCTTGTGTACTTGTCAGCAAGCTCGTGACCCTCTTTCCACTCTGAGGATGCGCTGCCGTCTGAAATTGTTGCTGATGTGTCGTTGTCAAAAGAGTTGGAGTGGTCAGTTACTGCCAGGAAGTCAAGGTTCTCAACTTCGTTGGCTGCGTGGTTAAATGCCTCCTCACAGGTACCTGAACCATCTGAGTACTGGGTATGTGAATGAAGCTGACCAAAATAGATGTTGTACTCCTCGTTAACTCTCTCTGTAAACTCAAAAGTTGAGACTGCGCTGTCTGAATATCCCTCGCAGGTAGCCTTGGCCTGAACTGTTGCAGGAAGGTCAGAGAGCTTGAAAGGATCTGTGTACTCAGTCCATGTCTCACCCTTATCAAGGGAGTAAAGGATCTTGGCGCCCTCTGTAGCTGTCTTAAGAGTGATGAACTGGCTCTTTCTTACAGCGCCGCCGTTGGGGCTTGCCTTAACGTTACCTACAGCTGCAAGGCTGTATACGAAGGACTTCTTGATGGAGTCTGTCTTGCCTTCAGCTGTTGCATATGCTACTACTATAGCCTTCTTAACAGGATCAAGCTCTGATGCAGCTACAAAATCCTCTGCTGCAAGAACAGGCTTGTTAGCCTCGTCATATGCTGCGAACTCTGCGCCATTTACTGAATAGTAGATAGTTGCATTCTTGGTGGGAGTAACCATTGTAAGAGCCTGTCCGTAAGGAACCTCGCCTGATTCAGGCTCTACATTTACGCCTGCAACCATGTCTGATGTAATTGCGGGGCTAGCTGTAACCTTGATGGTTGTGAAACGGTTAGCTCCTGTTGCAGCAACCTCTTTGCCATTGATGGAAGTGTTGTCTGCAGGGCCTACCTTGAAGTATACCTTGTCAACGTGAGCAACTTCTGCAGGTACGCTGAAGGTGATATCATCCTTCCAGCTTGTTGATACTTCGAATTTATCTCCGATCTCTGTGAAGTTCTCGCCGTCTGTACTGTAAGCTGCCTTCCAGTTCTTGGCACCTGTGTTTGATCCCTTCATGTCAAAATGAAGTGTGTACAGGCCATAGCCCTTACCTGAAACAGTAACAAGATAGTAATCCCCGGACTTCATTCCCTTGGAGCCGATAACAGCTAATTTGCTGCCACTGCTGGTGTAGTCATACACGGGAGCTACCTGCTTGCCACCTACGAAAGCAGTGATCTCATGAGCTGTATCAGCGAAGTCGTTGTCAGCGCTCTTGTCAGCGTAAACAACAAGGTCTGAAATGTGCTCAGCAAGATTTGTGCCTGCCCACTTGGCAACCTGAAGAGTAACAGAATCATCAACTGTCACATCGTCAGCGGGCTGATCTTCGCCTGCCTCATCTACCTTCTCTACTGCAGGACGATCACCATTTGTAATAGGGAGAAGCTCTATTCCGTTGTAATCGCATACAACAGCTGTCATGTTTACGGTTGTACCAACCTCGAAGCTAAAGAGCTTGTCCAGGTTGCTTCCGTATACAAGAGCCTTAGTTCCGTCAACTTCTACATATACGTTGTTCTTCTTGTCATTGATGGAGGCAAACTTAACACCCTCAAGCTCCACCTTTTTGCACTCATAATCGTTGTAGTTTGCAACAAAATCCTTGAAATTTGCTGCCTCTATGGTGTTAAAACCATAGTCAAAAGTATTGGTCTCATCCTTCTCAACGATTGTTGCTGCGTCAAGCTCTGCAAGTCCCTTGTAGTTCTTGAGGGCACCTGTTGCAGTAAGAAGGTTACCAACCTTTATTGTCTTGTCTGCTTCAGACAGATAGAGGCAGATAGCTCCTGTCTCATCCTCTACATAGACATTTTTGCCTGATACGTAGTTAACGACACCCTTAACATTGTAAGTTGTGCCTTCTGCGCCGCTTTTGGCCTCAGCGATTGTTGTAAGCTCGATCTCCTTGTCAGCCTCAGTCTCTGCTGTAGCTTCCACAGCAGCTGCCTCTGTAGTGCCTTCAGTTGCAGCCTCGGTCTGCTTCTCGGATGAAGCTTCGCTTGATGCCTCTGATGAAGCCTCACTCGATGCCTCACTTGATGCTTCACTTGATGCTGCCGATGAGCTCTCTGATGAAGCCTCGCCGGATGCCTCACTCTCTGTCTCGGACTGAACAGTCTCGGTAGTCTCTGCAGCAAATGCTACGGAAGTGTTAACCGAGAATGCCGTTGATACTGACATAAATCCCGCAAGGAGAATCGCCAGTATGCGTTTTCTGTTTTTCATACGCTCCCACCTTTCTTTTGAAACAATACTTTATGTTCAGACAAAAGACTCACTCTCCCAATTAAGCCTTTTGATGGAACCGAAGCAGATCACACCTTGGTATCCTTCTTCATGGTCTCTATCCTTGCGGATAAAAGCGCCACAATAGGTACCGTAAGGACAATGCCGATGCTGCCTGACACGCCCTGTATTACTTCCCTTGCTATCAGATCTGTACTAAGAAGCTGAAGGGGTGTGATATCGTAAAAATAAACCAGTAAAAGCAGTGTAAAAGAAGATCCCGCAAAAGCCAGGATAAGTGTATTGGCCATAGTGCCCATGGCGTCACGGCCGATGTTCATGCCGGATTCAAAGAGCTCTCTTGCGGAAAGGGCTGTGTTAACGCTCCTTAGCTCATGAACCGCCGAAGCTATGCTCATGGCCACATCCATAACAGCTCCCAGGGCTGCGATAAGGATTCCGCAGGTAAAAAGTCCGCCGATCTTCATACCGTGATCTCTTCCTATAAGAAGGAGTTCCTCCGACTCATTGGTCTGGAATCCCGTAATATGCGCAAATGCACCGGCGATAGCCGCAAACAGTGAAGCTATAACGACACCGGAGAGCGTTCCAAGGGCCGCGCTTATCGTTTTTTTGTTAATTCCGTCTATTAGAACAAAGGTAAAAACTGTGGTGTAGAAAACAATCAAGACTGTAACAGGTATTGCGGGAAATCCGTATTCCAAAAGAGGAAACAGAATCCCTACTATGCTGACAAATGTGATAAACAGAGCGATGAAGGCCATGGCGCCTTTTCCTCTGCCGATGATAAGGAGACTTGCTACGAAGATAAGAATAAGTACAAGAATGACCATCCCCCTGTCATAACTGTATATAAAGGCGCTGACGCTATCCCCCTGCGGATCAAGTCTTACGATGACCTTGGCGCCCTCTTTTGCATTGATATTGTACAAAGCACTCAGGTAATTGGTGGTCAGAAACTGCTTCCCCTTCTGAGTTCCCGACAGGATCTCTACGATTACCTCCTGGGAGCCTCTAAGGACTCCTTCGGTGCTCTCATCCCTCTGGGTGTTGTCCTGCAAAACGCTGACAACCCTGCCCTTGGCAAACTCGGACTTGGCACTGGTGCTCTCTGCTTTTTCAATAAGGAAAAAATGAATGAGAAAATAAGACAAAATAAAAATTGCAGTCAGCACTACCACTGCAATTATGCGCTTGTTGTCCCACTTAGAAGGTAAGGACGCAGCCCCCCCGCTCCCTTTGATACTTCCCATACTATCCATCCCAATCCGCCGCAGATACAGATGCAGCGGCAAAAACAAAAAACAGTTACATTATCCCCGAAATATTAATTCATATTTTATTTCTCTCGAGCGAGATTTAATTTTAGCAGATATCCATATCAAATTCCATATAAATATTTAACTATAATATAACAATTTTGTTAGACAAAACTACGATACAAAAGTCCCCCGGGATATCCGCATTGTACGGGCATCCCGGGGGAAACTTTCAGTTACCGTTAAGTAAATATTATTTGGTTATTATTTCTGCTCTTCCTCTTCTTTTTTCTTTCCTGCGAAAAGTAGAGAAATCGCTACCGCTGCTGATACAAGAATTGCAAAGCCTCTTGCTGTCTGATTGGTGGTGTCATCGGTTCTTGCTCTTCTTGCTCCGAGAACGGCCTGTCCGTTACCTGTGTCACGTCTTGCTCCGAGAACTGCTTCTCCGCCGCCTGCTGCAGCTACGGGTGCTGCCGGGGTAGGTGTCGGTGTAGGTGCAGGTGTCGGGTCAGGTGTAGGAGTAGGTGTAGGTCCCGGTGTAGGCGGGTTAGGTGTAGGAGGCGTAGGCGGTGTAGGTGTTGAGGTCCTGGTTACGATAGAGTACAGAACTACATCGTAAGCAGGTGCTCTCATCTGTCCCTGGGATCCTGCAGCAAACAAACCGAGGAAATTAAATGTATTTCCACCTGCTGTAAAGAATTCCAGCAATCCGCTTGTATCTCTCTCCATTGCCCAATCAGTGAGCTTGTATCCCTTGTAAGTAGGTACGTCAGCCACATCGAAGAGCTCGTTGTACTTAACCTTGAAGCTTGCAGGCGCTGCAGGGAAGTCACTTGGAAGGGTTACTCCTGCTGCAGGTCTGTACTCATAGCGGACGTTAATCATTATAGGCTCATAGATCACGTTGATAACTGTCTTATCCTTAACTTCATCATCAGCCTTGGCTTCTGCGCCGCCCTCTGCATATACAGTCTTGCTGTACTCATATCCGTCATAGGTGTTAGGCTTGAGACTTTCAGCTGTTACCTTAACAGTCTGAGGATCTCCAACCCATACCTTAGAGGTGTAATTAGTAGTTGCTTTTGTTTCACCATCAACTATGTGGTTAACAGTGTAGGTGATCTCATTGGTCTGAGTCTCATCCTTCACAAACTTAGCTGTGTAAGTTGTGTTGTCAGGAAGTCCGTTTGCCTTCTTGTCAAGGTTTGCATATACAAGACCGGGACTAAACTGCTCTGTTGCTCCTTCGATCTTAGTATCGCCCTTGTACCAGCCGTCAAACTTGTAACCTTCATTTGCCTTTGCAAGGGAACCTGTAATATCAGATACAATTGCAAGTACCTGGTGTGTCTCCTCGCTCGGTGTTGTTGTTCCGTTGCCGTCTGTGAGATAAGTTACTGTGAACTTCGCATTCTCGTCAAGTTTAAACCTAGCTGTAAAGGTTGTTACTTTTGCAGGAAGTCCGTCCTCTCTCTTATCGAGGTTGTCGATTACGAAGGCGGGAGCGATTGTCTCGCCTGCGCCTGCAATCTTCTCATCGCCCTTATACCAGCCATCGAATACATATCCAGGATTAGCTTCCGCCTTGGATCC
This sequence comes from Butyrivibrio sp. AE3009, assembly GCF_000420845.1. Taxonomy (GTDB): domain Bacteria; phylum Bacillota; class Clostridia; order Lachnospirales; family Lachnospiraceae; genus Butyrivibrio. The sequence continues at coordinate 375 of NZ_ATVS01000020.1, read as the reverse complement.
TGTGATGGATGCAGTATCAAGTACCTGATGTGACTCTTCTGCAGGTGTTGCTGTTCCGTTTCCATCGGTCTTGTATTCTACCTTGTAGGTGTCATTAACATCAAGTACAAATCTTGCTTCGAAGGTTGTATCATCATGAAGTCCGTCTTTTGCTCTGGTGTTGAGGTTTGCATATACAACCTCTGCACTGATTGTTGCTGTATCTGCTACCTTCTCCTCACCCTTATACCAGCCTTCAAATACATATCCAGCATTTGCTTTCGCCTCGGAGCCACCTATCTTATCCTGAGTATCAAGTACCTGATGTGTCTCATCTTCAGGATTTGCTGATCCGTTACCATCTGTTGTGTAGCTGATCTTGTAGGTATCTTCATC
>NZ_ATVS01000019.1 GCF_000420845.1 Butyrivibrio sp. AE3009 | reverse complement strand
TTTCCACTGTTATTACTGCTATCATGGGTACCGCTATTAATACCACTTCCTCCGCCCGTCATTCCCGGGTGATCTACTCTTCCCGTGGGCCTGGTTCTGTTTCCGCCATCATCGCTATCACTGCCGGTGCTGCCATCGCTTGGTGTCATCTTGAAGGATGTGGTGCTTTCCCACTTATACCCTTCCGGTAGTTCAATCTGGAAAACATCATCTCCACTTGTAAATGTCATTGTTCCGTTAAAACTATCCGCTTCAACCTTTATCCCCTTGGTGTTTCCTCCTGCATACAGCTGCTTAGGCTCAGGATCAGCATCATCAAACTCAAGCGAAGAAGTCATCTTCTCTGCCTCGTTCATCATCTCATCCAATGAAGCCTCATCATACTTATACTCAGGATGTGCATTTGACACCGCCTTGACCGCTCTTTTCGCGTAGCCATAATCAACCTCAGCCAGATCACTCACACTGCGAATTCCCGCAGCAACCAAAATAAATGCCTGGTCCCCCGTCATTCCCTGAACTCTCAGCATATCCGCCTGCTTCACCCACAGATCCACATATCTCCTGTCAACACCCAGCTTATCCGCAATTACCTTCCTCTCCCCCGGCGTCTTCCCCACCTCCAACAACTTATCCGCCGTCGCAATACTACACAGCTGCGAAAGACTTCCTATCTGAGACGAATTTAACCCTTTGATTGATGATAATGATGCCATCGTATACCCCCTATTTATCAAACAAACATTGACGATATAACAACATTTTATTATATTTTCAGAAATTAATCATCAAATGCAATTATTAATCGTCAAATCTATTTGGCCATCGGTAATATTCTCTAATATCACAACAATTATGACAAATACCCTTTTTGCCTTCTTTCACTTCTCCCATCTCTTTCACTTCTCCCACCATTTAGCCAACCACCATCCTCATTCAACTTTTCTCCCCCTCTCACCAAACGTCGCCCCAGACGCATCACCAACTCAATACTCATTTCCAGCCCTGCATTTTTATCAGCTCTTTTTATGATATAGGAATTTCGGAGATATTTCCTATATCACAAAAAAGAGCCGTGCAAAATGCACGGCTCCGGGAAATCAATATTAGTTGGTGATGGTCTTCTCTGTCTCTTTGTCGAATACGTGGATCTTCTCAACATCGAACGCAAACTTAACCTTATCGCCAGGTCTAGCTGTTGTTCTTGAATCAACTCTAGCTGTGATAGGGAACTCAGCAAGATCAAAGTACAGATAAACTTCTGCACCGAGAAGCTCGTATACGTTGATTGTTGACTCGAATACAGCCTTAGATGTGCTAACAACCATCTCTGAATCATCAACATCCTCAGGTCTGATACCGAATACAACCTTCTTGCCAGCGTAGCCACCCTCGATAAGCTTCTTAGCCTTTGCAGGAGGAAGCTCGATTGACTGACCAGCGATCTTAAGGAATGCCTTGTCGCCCTGAACTTCGCAATCAGCATCAAGGAAGTTCATCTGAGGTGATCCCATGAATCCAGCAACGAAGAGGTTGCCCGGCTTGTCATAGAGGTTCTGAGGTGTGTCAACCTGCTGAACAACACCGTCCTTCATAACTACGATTCTTGTACCAAGAGTCATAGCCTCTGTCTGGTCATGTGTAACGTAGATGATTGTTGTGCCAAGTCTCTGGTGAAGCTTAGCGATCTCAGTTCTCATCTGTACACGGAGCTTTGCATCAAGGTTTGAAAGAGGCTCGTCCATAAGGAATACCTTAGGGTTACGAACGATAGCACGTCCCATAGCAACACGCTGTCTCTGTCCACCTGAAAGAGCCTTAGGCTTACGATCAAGGAGCTTCTCAAGATCAAGGATCTTAGCTGCCTCTCTAACCATCTTGTCGATCTCAGCCTTAGGAACTTTACGAAGCTTAAGTCCGAAAGCCATGTTATCATATACTGTCATATGAGGATACAGAGCGTAGTTCTGGAATACCATCGCGATATCTCTGTCCTTAGGCTCAACGTCATTAACTACTCTGTCACCAATCTTAAGAGTACCTGAAGAGATATCCTCAAGACCTGCGATCATACGAAGGGTTGTGGACTTACCACATCCTGAAGGTCCTACGAAAATGATAAACTCTTTATCCTCGATGTTGAGGTTGAAGTCCTTAACAGCCTCAAAACCGTTAGGATAAACTTTAGTAACATGCTCAAGTGATAAACTTGCCATACCTTTTAATCCTCCTAAATTTACATAGCATAATTGCCATTCAACAATAAAAGTATATCTTCAACGTTTTTTATTTACTATTCACTATTTTCACAAATATTTAACTTTTCATTAGCAATTCTGCCAAAGAAAAAAGCCCTTTTTCCCCCTCTCCAAAATAATGCCGAATAATTTTTTTTAACACTGTGCAATTTGTATATTGAATATCTCCAATTTGGTTAGTTTTGGTTTCCCGGACGTCCCTTTTGGGGATTTTAGAGAGTCACAGTGGAGTGATAGAAATATTCGCCCCTCGCTCGCTTAGATTGCATGGCCCTTGCTTCTACTCTCCATAATCTACGGCTCAAAACTCCGCCCGGTGAGTGATTAAAGTTTATGACAGCTTCCAAGGCTTGGTTCTTCCGGGGGAAGCATACAAAATGCTTGTTTTCGTGCGCCTTGTGATTATCTAAGACTCGATGCCAAAGGAATGCCTCCTACTCATGCCTATTCGTGAACAGTCGTCATTCCTTCGTCCTCTCGTCTTGATAATCATCGCGTCGTACAAGAACTGCACATTTTGTATGCTTTCCCCGGCAGAGCCAAGCCCCGAAAGCTGGCGAAGACTGTGAACATCGCAGGTGCCGGGCGTCAGACAATGAGCCGTGGACAGATTATGAAGGGTATCTTCAAGGGCTCATGAATCTTAGCGCTCTCTCACAGGCGAATATTTCTATCCCTCCACTGTGCCTCCGCCAAGTCTATCGAAAGGGACTGTGTATGGTAACTCAAATCAATTCCAAATGTTGGTCTATATATTCAAAACCTAATGCAAATATGCACAGTGTCTGGGAGGCTGCAATCCACGTTTGCTTAGGTTACTTAATAGTTGCCCCGATACATAAATTGCAGATTTAGGAAAATAGCCGAGTGTTTTCTGGCTTATGAGTTGTATATTTGGATGAATATTTGAAATAGAATGGGGTAATAACGCGAAAAAATAAAGTAAAAAACATAGTGGGGAATTTAAGTTATGGATAATGAGAAGAAAGAAGTACTTATTGGGATTGATGTTTTTCTGTGGATAATAGCTTTTATTCCGGGAGTTGTTTATGTAACTGAGCTGATTCATGCCTACCGAGATGGTGTAAATATAGCAGGTTTTTTCAGTGATAATGCAGTTACATATTATGGCTGGGAAGGTGTCAAAGCTGAGATTGACCTTATTCTCTGGTTAGGAGCTTCCCGGTTTTATCTCTGGCTTGCGCTATTGATCATAGCCACAATCTATACAATATTCCTTGTATACAAACTTAAGACTAACAAATAACCCAATATGCTCTCCGCATATATTCAAGTCACCATTCAAACATACCCTGCATTCTGAATACTACAGTCCTTTTTTGTTTTCGCGATTGAAGCCTCCCCCGTAAGCTACCGGTAGAGTAAGCTGATTACTCCTCCATTTTTTGTGGCATCGAGGGTCAGCAACTTGCGAGGAGGAAAGGTAGCACGCAGAAGGATGGCAGAAATAGTCGCCTCTGAGAGAGCGCATAGATTCATGAGCCCGGTCAGAAGGTCACGGGTAATCTGTCCACGGCTCATTGTCTGACGCCCGGTGCTTCCGATGTTCTAAGTCTTCGCCGGCTTCCGGAGTTTGGAACTTTCGGCGGAAACATAGAAAAATGTGCAGTTCTTGTACCGCCGGAAGTTCCAAGCTCCGGAAGCTGTCACAAACTTTAACCATATCCCGGGCGGAGTTTTTGAGCCGTAGATTAGACGGGGCCTGATGAGCGGACCATGCAATCTAAGCGAACGAGGGGCGACTATTTCTGCCATCCTTCTGTGGGATGCCTTTCCTCCCGCAAGTTCCGTCCGGGTATCCACACAAAAAAACACGGTAGATTACTCTACCGTGCTGTCCTCATCAATTTTGGAGATTGCTCTATTAAGTTCTTCCTCTTCGGAGATTTCTTCTTCCTTTGGCTCGAAACGCTTGAAGGTATTATTGTAGAGAAGCGCCTCCAGATATGCAGGACCTGCTATGCCGATAAGGATCATAACAGGAACAGCTCTAAGATCAAAGAAGTACAGAACCACAATCGGAATAGCTGTTGCAAATGCCATAAGAACTGTCTTGGGCAGCGCAAGTACTGCCATAAGGAATGAGTTCTTGATTGTTCCCGGAACTGTATTTACAAACTTGGACAAGAGCGGGAAGGTATACAGCGATGCCATATACAGAATAAGTGCAAAGGCAAGCACAATATAACCGTAAATCGTGCCATTTCCCAGCATAATGAGAAAATCAAGGAACAAAATACCGGCGATACCAAACTTGATTACCTGAAGAACAGTGGCCTGCTTGAAGTTTTCCTTAAATGACTTGAAGAAGGATTTGACAATATAGCTGTCCTCATCTCTTACCATCTTGAGAAGCACGTAGTGCATTCCCGTGCAGGCAGCGCCAAGCGGTATAGAGCATACGATTCCGCCAAGCCAGGCGGCAATGATCATTCCCGTATAGGCCTTGAGCTCTATAATATCCGTGGCATTCATAAGCGCCTCATATACCGGATACAGCATCAGTACCTGTTCAAATACAAGGGGAAGAGCGAACAGAATTGTCAGTAGATTAAGAATCATGATATCCGCGATTCTTGTGAGTGCTCGCATAAGCGGGCTGTCGAGATCAAATAACTTACCCATAAAACCGTAAAACCTTTTACTTTCTAAAAATTATTTCCTTTTGTATCTATGTAAATCCAGCTGCATCGGCGTAAATCTGATGCCATCTGCCACTGTCTCCACACCCAGGTCATAGAAGCCCTTGCGGTGATAGAATCCCACCGCATAAGGCGAAGCATTAACAGTCATCTGTTCAAAGCCCTCTTCATTAGCCACATAATATCCGGCAAAATGTATAAGGGCACTGGCCACGCCGTTATGATGGTAATCCGCATCTACAAATAACAGAGAAATATGCTTTCTCTCTCTGAGGGAAAGCATACCTACACACTTATCCGCATCAATTGCCACAAAGAGCTGGTAGTTACCCGCCAGAAACATTTTCCTTAAAGTATCATCTGTGACAAACTTGCGGAAATTCTCTATTCCTTCCTGAGAATAGTCGGGGGCATCGAATCTTACGAAGGTATCCCAGGCAAGCTTCATAGCCCCGTCCCAGTCAGAATGGTAAGCAAATCTTACCATTATTTTTGAAGTGTCAACCTTTTGCAACTTTGTCTGCTACTTTCTTAATCCACTCATACTGATCGGCAAATACTTTTTCTCTGCCGATTTCCTGCTGAAGCTCATGACGCATACCATCATACATCTTGATCTCAACATTTTTCAGCTGAAGGGTATTTTTATAAATATATAAAAGCTTCTCAGGGCCCTCTCCGTAGTTACCTACAGGATCCTCTTTACCTGCTGTGATAAGGATAGGAAGTTCTTTAGGAATATCCTCCATAAGCTCCACATTCTGAACTCTGGTAAGGAGTGTCGCCATGGTCTTGAATCCGTTCAGAGTAAATACGAAGTTACAGAACGGATCTGCAATGTACTTGTCAACGCTCTTCTCATTATGAGAAAGCCAGTCCTGCTTGGTTCTGGCATTTGGAATCTTCTTGAGATATCCCTTGAAAGCCATATTATTGACCATATTTGAACGGGTCTTCTCTCCAAGGAAGAAGCTAAGGAAGCTGCACAAACTGCCCATTGACTTAACTGTTCCGGTGGGTGCAAAAGCTGTGCCCTGAATAATGGCACCTGCGATACCTGTTCCGTATCTTGTTATGTACTCTCTGGCAACAAAAGAGCCAAAGCTGTGTCCCAGGATAAATACCGGAATTCCGGGATACTCTTCCTGAACCATCTTCTTAAGCCTGTGAGCATCACGCACTAGAACGGTTGCGGCGTCATCCTTACAGAAATATCCTTTGGTACCGTGTTCGCCGATGGAACCGCCGTGTCCCAGATGGTCATTACCCATAACCAGGATGTTCTTCTCAGCCAAAAAGCGTGCGAACTCATCATAGCGGTCAATGTACTCCTGCATTCCGTGAATGATCTGAAGAATAGCAATGGGCTGTCCCTCAGGAATCCACTTGATTGCATGGATCATGGTCTGTCTGTCTCTTGATTTGTAAGTCACTTCCTCTTTGCGTACCATAACAGGAATCCCTCCACATATAATTTTAGGTTATATATTTATAATACCACAATTAAATGAGCGCTATACAAACAAATCTTTTATTACTATCAGCAGATCTCAGCTCCTGATGGCATAGGCTTCTCGGGAGTCATGAGGGCAAGGTTGCCTTCAGCATCCTCAGCGCACAGAAGCATTCCCTCAGAAAGAACTCCTGCAAGCTTGGCGGGCTTAAGGTTAACAAGAACCATTACCTTCTTACCAACCATCTCCTCAGGTGTGTAATATTTTCTGATTCCGGAAACAATCTGCTTAACCTGGCTTCCGATCTTAACCTGTGAGCAAAGAAGCTTCTTGGACTTCTCAACTGCCTCGCAGGCGATGATCTCACCTACCTGGAACTGCATCTTGCCAAAATCGTCATACTCAATCTCTTCCTTGGCAGGAATATCGATAACTGCCGCATCATCAGCCTTATCCTCTGCCTTAGCGGGTGCGGGACCAAGTCCTGCCTTATAGAGGTTCTCAGCTGCGATAGCCTGCGATTTCTCGAAGTCTTCCTTCTGCTTTCTTGTGATCTCTGCTGCCTTTTCAAGAACGTCCTTTAAGTCCTTACGGGCAAAAAGCATCTCGGGTGTCTCCACAACCTTGGTTCCGTTTGCATATACACCGAACTTATCAAGGCTGTCGAAGTCTCTCTCGGGAGAATTGAGCTGCTGTCTGATCTTCTCTGCAGTCTCGGGCATAAAAGGATCAAGGAGAGCCGCACCTATTGAGATTGACTCTACGAGGTTGTACAGAACTGTAGAAAGTCTGTCCTTCTTTGCCTCGTCCTTACCAAGAACCCAGGGCTCTGTCTCGTCGATATACTTATTGCATCTCTTGAAAAGAGTGAATATCTCTGTGAGAGCATCGGCTACGCGAAGCTCATCCATTTTTTTCTCAACCTTGTCATAACAGCCGGTTACAACTGCCTTAAGGTCTGCATCAACGTCCTCAGCTACGCCCTTGTCAGCAAGAACACCTCCGAGATACTTGTTGCTCATTGCGATGGTACGGTTAACCAGGTTGCCCAGTGTGTTGGCAAGATCTGAATTGAAACGCTCAACCATCAGCTCCCAGGTGATAACACCGTCGTTGTCAAAAGGCATCTCGTGAAGAACGAAGTATCTTACGGGATCAACGCCAAAGAGGCTAACAAGATCATCTGCGTAGATAACGTTGCCCTTGGACTTACTCATCTTCTCGCCGCCCTGAAGGAGCCAGGGATGTCCGAATACCTGCTTCGGAAGGGGCTCGCCGAGGGCCATAAGGAAGATAGGCCAGTAAATAGTATGGAAACGGATAATATCCTTACCGATAAGGTGAAGGTCTGCAGGCCAGTACTTCTTGTACTGCTCTGTGCTGTTACCGTCCGCATCATAGCCGATACCGGTTATGTAGTTGGTGAGAGCATCAAGCCATACGTAAACTACGTGCTTGTCGTCGAAATCAACAGGAATTCCCCACTTGAAGGAGGTTCTGGATACGCACAGATCCTGAAGTCCGGGAAGCAGGAAGTTGTTCATCATCTCGTTCTTACGTGCAACGGGCTGAATGAACTCGGGATGAGTGTTGATGTGCTCGATAAGCCTGTCGGCATATTTGCTCATCTTGAAGAAGTAAGCTTCCTCCTCAGCGGGATGAACAGGGCCGCCGCACTCAGGGCACTTGCCGTCAACGAGCTGAGACTCTGTGTAAAAAGCCTCGCACTCTGTACAGTACATTCCCTTGTAAGATCCCTTGTAAATATCGCCCTGGTCATAGAACTTTTTGAAGATCTTCTGAACCTGCTTAACATGGTCATCATCTGTGGTTCTGATGAATCTGTCATAGGATGTGTCCATAAGGTTCCACAGTCCCTTGATCGTATCTGATACCTGGTCTACGAATTCCTTGGGAGATGCGCAGCCGGCCTCGATAGCTCTTGTCTCGATCTTCTGTCCGTGCTCATCTGAGCCTGTCTGGAAGTGAACATCGTAGCCGTCTTTTCTCTTATATCTTGCAATAGCATCTGCCAGCACGATCTCATAGCTGTTGCCTATATGAGGCTTACCTGAGGTATATGCGATGGCAGTTGTGATGTAGTATTTACCTTTATTCTGCATTTTTATATCCTTCCTAACTTTTTTCATATGGAAATTCCGCTAAAACGCTAATGCGTTTTCCGGAACAAAGTAGTACACCAGGTGATTACTTTTACCAGCAGAGTAATTCGTAGCCTGTCTCGGTGACAAGGATCTCTACTTCCCACTGTGCGGAAGGCATTCCATCCTGGGTGTATACGGTCCAGTCGTTCTCATCATCGATGAAGATCTCCTGCTTGCCCATATTTACCATAGGTTCGATGGTGAATACCATACCGGGAACCATCAGCATTCCTGTGCCTTTTTTGCTGACGTAGCTTACAAAAGGCTCCTCATGGAAAGCGTTGCCGCAGCCGTGGCCGCCGATTTCCCTGACTACTGTATATCCGTTTTTAAGTGCGTGCTGGTGAACAGCGTAGCCCATATCTCCGATGGGAGTCCAGGGAATAACTGCCTTAAGACCCACTTCAACGCACTCTTTTGTCACATCGACAAGTCTCTTCTTCTCGGGAGAAACATCACCGATGCAGAACATTCGTGATGAATCTGAGAAATATCCGTCGAGAATTGTGGAACAGTCTACGTTAATAATATCGCCATCCTTCAGGATGATGTCATCAGAAGGGATACCATGGCAAACTTCATCATTGATTGAGGTGCAAACACTCTTGGGAAAGCCCTCATAATTTAAGTCCGCTGGGGTGCCCCCCATCTTCCTGGTGACCTCGTTAACTATGTCGTCTATCTGCTGAGTCGACATGCCGGCTCTGATCTTGTCGCCGACCTCATCAAGAACAGCCATGTTGATAACGGCGCTCTTTTTGATGCCTTCAATATCCTTTTCGGTTTTGAATAATCCTCTGTCCGGGATCTTGATGCCCTGATGCTCGAAGCTGATGAGCTTGTCGTCAAAGGCAGCATGGCAGCTCTTGTACTTCTTGCCGCTGCCGCACCAGCAGGGATCGTTTCGCTCTAATCTCTTATACATTTTAAGACCTTCTTCATATAAAAATCGATAAAAACTCTACTATAGTATGCCTTCCCTCGCACAAATTGTCAAACCTTCTATCCCTGGAGAAGAAGTCTTTTGATGATACAGCTAGGAACATATAACCACCGTAAAAAAGCTTGTTTTCGTGCGCCTCCCACCCCGAGCCTGTGCTGTTTTTTGTTAGGAAGATAAGATATTGGGAAATAAAAAAGCCATGACCGCTGTGATTGAGGCCATGGCTCGGTATAAATGCTATATTATCTGATACAGGTGAATTTGCTATTGTGGATCTCGGGTACGGGGGTGTGTCTGCGGATAAAGTCGATGAGAAGATCCGGCATCTCGTCTGTTGTGCTGCGGATGGTCTTGCAATTTCCGATACACTGATAGCCGCCGGTTCCTGTGGCTCTGTAGTTGCTGGTTACGAGGGTGTAGGTCTCGGTATCTGACAGCTCTGTTCCGTCTATTTTACGAAGAGTCACAACCCTGTCTCCCACAGGTCTTCTAAGGTCAAAGGTGTACTCAAGGCCTGCGTAATAATCGTAGTTATAATGCTCAACCTTGGGCTGAAGGAAGATGTTTGAAACCTTAACTTCGCCGGTCTTAGCATTATAGTCAAAGTATTCTGCGCTTCTCTCAAGGGCCTGCTTCAGCACTGCCTTGGTAACTTCCTTAACTTCTATAGTATTGGCAAACTGGTAGATTCCCAGCACGTCTCTTACTGTAATATCCTTCTTAAGTCCAAGAGGATCGTTGGCCAAAGAAGTGCAGGAGAAGTCTGCTCCTGTTTTTTCCAGCTGAACCTGGTTAAAAATGGATGCAACCTTGCTGCCGCTAAGGGCTGTCTCAAGCTTTGGCTCGGGAGCAATGGCCTCTGCGAGGCTTCCGATTGGCTCGTCAAGCCAGGTCTGGACTTTATCGGTAAGTTCGTTCATGAAAGAATGCTCTTTTGCCAGCTCTTCATATCTCTCATCAGGCTCTTTTACAGAAACAAGACTTGATGTCACGCCAAGGCCCTCAGCCTTATTCACAGGAGTTTTTGCCTCAAGATAGCAGTATTTAAGCGCATTTGACGGAGGCTGAACGCCATAGGTCCCCTCTATGGTAACGCCCTCAACCGGAATATGCTGATGACCGGTGAGCAGAATGTCAAATCCCATCTCTCTCATGATCCTGCAGGCCTGATTCTCAGCGGTCTGAGACAGAAGTCTTCCTGTCTGTAAGTCCTCCTCAAAGCCTCCATGATAGATGCAGACTGTGATGTCGCATTTATCCTTAAGGTACTCATACTGCTCTTTTATCGCAGGAAGAGGCTCGGAAACAGTGATCTTCTCAAGGTGCTCTTTTGCCTCCCAAACATTGACAAATCCTGTAACTGCAGCGGTTATACCTACTCTTGTTCCATCTTCCAGGGTGTGGATCACATTCTTTTTGATATCCAGCTCTCCCCCAAGGTCTGTCACGTTGCAGCTGATAAGCTGAGCCTTCATATACTTGGCATAATCAGCAATTGCTTCGTATCCGAAGTTGAAGTCATGATTGCCCAGAGTATAGTAATCCAGCCCCATGGCATTAAATCCCTCAGCCATCGGATTGAAGTCATACTCATCCTTGTGCTCAAGATAATATGACAGAAGCGGCGTTCCCTGCAGGGAATCTCCTCCATCAAGCACCAGCGTATTGCCGTCCTTCTCTATCTGCGACGCCAGGCAAAATAGCCCCGATTTCTCAGCCTTGTCCTTCGCATAATTTATCGGAAACAAATGTCCGTGTGTATCAGATGTAAAAATTATTCTCATTCCTGTACCTCTTAACAGTGCCTGTCACTTTAGCCTGCCATAGTGCCTGTCACTTTAGTAAAGTAAAATAAATGCTCATGCGAAGAGTCTCCTCCCCACATGAGCACTTTATTATAGTTTACCATCTAAATTTCGTCAATGGAAACTCTAGTAACGTCTTGTCTTCATTGGCGTTATGTTAAATGCAGCAGTCACAGTTCCGCCGTAATTGCCCTTGCCTTTGAGGGTTATTGTAGCTTTTCCTGCTCTAACATTATTAGTGCATCCAACAATTTCATAGTCATCATCGTCAAGTACTGTTTTACCAAGCGTTACTCTTATACTCTTTTTGTCAGGAACCACTGCTATTGAAGTATAAGCTTGATCCTTAATGGTTACCTTGGCGTAATCTATGAGTTTATCCATGATTCTGAAAGTAACAGTAGTCTCGCCGGTGTAATTGGAAAGGCCCTTAATGGTGCAATTCACAACAGTCCCTGACTGAAGGCAATCCTTCTTATCAACAGGGTCACCTGCATTTCTTTTGACCTTTTCATCCTTCTGAATGACTACGCAATCCTTGGCATAGCTATAGGTGATATCCTTGGCAATATCCTTGCCGACCCTCAGCTTGTTTCCGCGGTCATCCATGATTCTCAGATCAGACGGTTTGATGTAGGCGCTCTTTCTGAAAGCTATATCCTTAGCAGTTACTTCTGAGCTGCCAAGATCATTTGCAGTTATTTCAAAGGTCCCGGTAATAGTTCCGATATAATTACCCTTTCCTTTGATCACAATCTTGCCTGTGCCCGGCTTCTTGTTTCCTGAGAGCTTAACGGAATAATCCTTTCCTTCAACAAGTCTATATCTGCCATCAACAAGCTTAACCTCGGGCTCAGCGCCTTTATAGCTGTATCTTACATTTTCCTGAATATCAATAGTATCGAGCTTTGTAATGTAAGGTTTTGTAATCTTAAAGGGAATCGTCACCTCTCCGGAAAAACCGTTTACACCCTTGATCACCAGCTTGGCAGTACCTATCTTCACGTTATTGATATACTCATAGGTATACTTACAGTCAGGATATTCCGGATAGTCGGGATCAGCCATTCCGGCTTCAAATTCATATCTTGGCATCCCCTGAAGGACCTTGCCGTCATAAGATACAGTCAGATTCTTCTGGATTCGACTCTGTCCTGTATACGCCAGGTCTTCCACTCCGGAGATTTCTGCGTCCTTGATTGATGTGCCCACAATATTGTAGTGGACAACCTTCACACCGCAATAGGTGTTTGTATCAACCGGGTACAAATATAGCGTACCTATACCGGTATTGATACAGTTGCCTAACTCGTAATAGTAATCTCCTTCCTCCCATCCATAAAACTCGTCATCCACATAACATTTCAATACTTTTTTACCGTATTTTACAAGAAGCCTGGGAATTTCCGCTTCTCCTGTATATGTACAGTCCTCCAAGACCTTTACGCTGCACTTGCTGAAGTCCTTCAGCTTACTTATGGTCACTGAACACGTCATAGTTCCGGCAAAATTGCCCTTACCTTCAATCACAACATCATAATCTCCCGGTGCCTTGAAAGCATCCGGATCATACTCATAAGCATCCGGATCATACTCATCGTACTTTTTATCGGTATGCGGATAGGTCAGCGTGTAATCCCTGCCTTCCTTCAAGGTGTATTCACCATCTTTGGATTTAAGCTTAAGCACAGGCTTGGGTTTCTGAACCTTACCATTGTATTTAAGAACCGGACACGTCTTTGCAAAATATACATTGGTCTTATCAGGATCGTCAGAAAGCACTGCCCGATTGATAAAATACAGCTGGCCGATTGTGCCTGAATAATCGCCCTGAAGCTTAACCGCAAAAGAATGAAGTCCGGCATTTATAATGTTATGATTGTCCACAGTATAATCTCTTCCGTAAGCGAGCTCTTCTTCGTCCAAAAACACCTTAAGATCCGGGAATGTGACGGGAAAACCGGTAAACTCAACGCTGGACTTATAGCCATAACAGGTCACAACTCCGGGCTCTCTCCAGACAGCGACAAGTGTTGTATCTTCATATAACGGTGTCCTGAAGTCAAACTCCTTGCCGGGAGCGTTTTTGTCCTCCCAACGCACGAAGATTTTGCCATCACACTTAGGACTTGCCGGCATTACAGCTGTTTTGCCGCCGGGAATGATCTGATAGGGAACGACAGCGTCACATCCGGTATCAAACATAACTCTGCAGTCAGCTGTCTCAAGTCTTGCATACAGATCGACATCATCCTTAATCTCTGTTTCAAAGTTCCATCTGGTTTCTACGCACTGATTATAAGCATCTGAGTACCAGCCATACAGCTTGTCTCCCTCTTTGAGCACAAGCTCAGGAGCAACAAGCACGCTCTCAGTTGTGTATATCTGCTCAATAACATTTCCGTAGGGGTCATGGAAATGCGCCTTCAAAATGCTCTTATAAGCCTCAAACTGTACTTCCCTTCCTGTCCATTCGGTATAATCACCGTTTACAACTTCCTCCCACTTGTGGTATTCAACAGGATAGCGTATTACAAGTTCCCTGCCTGTGGGGCCTGCACCAAAGTGTAAAAACACATCCTTACCCAATGTCTCAGGAACATCTCCTCTAAAGGCCACTTTATAAGCCTTCGCATTGTAAAAAGCCCTGTCTCCTATGTATTCCAATCCAACCGGAAATGTCAGCTCTGCCTGACTTAACTTAACATCCTTAAAAGCCTCACTTCCGATCTTCTTCAAAGAATCAGAAAATGTAATCCCGGAAATCTTACATCCGGAAAAAGCTGAATCATCAATTACTTCTGTTCCATTAAACTCTATACCATTCTTGAAAGGCGCACCGGCAAAAGCATATTTTCCAATATATCTTATAGTCTTGGGAAAAACGACTTCATTGTTTGCATATGTGCTAAGAGAGCAGTTGGCAAAAGCACAGTCCCCAACACTATCCATAACCTCAGGCAGTTTCACGTACCTAAGATCCGTACCATAAAATGCATGATTACCTACTCTCTTCACAGTACTTGGCAGCTTAATTGCCGGACTATGTATCACATGACCGCGAATTGCCATACAGAAGGCATAATCTCCGATGCTGGTAATTCCCTCTTCAAAGGTAATCTCAGAAACATTCGTCCACTCACTGGCCCATGGCGCAAGATTATCCTTAGAATAATCATACATCTCGCCGCTGCCGGAGATCTTCATGATCACTTTTTTGCTTGTAAACTCATGGCCGCCATTAACCTCAGTAGTATAATGATTCATCACCTGATACTGAAGGTTATCTCCACACTTTCCTTCCAGGAACACTTCATCCCTGGTTGTAACCTCTCCCTGAAAAGCAGCATCGTCAATGTCTTCATCGTCTGTTAATTCTGAATCTGTCTCATCGTCGGCTTCTTCTGTTTCTGACTCCTCTAATTCAACATCTTCGAATTCAGTCTCTTCTGTCTCAGTCTCTTCTGTCTCAGTCTCTTCTGTCTCAGTTTCTTCTAATTGTACTTCTTCGATTTCTACTGCTTCTTCCTCTTTAGCAGTTTCATCTATTGCAAAATCTTCGCATTCAAAAAGCGCAGCCCCGTCCTCACAGGCATATACCTGCTCAGGCAGACAAACTGCGCTCTCAGCCGCCAAAAAAGCGGATAATAATATTGGTGTTATTCTGGATACCACTTTTCCCATACTTACGTCCTCCCATGATACTTCAAATATCGATATTTTAGCACCACGGTAAGCGTATATACAAGCGGATTAACCGCCTCATTCATGAATAATCTGTGAATTCTAATGGGTTTTACATCAATCTATTCTGCTGACTCCGCTGCATTTGGGAATCACATCAATTGTGCCGTCCTCATTGTAGTTAAACTCAGCAACGCACACACTTCTGTGGAAAAGGCTTCCTCCGGGCAGATCTCCTGTGTGGTAAAAGAGATAGGAATGTCCCTTGAAATCGCAGATTCCCGGATGGTTAGTAAATACGCCATCCTTCTCATCCATTAGAACTCCCCCATAAACCCATGGGCCTGTGGGGCCTTCCGAAGTGGAATAAGCAAGGTGCTCCATATTTTTGCCCTCGCCGAAGGCAGCATATACCATATAGTAGAGACCGTCCCTTTTGTAGAACCAAGGGCCCTCGCCATAGGAAGTGCCTGTGTCATGACTTCCTTTTGCAAAAGATTCCTCTGTCATGGGAACCTTAACGATGCCCACTTCTTTGTCATAAGAGATCATGTTTTCATTAAGAAGAACATATCTAAGCTCAGGATTGCCGAAGTACAGATAAGCCCGCCCGTCATCATCGATAAATACAGTGGGATCTATGTCGTTCCAATCACCCTCATCAACAAGCGGATGTCCCAGATCCCTGAAAGGACCTGCGGGGCTGTCCGAAATACCTACTGCAATGGCCATTCCACCGTTTCTCTTGTGCACTGGACAGTACAGATAGAACTTGCCGTTTCTCTCAATGCACTGGGGCGCCCAGGCTCTGTCATCCGCCCAGCCGATATCATCCAGTGAAAAAATGCAGCCGTGGTCCTCCCAGTTCACCATATCCTTGGTGGAAAAACATCTCCAATCCTTCATGGTGTAAAAATCATTGACCAGCTCATCCTCATCATGAGTTGTATAAAGATAAAGCGTATCTCCATACACCATAGGCGCCGGATCTGCCGTGTAGATGTTCCTTACTATCGGATTCTCATGAAAATTCTTCTCTTCATTCTTTACTTCTGCCATTTTAGTCTCTTCCCCTCTTTCCTTACTTGCGCTATCTCCGGATTCTTCTGTACTGGATTCCTGCGTAGATTCCACCACCTCTGATCCCTCTGTTGTATCCTCTGATGCTGTATCCTCTGATGCATTCTCCTCTGCTACAGATTCATCCACCCTGGCTTCCTCAACACCGGCTTCTCCTACTGAAGTATCCGGTTCCTGACTGCTGCCTGCCTCATTCCCGGTGACGCATCCCAGCATCCCCACCATCAACATCGCCGCCAGCAGCCCTGAAAGAATCCACCTCTTGCTCCTATCACTCATATCTTTAATTCCTTTATAAAAACCTTATCTTTTCACATCATATTCTGATTTCCTCCACGAATCCACCGCCATTTTGCTGAAAGTCCGCTACATCTTGCTCTTCTTGATTGCCGCCTTCTGATTAACAAGATGACATTTCTTCGGCGGCCATATACTTCCTACGGGCTGCTGATTTTGTCCCGCATATAGTTTTTCGGCTTAATAATTAATTTGCGATATCGATCCACCAGCGCTCGTAGTTGGATGATACATCCTTGTACTGCTCGATGTTCGCATTGGCACTGTTGCTGCCATATGCGATATTGAGGCACTTGCCGCTCTTGTGGTTGATGATCTTGTAGGTATTATTGGCTGCAGCATAAATTTCCCACTTCTGGCTATCGTCGCCGTAATAATCCCACTGATATACATTAGCTCCATCCCAGGAAGCTGAATCCTGCACCGACAGGGCCTTGCCCGTGGAGGCATTCTTAATAATGTAGTAATTGCCCTCTTTTACAAAATACCATTTCTGGTTGGCATTGCCTCTGTAATAATACTGAAGTACGTTGGTTCCGTTGTCTCTTCTGTTGCCCTGAACATCCATTGCCATAGAGCTTGCGAAGTTCACGATCTTGTATGCCTTGGATGAATCGAACATAGCTCCGGAATTGGTATTTCCCGAATTGTTGTTTCCGGAATTGTTATTACCTGAATTATTGTTACCTGAGTTATTGTTGCCGGAGTTATTATTTCCGGAGTTATTATTTCCGGAATTCTTATTTCCGGAATTGCTGCCACCGCCTGTACTTGCATCATAGGATGCCCAGTCATAATAAGCCGTTATCCCGGTTCTTCCGTTGTAAGCCTCAAGCCAGTCATCAACACCGGTTCCATTCCAGGCATTCATCATTATCTTGCCCGGTGTGGTGGGAATATCCCTTGTTGCCGTATAAACGGCCTTACCGTCAACGTACCAGGTTATGCTGCCCTGTCTCCAGTCAAATCCATAAGTGTGGAAACTCTGGGAAGCATCAAACCCAAGATTGTACAGGTACTCGTGGTTGCCCTGTCCGTTGGTATAGTAGTTGAACTGCACCTTCGTAGTGTCTTTTCCCAGGAACTCGATATCGATCTCGTCCCATTTTGTCCCATCACTTGGACCTGTGTAGGTAAAAAAGGATGAAACAACGCCGGGATTCTTGATAGGCTTCATGTTAACCTGGAACAGTCCGTAGCCGTAATAATTCTTGGTGCGGTACTCGCCTGCTGTGTAACCCTGCCAGTTCCGGTCGATGGTGATTGCCATCTGACCATTCCTGAATGCAATGTTGTTCGGTGAAAATGTGCAATTGAACATTCCTCCGTTGCTCCAGGTTGCCATGTCAAATTTGCTGCTGTCGTGATAATCCAGCGCCATTCCGTCGTGTGTGCCACCCCAAGCACTCGCGGCAGATGCATTGACAGCTCCCCCAATAAGAGTTCCCAATGCCAAAACAGTTCCCAATACAAGTGACATAATTTTTCTTCTCATACAAAACACCTCCTTATCCACAATAATAGCTACAGAAATATTACAAATATATTAAAATCTTGTAAAAAATGTCAGAATATTGCGAATATTTAAATGACTCTTCGTCTTAATTCCTCTTTTTCGCCATTTGCCGCAGCTCATTTTGCCGAATAAAGGCTACATCGCATCCTTGGCGATTGCTATACTTTTAAATCATATGTAGATGTATTGACGGTCTGACGTCACAGCCGTCGCAAGGAGGACTGTATGAAAAAAAGAAAACTGTTGCTGATACCGCTTCTTACTCTGGCATTACTCACCGGCTGCGGCGATTCATATCATGAAGCCCCGGCTATGGAATCCGAATCCGTAAGCGTCGCGCCCGGATCATCGGATAGTTTCTTCGTCGTAAGCGAATCCGCTTCCAAATCAACAGGCGGCGATTATTCATCCACCACCATCTCAGGTGACTTCGCAGATTATTCCTATAATTTTGCAGCAAATGGAAACACGACTAAGACCAAGCAGGACATGCTTGACTATTACGAATCTGTACAAAAGCTCGTTAATGAAAACGGCGGCTTCATTGAAAATGTTGATAACAAGTACAATGGATATGTGATCGATCCCGCCGATGACTATATTTCAGACTCAGAAAAAGAATATACTGCCACAGGTACTTTGTCTTTTACCGTTGAGATTCCCAACGACAAGATTCCCGTTATTACAGACAGTCTTGAGAATTTTTGCAAAGACAACCATTTCATTGTAACCACTTATTCTCAGAAGATAACTAACTATCAGGGTTATCAGATTGTCGATTCCTACGACCAGAGCTCCTACAACAGCAATGTCATCACTCAGAAAGAGCTTGATCGCACACTGAAATATGCCAGCCTTAGGGTCAACATAAGCTATAGCACCCGCCGCCCCTTCATTGCAAGACTGGGACTTGGCATC
This sequence comes from Butyrivibrio sp. AE3009, assembly GCF_000420845.1. Classification (GTDB taxonomy): domain Bacteria; phylum Bacillota; class Clostridia; order Lachnospirales; family Lachnospiraceae; genus Butyrivibrio. The sequence goes on along the minus strand of NZ_ATVS01000019.1, from coordinate 60,301 downwards.
AAGCAGCTCTGGCTCAATTTTATCGATGGCATCGGCGAAGTTATTATGGTATTCATGGCCCTGGCAGTTGGATTTATCGTTCTGTTTGTTGAAGCAATCATCTTCTACAAGATCTGGAAGGGAATGATCTTCAGACACAGAAAAAAGAAACCTCAGTACTATCCCGCAAAGCATATTTACGTCGACAACGAAAATGCTTATACAGAAAATAACACCAAGGAATGCTCATGCGACAAATGCATATGAATAACTTAAAAAAGGTCCCCTAGGGGACCTCTTTTTATGCCATTATCTTGAGATATTCAGAAACAATCTCTGTAACATCGCCCTTGAATATACCGGAGCCGGAAACAATTACGTTGGCTCCGTCATCAAGAACTTCCTTGAGGTTGCTAAGATAAATACCACCATCAACTTCTATGTCGGTGGAAAGACCTCGCTCGTTAAGTATACCGCGAAGCTCCTTAACCTTCTCACCACAGTGAGGCATGAAAGCCTGTCCGCCAAAGCCGGGTTCCACTGTCATAACAAGGATCATCTCTACCTTATCAAGATAGGGAAGAAGCTCGGAAACAGGAGTTGCGGGCTTGATGGAGATTCCTGCCTTTTTGCCCAGGCTGTGGATCTTGTCGATAACTGCCTGTACATCAGAGGCGGCCTCTAAATGGAAGGTGATAATGTCGGAGCCTGCCTTGGCGAACTCCTCAATGTATCTGATGGGCTCCGTGATCATAAGGTGCACGTCAAATACCTTGTCTGTTACTTTGCGAAGCCCCTGAACAACATTCATACCATAGGAAATGGATGGCACAAATGTGCCATCCATAACATCGATATGAATATACTGAGCTCCCGCCTTGTCAGCTGCTGTGATCTGCTCACCGAGGTTAGCAACATCGGCAGCCAAAATTGAGGGACTTAAAATATTCATCATTATTTCAAAAATTCCTTTACTGATGTATAAACACCGTCTCCGTCGAGACCGTACTTCTTAACAAGAGCTGCTGCAGATCCGGACTCACCGAACTTATCCTGCATACCGATCTTCTTAACAAGTGTAGGGCACTCTTCTGCGAGAACATCACTTACTGCACTTCCGAGACCACCGATAACTGAGTGCTCCTCAACTGTAACAACCTTGCCGGTCTTCTTGGCTGTTGCTACAACAAGCTCTCTGTCGATAGGCTTGATTGTGCAGATGTTAACTACTTCTGCCTCGATGCCGTCAGCTGAGAGCTTCTCAGCTGCCTCAAGGGCTGCTCCGACACCGATACCTGTAGCTATAATACTAACATCTTTACCCTCTCTAAGTACAGTACCTTTTCCAATCTCAAACTTGTAATCAGGTCTGTCATTAACAACAGGGCAAGCTGCACGGCCGAATCTGATGTAAACAGGGCCTTCGTGCTCAGCTGCTGCTCTTACGCAGGCTCTTGCCTCGATGTCATCTGCAGGGCACATAACAACCATTCCGGGGATAGTGCGCATAAGTGCGATATCCTCGTTACACTGATGGCTGGCACCGTCCTCACCAACGGTGATTCCTGCGTGTGTTCCGCCGATCTTAACGTTGAGATGAGGGTATCCGATGGAGTTACGAACCTGCTCGAAAGCACGTCCTGTAGCAAACATAGCAAATGTGCTGACGAAAGGAATCTTACCTGTTGTAGCAAGTCCTGCTGCGATGCCCATCATGTTGCACTCTGCGATACCGCAGTCGATGTGGCGATCGGGAAACTCCTTCTTAAACCAACCTGTTCTTGTTGCTGCTGCAAGGTCTGCGTCAAGTACTACAACCTTGTCGTTAACCTTGGCAAGCTCTATAAGTTCTTTACCATAGCTGTCTCTGGTAGCAATTTTCTTAACTTCACTCATCGTCCTACCTCCTATCAAGCCAGTGACTCGCCGATCTTGTTAAGATCGTCCATAGCCTTAGCATACTCTTCGTCATTAGGTGCTACACCATGCCATGAAACCTGGCCTTCCATGAAGGAAACGCCCTTGCCCTTAAGTGAATGAGCGATAATGGCTGTAGGCTGACCCTTAGTCTCTCTTGCCTCCTTGAAGGCAGCTCTTAATGCATCGAAATCATGGGCATCAACATTTATAACATGGAAGTTGAATGCCTCAAACTTCTTGTCAATAGGATAAGGTGAGCAAACCTGATCAACAGGTCCGTCAATCTGAAGACCGTTGTTATCAACGATAACTACGAGGTTATCAAGCTTACGGAAGCCTGCGAACATAGCTGCCTCCCAAACCTGTCCCTCTTCGATCTCACCGTCGCCGAGAAGTGTGTAAGTTCTGTAATCCTTGCCGTCAAGCTTGGCTGAAAGAGCCATACCGCAGGCAACTGAGATTCCCTGTCCGAGAGAGCCGCTGCTCATATCAAGACCGGGAAGATACTGCATACTGGGATGTCCCTGAAGTCTGGAGCCAAGCTTACGAAGTGTGGTAAGCTCCTCAACAGGGAAGTATCCTCTCTGTGCCATTACTGAGTAAAGGCCGGGAGCTGTGTGTCCCTTGGAGAGTACGAAACGATCACGATCAGGGTTCTTAGGATCCTGAGGATCGATATTCATTTCTTCAAAATAAAGATAGGTGAAAATATCTGCTGCAGAAAGAGATCCGCCCGGATGTCCTGCGCCTGCTGCGTGAACCGCTGTAACAATGCCCTTGCGGACTTCATTGGCTGTTCTTTTTAATTCTAGATTGGTCATAGCCATACTTCCTTTCCCCTTTGTATTGAAAACTTTGTTAAACAAATCTCAAAACGCAATTACAATTTATCACATGAAAATGTATGCGTCTATAAGACAAATTGCTCAAGTTTTTACTTATGTTGCCATTGAAAATCTCGCTAAGTATACATGGTAGTTCTGATCTCGCTTACGCTCGCCAGAACAAAGTAGTACACTAAGCTCGAAAATACCTCGCTAAGTGATTACTTTTGACCGTAATAAGCATTAGCACCGTGCTTACGGAAATAGTGCTTGTCCTGAAGCTCCTGAGGTGCAGGCTGAACTCTGGGATTGATAACTTCGCATCTGTAGGCCATCTTGGCAACTTCCTCGGTTACAACAGCGTTGTGAACTGCCTCATGAGCATCTTTTCCCCAGGAGAATACGCCGTGGTTCTTGCAAAGAACTGCAGGAACAGCCACAGGATCTTTGCCCATGCGATTGAACTCGTTAACGATGAGGTGTCCTGTGTTCTCCTCATAAGCTGTCTCGATCTCGTCCTTGGTAAGACATCTTACACAAGGGATCTCGCCATAGAAATAGTCAGCGTGGGTTGTTCCGTAGCAGGGAATGCTTCTTCCTGCCTGGGCCCAGCTGGTAGCATAGGAGGAGTGGGTGTGAACTACGCCGCCCACCTCCTTGAAAGCCTTGTAGATCTCAACGTGTGTAGGTGTATCTGAGGATGGATTGAGCTTGCCCTCCACCTTTTTGCCGTTAAGGTCCATAACAACCATGTCATCGGGAGTCATGGTCTCGTAGTCAACGCCGCTGGGCTTGATTACGAAGAGGCCGCTCTCTCTGTCGATGGCACTTACATTGCCCCAGGTGAAGGTAACAAGACCGTACTTGGGAAGCAGAATATTTGCTTCATATACTTTTTTCTTTAATTCTTCTAACATCGTTATGCTCCTTATTACGATATGCTAAATCTCTCTTTTTTGCCTAAAGCATATGAGCGCTGCCCGTTAGAATGTTTTAATATGCCTATGATCAGAAAAATTACCGATATCTAAAGCAATTTCACCTGCACATACATATGAAAGCCTTTTTTTCATATTCTTTCGTATGTATTTCTGCCAGTTTGTATTATAGAATTGACGATTAATGCATATTAAATATTTCCATATAAGCATTTCATATGCCGAGGTATCTATTTGGCTTAGTTTTGTTCTTGTTTACGCTCGTCAGAACCAAGCAATACTCCGGATTCGAAGAACCTCTCCCTGCAATTACTTAAGGTTCTCCACTGCTGCTCTCTCTACAGCCAGGCCTGCGTTGTAATCCTTCATAAACTCATCGAATCCCTTAACATCCTCAGCTACAGGCTCAAAGGTCTCAACCTTGCCGCCTACGAATACCTTGTTGTTAAGGTAGTTCTCAAGGGTCTCGCCCTCAGCCTTCTGGCACATGTAACCTGCAAGGATTGCCTGTCCCCAAGGGCCGCCCTCTCCTGCTGTCTCCATGAGCTTGATAGGTGTGTCGAGAGCTGCTGCCATTACTCTGTCACCAACGCCTCTTACCTTAAAGAAGCCGCCCTGACCAAAGAAGAAGTCAGCCTTAACGTTCTCTTCCTTCATAAGGATGTCGTTACCGGCCTTAAGCGCTCCGAGAGCTGTGTAAAGGTGACATCTCATGAAGTTGGAAAGGTTAAACTTGTCATCAGGTCTTCTTACAAAGAGAGGTCTTCCCTCGTTGAAGCCTGTGATGCTCTCGCCTGAGAAATAGTTATATGCAAGAAGTCCGCCGCAATCTGCGTCGCCTTCCATTGCTTTGCGATAAAGTGTTCCGTACAGTGTATCGTCATCCACATCCTGTCCGATGGCACCTGCGAATTCTCTGAAAAGTCCAACCCAGGCATTCAGATCAGATGTGCAGTTGTTGCAGTGAACCATGGCAACTTCCTCGCCGCTTGGTGTTGTTACAAGGTCAAGCTCAGGATATGCCTTGGAAAGGCTGTGCTCAAGAACAACCATGGAAAATACTGAAGTTCCTGCTGAGATATTACCTGTTCTTACGCCAACTGAATTGGTGGCAACCATTCCTGTGCCAGCATCTCCCTCGGGAGGACACACAGGGATTCCTGCCTGAAGTGTTCCTGTGGGATCAAGCTTCTTAGCGCCTTCTGCTGTAAGAGTACCTGCCTTCTCACCTGCGGGAAGTGACTTGGGAAGTACTTCTCTGATCTTCCAGCTGATATTCTCTTTTGCAAGAAGCTCGTCGAACTGATCAAGCATCTTCTCGTTGTAATCGCAGGTTGCTGAATCAATAGGGAACATTCCGGAAGCATCGCCTACGCCCAGAACCTTCTCCCCTGTGAGCTGCCAGTGAATGTAACCTGCAAGAGTTGTGAAGAAATCTACCTTGGAGATATGCTCTTCCTTATTAAGGATTGCCTGATAGAGGTGAGCAATGCTCCATCTCTGAGGGATGTGATAGCCAAAGAGTTCGGTTAACTTGTCTGAAGCCTCTTCTGTAATGGTGTTTCTCCAGGTTCTGAAGGGAACAAGAAGCTCTCCCTCCTTGTCAAAAGCCATGTAGCCATGCATCATAGCTGAGAAGCCCATAGCGCCTACAGTTGTAAGCTTTTCCCCATACTGCTTCTCAACATCCTCTGCCAGCTTCTTGTAGCAGTCCTGAAGACCTGTCCAGATGTCCTCCAGAGTGTAGGTCCAGATTCCGTCCTGAAGTCTGTTCTCCCAGCCATGTGAGCCGGAAGCGATAGGTGTGTACTTCTCATCTGTAAGTACTGCCTTGATTCTTGTGGAACCGAACTCGATTCCGAGAAATGTCTTTCCCTGTGCAATTAGTGTTTTTACGTCTCCCATTCTTTTTTCCTCCGTTTGTTTATCATTAACGTCTGCTGATTGATTCCCTGATTATCACGTCCTCGGCAAATTCGTAGGTGGCATTAAAGTATGCGTTGCCGCCGTGAATAAGACGTATCATGTTCTGCGCTGCCTTCTCCCCAAGAAGCTCCTTGGGATGTGGAATTGAAGATATCGGAACTCCCACGGTACCGGTCTTGGCAAGATCCGAATCATCCATGCCAACCACCGACATGTCCTCCGGTAGCTGTAGTCCTGCCTCAGACAGTACCTGCATCAGAAGCCCCGCCACCTGATCATTGTAGCAAAAAACAGCCGTACAGTCCCTGAGCCTCTCCTGAACCCTCATAAGGGCTCTTGGTCCATCCTTGATGTCTATGGTGTCAATCCAGTTCACATGGTCATAGGTAAAAGAGAGCCCGTACTCAGTCATAGCCTTGAGATACCCGCGGTATCTCTCTCTTCCCTGGCCATCGTCCAGCTTGAGAACGCATCCTATATTCTTATGTCCCGCCTCGATTAGAGCCTTCACCGCTCTGTAGGCGCATTCCTCGTCGTCTATTGAGACGTGGGGAATATCAAGTTCCGGGTAAAAAGTGTTTATGAAAAGAAGCTTAACTCCTCTGTCCGTCAGCTTCTTGTACAGATCCAGGTTAGGATTGGGAAGAGCGCTCTTAACCGGTTCCATGATGACTCCGGCTATATCCGTTCGCCCCGAGAGATCAGAGAGGATCTGACGCTCCTTGGTGGCAGTGTTGTTGGTAAACGACAGCTGCATGGAGTAGCCCTTCTGACTTAGAGTATTCTCGATTCCTCTGATGGTGCTGGGAAAAATGTAATCGTCCACATAAGTTGTAACAACAGCCACCACGGTTCTCTCACCCTCGCCCGCATGAAGATCCGCAACATAAGTGCCGCTTCCTCTCATGCTCTCAAGAAGGCCTTCCTTGGAAAGCTGTGAAATGGCATGTCTTACCGTCTGGCGGCTAAGTCCAAACTGCTCACACAGCTCATTCTCCGAGGGAATTCTGTCCCCGGGCTTGAGGCTGCCGTTGTCTATATTCTGATTTATCCAATCAATAACCTGCTGATATTTTGCCACGATTCGCTCCCTCTCACGCATTTAATCATAAGACCGGAGGGGGAGATGTGCAATGATAAAAGTGTACAATTATGAGAAGTTGTATATGTACAAGTTGATGGGGAATAAGGGAAGCCATCCTTACATAGTAGTTCTGGAGTAGAAGAACAGATACTGCTGCATTATCCCATTATACGGCTTATACTTCTCAAACCTAAATCCATCCGCATACTCCTGCTCCAGCACCCTATTGATCCACACATCCCTGGGAAATGCATCAAGTCTGTGATACCCAAACAGTATCTCGCAGTTGGCAACCTTAACTCCCACGCCAAAGAGCTCCAACAGTCTCTCCATCAGTCCGGCGTCATCAAGATTCTTCCAGCTGTCCAGATTCACATAGCCGCTGGCAACATCCTGAGCGGCTTTCATAACATATTTATCTCTGTAGCCAAGACTGCAGGCAGTCAGATCCTCCATGGAAAGAGCTGCAATCTCCGCTGCTGTGGGAAATGCGTACAGCACTTCACCTTCGGGAGTTCTGCCTGCTTCACGGCCCACCTTGGCACAGAGCTTCTCGATGGAAGCCTTAATTGCAGGAATGTTCTTCCTCTGGGAAATAATAAAGGAGATCAGCATCTCCCAGGGATCCTGCTTGAGTATTCTAATTCCTTTACCATACTCTGCAGCAGCAAAAAGATAGGGATCTTCCTCAGGATCTATTCTTCCCCGCAGTTCACTGTAATTAAGCCCCAGGTCAAAATACTCCTTCCAGAAGTTCTCATATTCTTCTTCACCGCAACTAAGGTCGTACTCATTCTCCCCTACCTGCTTTATAAAAAGATACTTATCCCCCGCCATGACAGTGTAACCCTCGCCACAGGCATTGAAGCGGAAACACTGGCCGCTGTCGGCAATCTTTAATAAATCAAAATCGTCCGAAATTGTTACTCTCATTTATCCTTCTCCATACTATCCAAATACCCCCTATCCCACAGCATCACATTCAATCTCGTCGCCATCTCCACCGCGGGCTGGGTAAAATACTGATTCGTCATCACAACTCCCACCATCCTGCCGTAAAAGTCTTTTCCTGCGTACACCTCCTGGACTGCTTTTACGCCGATGGGCTTGTCGTAGCACTTGCACTGCACGGCGTAGGTGATCCCGTCTTTTTCCGCAAGGATGTCTGCGCCGAAGTCGCCGCTTCCCTTGGTCACCTCCGCCTCCACAAAGCCGTTGGCCTTCAAGAGGTCTGCGCAGTAATATTCAAAATCATGCCCCTCCATCTCATCCATGGGAAGTGGCTTATTTCTTTTTCTCTTAATTATCCAAAACAAAAGGGCCGCCAGTAGCACTATGCCCATTCCGATAAAAAGAAATGTAATCTGTCCTGCCATCTGACGCCCCCTTAATTATTCTCATTTACATCTTCGCTGTCCTGTCTCTCCACCTGACCCCGGATGTACTCCGCATGTCTGTCCCAGGACTCATAGCGCTCATCCCCTCTTCTGTCGGGAATATCATAGAGACTCTTAATCACCTGTCCCAGGAAATCCGAATACTTGCAGCTTCCCTCATAGTTAAGATGGGAGGCATCGTTTAAGTCAGTGGCGAAGTCAAGTCCCATGGTGTCATACCAGTGGTTGAAGTTCTCGTATCTGACTCCCTGCTCCGCCGCGATCTCCTTGATCCTGTTGTAACACCCAGCTTCCGGAGAATCTATGTAGTAAGGGTTCACCACAAGATACAGCTCAATACCGTTATCTTTGCAATAATCAATGATCTTAAGAAGATACTCCTCGGTCTTGGGCGGAAGAACCGTTACATGCTCAAAATCATAATAGGGAACTTCGTAATAAGTATTTCTGAAATGGGGCGTGAAGCCTTTGAAGGCCTGCCGCTCTTTCTTGGACATAAAGAGGTACTCAAGGTCATATTTGTTAAGCTCCTTGTAGCGAAGGTGCCAGGTCACAAAGGAGGGAAAAAAGTCCCATATCCTGTCAGGCTCCGCTGAAGCCATGATCATATCAAGCTTGGTCTTGGAGAATCTGACGCCGTTAAGGTTGTCCGTCAGATAGTAATACTGGTACTCATCATGGAAGGACGCCGGCGAGTACAGATCCAGCACCACGAGCCCAGGCGACTGGTACTTGCACAGCTCCTGCAGATAATAATAGGTTATCCAAAGAGGCTGCTCCGCTGCGCTGTAATCGTAGGAGGCGATTCCGAAATTCTCCCACAGATATGCGGTGTTCATATCATAATGAACATGGCTGGAGCCAAGAAAAGCCACATCTATGGTGTCCCTTGGCTGAACATACAGATCCCTCGCCTGACGGATTCCGTGTATGGTCTTGAAGCTAAGGAGTCTGTCGGCAAAAAGGAACGTAACTACAAGTGCCAGCACCAACGCTATGAACTTTATATATTTTGAGGATCCTTTCATCCGCTTCTTCCTTCCGAGTCAAATATGTTAAAAGCCCATGTAGATCAGCCTTGTTTCCAGGGCCGGGCCGTAGATTCCGAAAATAAATATTGCTGTGGCAAGAAGATAGAACCATATGTATCTCCTGCCCTGCGTCAGCTCTGATATGATCTCAGGCATATGTGTCTGCCTTGCATAGGCGTATCTGTCGAGTAATGCGATGATAAGTACAAGTACTGCAATAACGCATATCTCCACAGTTTTTAATTGAAGAAGCTCCAGCTGCGAAGTCAGCTCGCCGGAGAGAAATCCGTTTTTCCATATAGCAGTTATGTATCCAAGTGCTCCTGTAAAAGAGGACGCTCTGAAGAATATCCAGGCAAAAGCTGCCTCTGAAAAAGTAATGATCCTTCCGGGAGCACCGCTCCTTATGGCCTTATAGCCTCTTTTTCTGGTTTCCAGGTCAAGAGCAGAATATATGCCGTGGAGAAGTCCCCATACAATGAAGTTGAATCCTGCGCCGTGCCACATTCCGCAGACCAGGAATACGATCATGGTGTTCAGCACTTTTCTGAGATTACCCTTGCGATTACCGCCGAGGGGAATATAGATGTAGTCAAGGAACCAACTGCTGAGGGAAATATGCCACCTTCTCCAGAACTCGGTGATATTGCTGCTGCAATAGGGAAGGTCGAAGTTCACCATCAACTCGATATTAAACATTTTGGAAAGGCCCATGGCCACATAGGAATAACCTGCAAAGTCGCAGTAGATCTGAATTGTATAAGCGATAGCTCCGACAAACAGAAGACTTCCGCTGTACTGCGCATATCCGTCGAAGAGCTTATCCACATAGATTCCCAGCCTGTCCGCTATAACCACCTTCATAAAGCATCCGTACAGGATGTAGTACAGAGACTTTTTCCATCTCATGGCATCCTTAAAGGGCGCATCCACAGCCTTACGAAGTTCTGCGGAAAAGTTCTGCCACCTCTCAATGGGTCCGCTGACAAACTTGGGGAAAAAAGAAAGATACAGGATCACGTCAAGGGGATTGTGCTCCGCCCTGACGTGCTCCCTCTTAATATCGGCAATATAGCTAATTACCTGAAAGATATAAAAAGAATAACCAACCGGCATAAACAGCTTTTTGAACAGCTCCGAATCCTCTGCAAAGCGTCCGTAATAAGCCGGCACATATTTAAGAACAAGAAGGCTCAAGGCCGCTACAGTTATGAAGCCATAGGTGATTCCAAGGGACAATCTCTTTCTGCCAGCTGCTGCGGTCTTCTCAACGAGGAGCCCCGCTGCCCAGGCGCATATTGCCACCACAAGCACGCTCACACCCGCAGCCCTGTTAAGTCCGAAGACATAACCTACGCTGGCCAGTGTAAGAACCACTTTCCTGGCCCTGCCCCTGAGGATATAGAACAAGGCGCATACTGCTATAGCATATGCAAAAGAAAAAGCCGTAATGGTCATAAGCGGTCATTACCTTTCGTAGTATATCAGTTAAGCTTAAGGTCTCCTTCCTTGACCCAGCCAAGCTTCTTAACAACTGCGTGAATAGCAAGTGAAAGAATAGCGGGAAGGACGAAGGAGATCAGAACAAGTCCGATCCAGTCAAAGGCTGTGATTGCTGCCTTGGTTCCCTCTGCGATGTCGTTAACCCATCCGGTGTAAACACCGATCTGGCCTACAAATCCGCAGGTTCCCATTCCTGATGAAACCGGGGCGCCGTCCATCTTGAGCTTGAAGATGCAGGTTGCGATGGGGCCTGTGATAGCAGAAGCAAGCGTAGGTGCGATCCAGACTCTTGGATTCTTAACAATGTTGCCCATCTGAAGCATTGAGGTTCCGATACCCTGTGAAACAAGGCCGCCCCACTTGTTCTCCTTAAAGGAGATAACAGCAAAGCCCACCATCTGTGCACAGCATCCGGCAACTGCCGCTCCACCTGCAAGTCCTGTAAGACCAAGGGCTGCGCAGATAGCTGCTGAGGAAATCGGAAGTGTAAGTGCCATTCCAACGATAACAGAAACAAGGATACCCATAAGGAAGGGCTGCAGCTCTGTTGCCCACATGATGAGTTCACCCAGCTTCATAGCGATTCTTCCAAGAGGCGGTGCAATAAGCCATGAGAAGAATACGCCCACGCCAACTGTCACAAGAGGAGTTACCAGGATATCAATCTTGGTTTCCTTGGAAACAGCCTTACCGAACTCAGCTGCAAGGATTGCTACGAAGAGGACTGCAAGAGGGCCGCCGGCTCCGCCGAGAGCATTGGCTGCAAAACCAACGGTTACCATTGAAAAAAGAACAAGCGGCGGACACTTAAGGGCAAATCCGATGGCCACAGCCATTGCCGGTCCGCTCATTGCTGATGCAAGTCCCCCTACAGTGTAGTCGGTGCCTGCGATTGTTGCTACTGTCTGAGTCAGAAACGGAATATGAAACTGACTGCCGATTGTGTTGATGATGGTACCGATAAGAAGGGAACAAAAAAGTCCCTGCGCCATAGCGCCAAGTGCATCAATACCGTAACGCTTCAAGGAAATCTCGATGTCTTTCCTCTTCAAAAAACTCTTAATACTTCCCATACTTTTTCCACTCCCTGCCGGTGACTATTTTTGTTAAACCCTGTGTGATCTGCCCCGGCTATCTGTTTACATTAGCATTGATTGTATCATATATTTTTGGAAAAAGTAGCAAAAATATTATTTTTATCTGACTTTTTTGAAAAGAAAATAATTAAAGTCGTATCCGTACCAGCCGTAGCTCTCCGAATCTATGAGTTCATAGTGGTCATCAATGGACTTAGGGATGTCGTCCCTGACAAGCACATAATCGATGAGACCCTCGCGGACATAGCGCTCCTGCTCCATGTAAGGATTGTTCTCCGGCTCGTCTATATCCAGTGTCTGAGTCTGGAACCAGCGACAAGTTGGAACGATGTCGCACAATGTATAGAGTCCCGCATCGAGACAACCCACGTTGAGAAGCGTCGGATCCTTAGTCTGAAGCACTTCGTCCCTGAATCTGTACAGGAAAAAGTCATCCCGGCTAGTCTTCATAAATGGAATATTCATCGAGTTCGCATAAACAAACAGCACTGATAAAACAGTACACAGCACAGCCAGCACCACCGTGGCCGAACCCGAATTGGTATTGATCAGCTTATCAAGAAGAACTGCAATCACCGCTACTCCAAACACAGCGAACATCGAAAGGGGAAGGCCATAATAAGGAATTTCCCTTCCGCCCCCGAAGATTCCCAGGAAAGTAAAGGCAAACAAAACAGGGGCGATGAGCCTTGCCAAGACTTTTTTGCCCTTGCCAAAGAACGTGAAGATAAGTCCTGCGATTCCCGGCACATAGTACTGCCAGTTGCTGCGAATCTGCCAGTAGAGGAGCTTGGCCATATTGTAGATCTTCTCGAAGAAGGTCGGGCCGTAATCATCAAATTTGCTGTAGAGGAATACGTTGATGTATACGTATCCCCAGTACCACTCATAGAGCGCTCCCTGCACTCCGAAGTAAATGATCCAGGGCGCAAAGGGGATGAACATTCCAAAGAGGAAGACGAAACAGGCCTTGATGCCTCTCACAATTTCTTTTTTGGCCACATAGGAAAAGAATACCATCATCATCCAGGCAAAGAAAAATCCCAGGCCCGTGTATTTGATATTCGCAACCATGCCCGCAAGGACGCCGCCAATCAGAACATTTCTAAAGGGCATTGTCTCCTGTTCGTAATGATTCTTGAAATAATCAGTGACAATATAGAGTCCCCAGATATAGAAGGGAAGGCATATCTCCTCTGCCGCTCCGCCCCACCAGAAGCTCCGTGAGCACACGATCATGGCAAAAGAGACAGGCGCCAGCGCAAGGGACACCCCTTTACCCGCATAGAGCCTTACAATGCGGTACATCCCCGCAATATCCAGGGCTCCCAGTATTATCTCCATAATGAACACGCCGATAAATGTGGTGTGTGACACCAGGTAACACAGCCCATAGAAGAAGTACAGGTACATTCCCTTCTGATCGAAGATGTCGCGGTAGGGCATCTTGCCGTTGAATATTCCCTTGCCTACGGAAAAATAGCTGTTGGCGTCGTCCCAGTTGTTCAGGGGATAGAGAAAGGACGAGCGGGATGCCAGCATGAGGCATAGGGCTGCGGCGAGAAGGAAAAATGTATAGTGAATCAGGGTTTTCTTTTTATCCATAAAGTCTCCGGTGATGGTTTATAGTCATTGCCTTATTTTACTATATTTAGAAGAAGAATAAAATTCATTCTCCTATAAACTCCCTCGCCTTTCCTGCCGATATATATACGTAAGGCTTGATTGGAAATCTAAGGAGTGAATGTCATGAAAAAACAACTGGTTTCATTATTACTTTCATTTGCTTTAGTACTTACTAATACAAGTATTATCAATGCTGCCGACAAGCTTCCCTCGGCTATAGAGGAATCTTCGGAAGAGCTTGAAATATATGCGGAATCGGATGATTCATCCGTAGAAGCTTTGGATGACCAATCATCTGAGTCCATTTCGATACCTGACATGGAAGAGCTGACAATCGATGAAGGAGCCTTCGATGCCTCTTTTGCCGATATATCTGATCTCAGTGAAGAAACTGATCTTACCGAGGACGAAGAGCAAAACCAGCTGCCTCCTTCAGGTACTGTAACAGGCCCGGAATTCGACTCCCTGATTCCGGATAGTAACCCCGATCTGAGTGAAGAAATAGAATATGATGTCAGCGGTAACAGCTTCAGCTCACTGACTCATAATAATCTGTATGTATCACTTCCAACATATACTACGCCCAAACTCCCTCCTCTTCGTAATCAGGGCTACTATGGTACTTGCTGGGCTCATTCCCTTCTCTCGATGGCAGAGATAAGCCTGCTAAAAACCTACAATGATCTAAGCAATGTGGATCTGTCCGAGCTGCACCTGGCATACTTCACCTATCATACAGTCCCGGATCCCCTTGGAGGAACTTCAGGCGACACCAACGACTTCACAGGAGTTAGCAGCTTTCTTAACAGAGGCGGCAACCCCAATTGTGTATCAAATATCCTTGCAACCTGGACCGGCGCAGTAGACGAAACCGATGTTCCCTACTCTGATGCAGCCACCGTGGATGCTAATGGCCTTCCGTCCGACCTTGCCTACCAGTATTCTGCACATATGGAGAACTTCTATACCGTGCGAATAACAGACCATCCATATGATATTTATGCCGTCAAAAAACTTGTCTATGACTGCGGCGCTGTAGGTATCATTTTTCAGGCAGACACTCAATACTATAATTCCACCTATAACAGTTATAATGCGCAGGTTCCCGGTACAAACCATGCCGTAACCATCGTTGGATGGGACGACAACTTTGACAAAAATCACTTCAATACACCGGCTCCCTATAACGGAGCATGGATCATAAGAAACAGCTGGACCTCCGGAAGCTATGAAGATAACCAGAGCTTTTACGGTTATTTCTACATGTCCTATTATGACAAATCCCTCTATAACCTTGGTATTGCTTATGATTTCCGAAAAGGCTATGACTACAATAACTATCAGTATGACGGCGGAATGTTCAATGAGATAACAAGGTACACACAAGCTGCAAATGTCTTCACAGCAAATGGCAAAGAATCCCTGGAGGCAATATCCTTCAGCACAATAGATGCGGATTGCCATTATGTCGTTGATGTCTACACCTTTGACAAAGGCGCCGTAATTACCGACCCTACAGCAGGAACCAAAGTGGCCTCGGTTAGAGATACAACAGTTTATGGCGGCTATCTCAGAGTGCCTATGGAAACAGCCATTCCGCTAAACGCCGGAGATAAATTCTCTGTGGTAGTCACCCTTTCACGTGAGGACGGTATATCCCGTTTCATGGCAGAAACTAATCTCACCGGTGCTCTGGTATCCAACGTATCAGCCCGAAGTGGACAGAGCTACGTAGTGGAAAACAGTCAGTGGATAGACTACGGCGCAAAATACAACAAAAACGTTCGTATCAAAGCATTTACCCGCGACGTAGGCGACAGCGGTCTTATATCCCTACAGCTCCAAGGTCCCACAGAAATAGAGGAAGGTGCTTCCGCCACCTACACTGCGGTCCCAACTCCTTCCGACTGCAATCTTAAGGACCTCACCTGGGCCAGTTCAAATCCTTCTGTATTATCAATTGATCCAAAGACCGGATCTGCCATCGCCCTTTCCGAAGGCACTGTTACCATCACCGCCACCTGCGATGGCGTCACCGCTACCATAGATGTAGTCTGCTCTGCTAAGCCCACAGAAAGCTACATCATCTACGATCCCAACGGCGGCTCAGGTTCTATGAAAAAAAGTCTTTTCACCAATGACACTCCCATCACCATTACCCCTAACAGCTATAGCCGGGTCGGCTACAAATTCAGGGAATGGAACACAGAACCCGACGGTACAGGAATCGCTTTCCCCGACAGATGTACGATCAAATACACTCTTCCCGACGATGAGACTAACCTGACTCTCTATGCCCAGTGGACAGGCAACAAATACATCGTCTACTACAATGGAAACGGCGGAGTGGGCAGCATGACTGCCACAAATGCGCACTACGGAACAGCGTTCCAGCTTCCGACCAATGCCTTCCGAAACGGCAAAAAGGTCTTTTCCGGCTGGAACACGGACAAAAACGGCAAAGGAACGCAGATTGCCGCGGGAGCTCTGGTCAAGAACCTGACTTCCGTCTACAACGGCACTGTAACTCTCTATGCCCAGTGGACAGACTACGCCATCAACAAGGTCAGCTCCATCAAGATTTACACTCCAAAAAGCGTAGGCTACGTGGCCAAAGGCAAGACTCTCAGAATGATCGCCGAGATTGACGGCGTTAATTCCAAAAAGTCCCGCTACGGCAAATACCTGATCTGGTCCATTGATGAGGAGCTGGGTACCGGCGGTGCAACCATTAATCCCAAGACCGGAGTCCTTACAGCAACCAGGGAAGGAACCGTATATGTAAAGGCTACGAATGCCGCTAATAGCGAGGTCTACGGCCTAAGCGAAGAGATCTACGTCTACATTCCCTTTAAAAAGGCGTCCTTAAACAAATCCTCCGTAACCCTTGCCCCCGGTACCACGTACCGGTTAAGCGCCAGCCTCGTTGCTGCCACCAAGGATTCCGAGGATTACCCGACTCTTGACAAGAATATCACCTGGAGCCTTAGAAACACCTCCGATTCCCAATATGTGACCGTTGATTCCACAGGTCTTGTGACAGCAGTGACCCCAACCATCAAACCTGTGGTCGTACAGGCCAAATTTAAGCCCTACAATCAAAAAGAAAAAACCTATGTCTGCAAAGTAACCGTTAAGGACGTGGCCATTAAGAGCCTCTCCTTCAGCCCGAGCTCCCTCACCATTCAGGAGGGCGGAAGAAAGACTCTCTATGCACTTACCTCTCCGGAAACAATTTCAGTCACCGGCGTCACCTGGGAAGTTGTCTCCGGCTCGCAGTACATAAGCCTTATTCCCACATCGGATTACAGCTGCCTCATTGTCGCAGGTGCTGCGCCAAAGAATAAAGTAACCGCCAAGGTTAAGGCAACCTCTGTAGCCACCAACGCCAGGAAGAAGAACGTATCCAAGACCTTAACCATAACCGTTACCGCCAAGGCTGCTTCCATATCACTAAGGCGCCCCACCCCTGATATTAAAGCGGGCAAATCCTTTACTCTTTCGCCCATTGTTTACACCTCTCAGCACGGAGTAAAAGCAGTGAACCAGAAGGTATGGTATTCATCAAGCAACGAATCAGTCCTCACCGTCAGCCCTCAGGGCAAGATCACAGGCAAAATGCCCGGGGATGCTTCGGTAACCATAACCTCGCAGGATAACCCGGATACAACACTGACTATACCGGTAAGGATTTACTAAGAAACAGCGCAGCAGGCGGAAAGGTACTCTATGTTCCAGAAAAATGCCATTGTTCCTGACCTGTCAGGACTAAAAAAAGCTCTCCCGGAGCTGATAGAGTTTTTTAACAGCAAGGATTATTCCGACGGAGTAATAGAAGTCTATATAGGAAACATTCCCGAAACCGATGTCGGCAAGATCCTTGATCTACTAAACGATAGCTTTCCCAAGATGAAAGTTATCGGCTTTTCCGTTACACAGCAGGCATATCTGCATGACATGGAGAGCGCCATCGTCATTAGCTTTACCGCCATGGACCGCTCAAAGGCAGATCTTTTTTACAAAGAGATACAGCTTGAGGAGGACGACTTTCTTGAAGACTGCTTCTCCTATGCAAGGGACCTTAATGCCCGGATTAAATCCATGAAGGATGTCAAAGCAATCGAGATATACTTTTCCTATCTGAAGGCAGGAGCCGGCAAATTCCTGTCGATTCTGGCGGAAGGCCTTGAGGAAGTGCCGGTATTCGGAGCCCTTGCCGCAGGCAACAAAGCAGGTGAAGTTCGCAACTTCATAACCATGAAAAGTGATGATTCCTTCATCATTGGCGGAAAAGATCACTCTCCCGGTGTCAGCGGCGTTATCTATTCCGGAGAAGATCTGTATGTCTATGAGGATTACCTATTTGGCTGGGAACCCATAGGCAGATACATGGATGTGAGCGCCACCAACAGGACAAAGGATGGTACCACAGTCATCAGGTCCATGGACGGAATGAAGCCCATCGATGTTTACAACAAATATCTGGGCGTTAAGCCCAACGACTATTTTGTAGCCAATATAGGGGAATTCCCCCTTGTTATAGAACGGAACGGTCTCCTTATAGGCAGAACCCCCTCCTCCTTCGATGAAGAGGGCGGAGTGTATCTCGCCGGAGACATCGATACCAAGGAAAAAGTCAGATTCTCCTATGCTGAAGCAGGAGAACTTCTTGATGCCACCAAAAAGGCCTCTGTAAGAATGCGTTCTTTTGGTGCAGAAAGACTCTCCCTGATCATCTGCGGAAACAGATTCAATTTCCTTCAGGATGAGGATCATCTGGAAATCGATTATTACAGCGAAGGACGAAGTGAATGCCCCGGAATCATTCTTGGCATGGGTGAGATTTACATGCACAAAGGAAAAGGCGGCATTCTCAACTCTGCCCTTGTGGCAGTCGGTATGAGAGAGGGCCTTGGTGGCAAGACCTCCTCTCCTCTCTTAGAGCCCAGCTCCCTTCACCACTATAATGACTTAATCCCCCTCTCCGAAAGGCTTTCCCACTTCCTAAAAGCCATGACCGGAGAGCTGGAGGAAGCTGTTGATGCTGCCAAAGCCGCCAACAACGCCAAGAGCGAATTCCTCTCCAACATGTCACATGAGATCAGGACTCCCATCAACGCAGTCCTTGGAATGGATGAAATGATACTTCGCGAATGCGACGATCCCGTCATCCAGGGATATGCCCATGATATTCGCAGCGCCGGCAACACCCTTGTCAGCATCATCAATGACATCCTTGATTTCTCCAAGATAGAATCCGGCAAAATGGATGTGCTCCCTGTGGACTATGATTTTTCCTCGGTTCTTAACGATCTCATACACATGATCATGCCCAAAGCTACCCAAAAGGGCCTTTCTTTCGTACCGGTCATGGATAGAAGCATGCCCAGTATTGTTAACGGCGATGAGATCCGCATTAAGCAGTGCATCTCCAACCTTCTGTCCAATGCGCTCAAATACACGGAAAAAGGCACCATAACCTTTACTGTTTCATGTATGCAAACCCACAGCGATTCCGTGGATTTCCTTGTTTCAGTCAAAGATACGGGAATAGGCATCAGAGAAGATGAAATGGAAAAGCTCTTTAATTCCTTCCAAAGGGTTGATGAGGAAAGAAACAGAACAATAGAAGGCACCGGACTTGGTCTGAATATAACACAAAAACTCCTTAATCTCATGGATAGCGAACTCCATGTTGAGAGTAAGTACGGCGAAGGAAGCGAATTCTATTTTGTTATCAATCAAAAAGTTGTGAAATGGGATCCCGTCAGCGAATACATGGAGTCCTACACACGGGCCCTTTTCAACAAAGAAGCCTACAAGGAGAAATTCACGGCGCCGGAGGCTGAGATCCTGGTTGTAGATGATACTTCCATCAATATAACCGTATTCAAGGGACTTCTTAAGAAGACTCTTGTCCATATAGACGAGGCTCTGAGTGGCAGGCAATGCCTTGAGATGACACGGGAAAAGAAATATGACCTGATCTTCCTTGATCACAGAATGCCGGGGATGGATGGAATCGAGACTCTTACGGCACTTCAGAAGGAGGCTGATAATCCAAACCTTCACACCCCGGTGATCAGCCTTACCGCCAACGCCATCTCGGGAGCAAGGGAAATGTACATACAAGCGGGCTTTATTGACTATCTGAGCAAGCCCATCATGTCGGACAAGCTGGAAACCCTGATGATACGCCATCTTCCCAAGGAGAAGGTTCATCTGGATAATGTTCCCTGCGACAGCCCTGAGCCCCCTGATGAGCCTCTTCCCGATTGGCTTAAGCAGGCACCCGGCATCGACTGCAGGGAGGGCCTAAGTAACTGCGGCTCCGCAGAAATGTATCTGGACGCCCTTGAGTCCTTTGCAGATGCTGCCCCTGATAACAAGAGATTGATTGAAGAGTTCTTCAATGCAGGCGCGATTCCTGACTACACAATCAAGGTCCACGCTCTGAAATCCTCAGCCAGAATTATCGGTGCAAAAGAGCTCTCCGAGCTGGCCAAGTCCCTGGAAAAGGCCGGAGACGACGGCGATCTTGAGACCATTAACAGAGATACCCTGCGGCTCCTTGAAATGTATGAGGAAGTCTGCAGCGGCCTTACCGGGCTCCAAAAGGAGCCGGAAGACGATTCAGGTCTCCCTCCCATTGACCCGGAGCAGCTCCGGGAAGCCTTCTCTTCTATGAAAGAGCTGGCTATGGTCTTTGATTATGACAGCATTAAATTTATAATGGATGGTATAAGTAGTTATCGAATTCCCGATGAACGAAAGGATCTTCTGGCAAAGCTCAAGGACGCCATGAGAAATGCCGATTGGGATATGATAAAAGAAACTCTCGATGAATTCTGATAATCAGACAGGAAGAAGCTATGGATAAACAATTACTTCTTATAAGCCAGGGCTCCACCTTCATGGTGGACGCTCTCTCCAGCGGCCTCAAAGATGCAGGAATAAATGTAATAAAATGCGCTCCCAGAGTGAATGAGCTGGAACAATACAAGGAAAACCCATCGGTATTTCTTTTTTACCTGGGCAATTACCTTGAGGACATTAGTGACGCTCTTGTTTATATCAAGGATCTGTGCGTTGAAAAAAATAAGATCCTGTGCACCATAGGCGACATCTCCGAGCGCGGAGTCCTCACCAGGATCATACCCGAAAACCTTATCATGGAGCACTATTACAGGCCCCTTGATATCAAAAGTATTGCCAGAAACATGCTGGAGGTTCTCTACACGAACGAAGCCCTGTCCCGTCAGAAGACTATCCTACTGGTGGACGACGATCCCACTTTTTTGACCCTTGCCAAGGGCTGGCTTGAGTCAGAATACAAAGTTATCATCGTCAATTCCGGAATGCAGGCCATCGCTTACCTTGCCATAAACAAACCGGACCTTATCCTTCTCGACTACGAGATGCCCGTAACTCCCGGTCCCAAGGTCCTTGAGATGATAAAAAGCGAGACCTTTATCCAGGATGTCCCCGTCATCTTCCTCACAGGAAAAGGCGACAAAGAGAGCGTAATGAAGGTTCTGGCCCTTAAGCCCGACGGGTATCTTCTCAAGACCCTCCCCCAGTCTGAACTGCTTAAGTCCCTGCGCCAATTCTTCAAATCAAGAGAACAGAGCTAAATAAAAAATATCTGATTTACCAAAAAGAACCGTGGCAAAAGCCACGGTTCTAAGTGTTTTCAGAACAAATCTTTATTCCAGTGTATATTCAAATGAATCTCTTACCTGTCCGGTTCCGATAGCGCCAAACTCTATGCTCTGTCCGTTTGCTATGGTCGCATTCCAGGAAAGTGGTGTGATCACATAGTAGTTGCCGCTTGTCTTAACATCCACGTTCCAGTAGGAATCAAGATTTACCTGGTTCTTGTTGATCTTAAGAGTCCAGCCGTTTACAGTGCTGCCGGAGTTGTTGGTGATCTTGAAGCTTGCCTGATAGCCGCTTCCCCAGCTGTTGATACTATAACTGAGTTCAAGTCCGCCTGTAACCACAGGTTCTGGCTCTACTACAGGCTCAGGATCCGGTTCCACAACAGGATCAGGATCTACAACTACAGGTTCAGGATCGGGTTCTACAACTACAGGTTCGGGATCGGGCTCAACCACTACAGGAGTAGGCTCCTGAGTCTGCTCTGCAACCTTCTCGAACTGCCACTGCTGATTGGGCTTGCCGTTGTAGGTCCACTGGCATACATTGGTGCCGTCTGCTGTCTTCTTGGCGTATACATCAAGAGTCTTGGCAGCAGATGAGCACTTGGTTCCGATGGTGAATACGCCGCTCTGATCTGTTGTCTTAAGGATGAACTGCTGAGCATTTCCGCCATAAGCCTGATAAATGCCGATGTCTGCGCCGTCTGTATCCTCGCCATTGGCAACATCGAGCATTACATTGCCAAGCTTGTTGGTAAGTGTAATATATCCGTTACCTACATTTGTCAGATACCACTTCTGAGCATCAACGCCTGTGCCGGTCTTGATAACTACGCTCTTCCAGCCGTTTGCGTTGTCAGCATTAACTGTAAGATACTTCTGGGACTGAACGCCCTTGATGTAGTACCAGCCATCTTCCACATATCCTGTGCTGCCTGTATTTACAGGTTCTGAAGTCTGAGGGTCGGGCTCTGGCTGAGGCTCGGGCTGCGTAGTTCCGCTTTGGCTGCTGCCTGAGTAGTTGTAGTAATAAGGTGCATTTCCGCCAAAATATGTAAGTACATCAAGGCCGTTTCCGGAATATTTAACCGTATTTCTGACTCTTCCTGAGGTATTAACCGCTCTGCCACCAGCTGTTGTGTTGTATTCCTTGAAGTTAGCATTCTCAGGAGCATTGCCGCTCATGGAAGTCCAGCCTGCTGAGGTGATGAGGCTCTCATAGGCAAGCTCTGTATTAACAAATGCTACATCCGCCTTGTCTCCCCAAGGTCTTCCAAAGTAACCTGATGCTACCTTCTTGCTGCCGTTTGCTGTTACTTTGCAGTCATAGAAAAGAGATCTTCCGTCGCTCTTCATTGCTGTGATATATCCGCCCACAGCCTTGTCTGAATAACCTGCGAACTCCAGCTCACAGTTCTGGAACACTGCGATGCCCTGTCCGAAGATATAGTCTGTGTTACCTACAACGTGGCAATCACGGTAGTAATCGTAATTACCTCTTGTGAAAAGAGTATCCTGACTGCCGAGGAATGTGCAGTTACAGAACTCACTGTAATCGCCCTCAACTGCGATGGCTGCTGCTCTCTCTGTAGCTGTCTTGCTGGTAACGTCAACGCCTTTTCTTCTCTGGAAGGTGATGGACTCACTTCCTGAAGGAGTTACACCGTCTGCGATCTCTTCATCTGTCACATATTTGTTAAAAGAATTCTCGAAGGTAATATACTCAGCACGGAAATAATCTGCGTTGCCCTTAAGTCCAACGGTGCTGCCCCAACGAGTGGCTTCGCCCATACCGGACTTGGACTTTGCTTTGTTTGCATCGTAGTAGCCGTTGCTGCCCATACTGTAGTACTTGTATCCGATTCCGTAGTACCAGGTAAGCTTAACTTCCTGTGAAGGCTGATCGTTGATAAAGCTGATGTATGGTGTGTTTACAATAACCTGCTGACGGTAGGTTCCCGGAGCGATATGGATGTATACACGCTGCTGCTCGCTCTTGGGATTAAGCTTGGCCGCTGCATCCACAGCTGCCTGAACCGTTGAATAATTGCCTGACTTATTGCTGTAACCTACATAGAGGTTGGTTCCGGGACGATCTGAAGGGTTCGAAGTACTGCTGCCGCTGCCTGAATTCTCAGGAAGTGTTCCCTTCTTAAGATTGTCTGCACACCAGGTGCCGTACCAGGAGTAACCTGTTCTGCGCTCCTGACTGATCTTGGTAACATCGTCATAGGCCTTGCCGTCGCGATCTGCGAACAGGGGCTTATTTGTGTTAAGATCGTAGAATCTTGCCCAGATGGTTGAACCATAGGAGGTTGTCAGAACCTTGTCTGTCTTATTGGAATTCCAGTCCCATTTCTTGTTCTCAATCTTAACTGCGTCAAACCATCTTACTGCAGCATTGATACTCTTAATTACAGCATTACTCTGCTTTTCCTTGGGAAGGTCCCTAAGGAAGGTTACGATAGCTGCGCTCTCTGATGAACAAACAGACGCAAGCTCATAGGCACGGGCGGAATCAGGAGCAAGTGTATACTCATTGTGCTGCTGACCCCAGGCTGTCAGGGTTCCGTTAATTGTTATCTGAGTGTTTAAGATACACTGAACACCCTTATCCAGTGCGTTAGCGGCCTTACTCTGGTAGTTGTTGTCTACCCATGAGAAAGCGCCGGATTTCTGTGATACTTCCTGCATGATCTTAAGAACATTGACCATGGCATTGTCGTTGTAGGTAATATGCGCATGATAGGTTCCCGCATCATTAAATACCTGCGGCCATCCGCCGTTTGAATACTGACCATTGAACAAAAGAGTAAGACCCTTCTCGCAGGACTGTCTATACTTGTAGGTTCCGGTTGCGGCATAGACATTTGCCAGGAAACGGATCTGTCCCCAGGTCGCATTGTTGTCGATGGTGGATTTGTTCCAGGAGCCGCTGGTGGAGGTCTTCATATCCTTGCGCCATCCCCCGTCTGAGAGCTGATACTTTATCATCTCATCCGCAAGGCCTGTAGCCTCCGAGCTCTTCCACCAGGATGCACTCTTTTTGGAATAAGTGCTCCAGCTAAAATCATTGCTTCCGGCGTAGACCGTCATTGTGCCCACGCTCTGCGGCATAACTGCAGAAACCGGCGAAACTGCCAGCATAGCAGCAAGCATTATGCCTGTTAAAACTTTTGTCCCCCTCTTGAAGCCATTGCTTCCCCGTACAAAACTTCTTTTCATCCTTCTCCTTCCTTTCTTTTGCTACGCGCAAATTTGCGCCCGTTGATCAATACAATTATGATAACCGCGAACAGCCTGCCACGCAAGGAAATACCGCACTTATTTACAAATTTATTTCAAAAAAATTACGGGCCGCTTAAATCTTAAGCAGCCCGTTACTTTATCATATTATTCAGTTACCTCAGTCTTATTGATAATGCCGCATACCGCCTTGACGTTATCTCTGTCCACCTGCTTGTAATCATGCTTCTTGCCTGTAAGATTCGTCTCAAATTCGGAAAGGGCATCTATCTTATCCCAGGGGATAAGGCAGGCATGACGCCGTTTGACTACATCCTTGGTAAGATTGATAGAAGGATCCTTCTTGTACAGTTCTGCCCTCTCACTGCGCTCATCATCGGTCATCGGCTGATATCCGATTGCATAATGGAAGCCCATCCATCTAAGATGCTCGCACCTTGCCAGATTCTCCAGAAGCTCACCTCCGATACTGTCTGCAGGCGTCTTAGCAAGGCCCAGACGTCTGATAAGTCCTGAGAGATAATCCGCGCTGGCACAGCAGCTCATGCGGCTGAAGTAATCACAGCTCTTCCACTGTTCCTCAGGGTCTCCTTCTTTGCAGTAATAATGATTTATTTCCTTGGCCAGAGCATCAAGGCTCCTGCCATACATGATCTCCTTGTCAAAAACGCTGGTGGTTACGCAGTCCTCACCCTTCTTATTGCGGATGATCTTGTCGTCATAACACTGATAAATGGGTAGCGTTGCTCCATTGTCCGAGAGAATATCCATGATTCCGTAGGTAATCTCCTGTCCAAGGCTCTCATTTCCCACCTCCACCGTTATAAGACTTAATCGATTGGCTTTTTCCTTAACATAATCAGCAAACCTTATGCTTCTTGCATCTGCTGCTTCAAACTTAATATCATAGTTTTCCAGAAGTCCCGGATATCTTGAGGAAAAGAATCCGTTTACCTTTTCATAACAGGAATCAAAAATATGAACATGAAGAGAACTTCCCTCGAACTGCGCAACCGGAACTAACTTGCGAAGGATCTCCTGACCGATGCCACCAAAGCCCACCATAAGAACATCAATGTCCTTCGTAGCTCTCCCCTTGTCGTCAAAGCTCATCACATCAGCAATTGGATACTTCCACGTCAGGAGCCTGGCGGTGAGTTCTGTCTGCTCAAAAGCCTTGACCTTACCATACCCGTAGTCTGTTCCCAGTGCCAGCAGCTCATTTCCGATACTTGAGGCTCTTGCAAACATCACAAGCTCAGTGTTTTCAGGCTGGATATTTGCTCTCTTAAGGCAGTTCATCATCTTATGGGCGTAGGAATAATTCTTTTCATAATCCCCGGATAGGACGCTGACTCTTATCCTTCTTTTGCCGTCTTTGAGAGCCAGCCTTTTTATGAACTTATCGCTTGGCTGCATAGCATCAGGATCCGAGTAGACAAGTGCTCCGGTACGGTTCAGATAACTGTCGGGGACACTTCCGCCGCCCACAAATACCAGTGCGACACGTCCTTCCTTGCACAGCGCCTCGCCAAGCCTTAAAGTATTATCATCAATCCCATAGATGATCTCTATATCCCTGAATCTAAGAAGCCAGGTACGAAAGCTCTTAAGTATGTCTTTACCTATAACCAGAATTAAAGCGCTTATTACCGAATAATAGGCAAAAAAGTGCACGATCCAGTAAAAGCATGATGTGAAAATGTTCTGCCCCACCACCTTTACAAAGGAGTCATGGGCGCTGTCACCGGCATTTCCAAACATCCTGCTGACATGAACAACGGTCCTCAGAACCGCAATTGGGGGCAGCTCACTAAACTGGGAAGCATCTATATTTCCATAGATGACAAGTCCTCCTGCGATGGCCACCAGAAAGGAGATACCTGTCCATTTTTTTACATGCTCAGTATCAACCGTAAACCATATGATAAGGGTCAGAAACACTGCTGCTGCGATCAGAATAATTATCACGTTACTCATACTCTTTTACCTCTCGTTTATCTTAAGGTCACCGTTACTTAAGTCCGTATTTCTGCTTGATGGACCCCGGCGGAGCATAATCCGCCAGGTACTCATCGGCCATTTTGCATATCCCCTTGTAGTCCACAAAAGGAAGCAGATATTCACCCTCGTTGTCGTATACTATAATCCCTTCGTTTGTTTCACCGAACACAGAACCTATCTCACATACTATGCGCATGTCCTTGTCAAAAATATATATCTTCTCTCCTCTTAGTACGTAGCTTCCGGTAAGATCACTAAGCCCAAATGAATAGAAGTTATCCTCGGAAGTGGCAAAGGAGCTGACTTTTTCTCCCGTTTCAGCATCGTAAATGCAGGCTGTGTGGTTACTAAGAGCCGTCATAATATACTTTTTGTCCTCAGAGTAATAAATAAAATCAACAAGTCTCTGATTTACATCAAATTTCTCGCTGTCTGTGAAGACCTCCTCCGGAAGATAGGACTGCATCATCTCCGTATCAAAATCACCGTCATAGCGCGCTGCCAGAGTACTTGTCTTATCTGAATAACGGGTCACATAGCTCTCGCTATTGAAAACACAATAGAGATCACCGTTCTTGTAAGATGCGTCGCTGACTGCCAGACTGGGAACCGTCTTAAAGAACACCTCGGTTGCATCTGCCTGATTGTACTCGCTGCAGCTAAAGACTTTGCTTCCACCGGTCAGATAATACAGTTGACCATCTTCTATCCAGGCTTCGAAAATGTTCCCCGGTGCATAGTATCTCTTAACAAGCTCGCCTGTTTTTGGTTCAAGAATTGCCACTTCCGTCTTGCCGCATATATACAGGTATTTATCGGATATCCTGAAAAAACCGTAGATAACCTCAAAGTCTTCAAGGGTTGTCTTCCACTTCTCCTTTTTGGATTCCGGATCCATTAAGGTAATGTCGCAGCTAAGAAGTTCACCCTCGTATCTTCCGGCGGCAACATACAATACATCATCTCCAAGGTATACCACAGGCTCCCGGAAGGATTCCCCTTTATACAGATCAAGCATTTTACCATCTGTTGTATTTATCTTGACCAGGAAGTAGTTCTCTTCCATTTCGGAAAAGCAGCAGGTAAGCACATTCCCTGACAGCCATGCCTCCCGGATACTTACAAATTCTTCGAAAACATCGCTGTGGTCGAATTTGAAAAGAATCTGTCCACCGTCTCCCACAGCGTAGAGAATGTTGTCGAAACTGTCTATAAGCACCATTGTCCCATCATCAACCA
Organism: Butyrivibrio sp. AE3009; assembly: GCF_000420845.1. Classification (GTDB taxonomy): domain Bacteria; phylum Bacillota; class Clostridia; order Lachnospirales; family Lachnospiraceae; genus Butyrivibrio. Next base: position 32,826 of record NZ_ATVS01000019.1, on the reverse strand, counting down.
CGAAAAAGCTTGCATCTGCGGGGACTTCCACCGGGGTACTCTCTTTTGTCTCAAAAGAATAGTAATAACAGTTTTCACCGTTACCCCAGAGCACACCTTCTTCACCGCAGAATGCAGACTGGATCCAGCCATTGTCACTTACGATGGTATGAAGAACACTTCCCGTCTCCGCATCGCACACATAGGCGACCTTGTCCTCATTTAGCAGCACATATTTGCCGTCTCCTGATACATAGAAGTTGTACAGCATAGATCCCGCATCGTAGGCGCAGACAGGCTCATGACCTCCTGACATCTTGTATACATCCATGGATTCATACAGTGCCTTAAGCGCATCTGCGTTATATCCTTCCTCTTCATCATCAGGAAGAACGCTCCTGACAGCATAGACAGCATCCTTTCTCCTTCCGGCCTTCATAAGATTTCCCGAGGCTGCAGCCATGGATGAGGCAAAACTGTCCTGAAGCTCTCTGTACTGCTTGTTAATGGTCACATTCTGAGCGCTGATCTTGATCAGCATTACGGTTGCAAAAATAGCAAATGCCAGGACAGCCGCTCCGATACTGCCAAAGATAGTCGCCAGCCTTCGCATTCTCTGCTCTCTGTGCCTTTGCTTAAGGTCATCATAATTAAGCCCGAACATTGCGGCGCAGAGCTTGATCACTGCAATATCCATGGCCTTCAGGACCTCTTTTTTGGTGCCGCCCCTGGTATCTGCCGCAAGCGGCTCCAGTTCGCGCCTTGTTATAATGGTCTCGCCGTTTTCTGTTGTAGTCTCTATGTCCTCATAACACAGAATCTCGGGAAAAGAATTGACCGGCTCATCCTCAGCCAGCACAACCAGAATGTGGTCCCTTGGATGGGTCTGCAAAAAGACCTCGATCTCCTTCATACACCATCTGGACTCAGGATATCTGGGCGTACAGATGGTTATGAGAAAGTCCGAGTTAAGAAGCGCCTTGCTGATAGGGTCGGAAAGATTGTCCGTAAGAGGAAGCTCGTCCACGTCGCGAAAGACCCGCTCTATCTTTTTCTTTCCGCTTGCTACCTTAGGAAGCACAGACTTAGGGAGTTTGAAGCTCTCCAGCTTTTTATGGAGATTTTCAGCCACAAAGCTGTCAAACTCATTGTGCCTGTAGCTTATAAATGCATCATAATGAAGATCGTTTCCTCCTGACATATTGGTCACCCCGGGCGCTTATGCGCGTGTTCGCTCAAGACCATGTTTACGATTTATCATGATACAATTATACTGTTTTTTATGTACAATTAAAACAATTTTATAAATTATCTATCTTCGACAGAAGTTCCCAGGAATAGGCATCCTTGGCCTGTTCTTCGTAAGGAAGATCGTCAAAGGGAACCAGCAGGTTATGCTCTCTCGCTGAATCATTCCGCACAGCGGCGTAGTGCCAGTTATTAACGATATGAAAACGAGTCCATCTCTCATGCTCCAGATGCCACAGCGTAAGCTTCTGCTCATCGGTCAGCGCCTTGTAAGCGGCATAGGCTTCCCCGGGCGTCGCAGCCTTAAGAATTCCAAGCTTGACAGGCATGTGATCCGCAACTTCCTGGTTTGACTGCCTCTTGAAGGCTGACAGATAGTTCCAGTCAGGGGCTGCTGCGTTATCCTTTCTGTAGGTCTCATGCATACCGATGGCAACACGGCTCATTTTTTCCTTAAGGACGAACTCTTCTGTATAGATATCCTCTATTGAGCCAAAGGTGGTCACCCCGGAGTCATTGATCTTTCTGGAATACAGAACATGGAACTGCTGGTCCTTATTTCTGATCGCATAATATTTGCGGAGCCTGCTAAGGACAGTGAGATTAACGCTTTCATCGAAGTCGCAGATAATGATTCTGTCGGCATTTTCAATTGTCTCTCTGTCTTCCATCCAGGAGGCCTGATGATAGATTATGCTGTCCACCGTTTCGCTCTTTTTATCGATGGAAAAATAATCGCCAAGGTAGTAGTGCTCTTTCCTGAAGGTATTAAAGTCTCCGAACAGATGATATTCAACGCTCTGCGTAACCTTATAAACATTTCTCTTCAGGGCATGCTCAAGGATACTGCTGCTGTACTCTCCATCACCGATGATCACTATCCTTTCGTCATGTCCAAGATCAGCTCTCAAAGGATAGGCGTTCCAGTAGAGCCTGCTGATATTCTCATATTTGCTAAAGCATACCAGATTAACGGGAATTATCTCCGGAACATACTCCGTGAGGCAGTAGCAGTGGAAGGGTAAAATATTGTCCCTAAGGTATCTGTTGCACTGATCATAATACTCTGAATAGTTCTCATAATCATTGTCACAGTCCCTCATAAAAAAGAGATGCAGCCTTGATTTATCACCTTTTAAACTGATGATCTTTTCGAAGGAACAGTCGATAGGCAGTACACCTGAGGGAGTGAAGTCATTGATTTCCCCGAGGCATATGAAGATTCCTTTGCCATGGCTCTTAATGTCACTTATGAGAAAGCTCGTTTTTTCATTTATCTCTGAAAACACATACCAGTTCTCATCTCTGTGCCTTTTAAGCCTCCAAAGTTTGATGCCGTCGGAATTGAAGGTACTGATGATAGTCGCCAGCAAAAAGCCCATCAGCCCCATGCTTGACAGTATGAATATAATACCGATGATCTTGCCCCATAATGTCACAGGATACAGATCTCCGTATCCGACAGTGGTAAGGGTCACTACCATATACCACAGCGCATCGCCTATGCTGGTTATGGAAGAGCCACCGGCTCTTGCCTCTACCATGTATAGGAGGCCGCAGAGTACCAGCATTATCAGACATATAACACCTATGTAGCCAAGTTTTTTCTTCATACATTTGTCCCCCGAAGACTTCAAGTGATCCTGTACCACATCTATACTTAAGCATATCAAAATGTCCTGTTTCTCTGCAAACCTTTTTGTATCCCGCCCCATATCTTAATAAACATTATACTTCATAAAAATTATCTAAATTACGATAACCAGATTTCTGATAGTGCTAGAATAATTATGATGGTTAACTATTGTGACCTGATATTTTCATGCAATGATCAGAGGATTTGTAACTATGAGTACTGCCATTTTACCGGAGGGCAAAACCGAATATTTGATAAATAACCTTGATCGGGCGATTAGTGAAGGATGGATTGAAATATATACCCAGCCTGTAGTTCGCTCGTCCAACGGCAAAGTAAGTGAGGAAGAGACGCTGGCAAGGTGGGACGATCCTGTCCTGGGAGTACTTAACCCCTCCGAATTTGTTCCCGTGCTTGAAGCAGCTGATAAAATTGAATTCCTTGACCTATATATACTGCAAAAAGTTCTGGAGAAGATGCATAAACAGCGTGAAATGGGGATGGATCTTGTAAGAAATTCCATCAATTTTTCGCTCCTGGATTTTCAGCAGGAAGATATCATAGACAAAATTGATGACCTGGTCACTTCTTTTGATATCCCCAAAGACAGAATTGCTTTTGAGATCTCAGAAAGCTCTGTTTTAACTGAAAACACGAAGACTCATCCACAGTTGGAATGCCTCCATAAGCTGGGCTACAGATTTGAGCTGGACGATTTCTGCTACAATTCGATCGCGCTTCTTTTGTCTGGCAAGATCAGATTTGATACTGTCAAGCTGGACATGGCGCTGACCAGACAGATCCCTGATAATCCCATCGCCCAAACCGTTTTATCCGAGCTGACAAAGATGTCCTCCAAGCTTGGTCTTGATACCATCGTTAAAGGCGTAGAGACTAAGGCGCAGGCAGATTTTTTAAGCGAGATCGGTTGTGCTAAACTCCAGGGCTATTACTTCAGCAGACCGGTTTCCGTAGCAAGCCTCTTTGAATTATCAGCAGATAAACAGAATTTCCTGTTATTAGAGCGCACAGAGGAGGAACCCTATTATAATGCTGTAGACAGGATGAGTATACACGAGTTATCCATTACCGATGTAAACAGCGAGGTTCTTGGTAATTATCATAACACAATACCGATCGCCATCATCGAAGTTGACGGTGATGAGCTTACTATTTTGCGTTCCAACAAGGACTTTACGAGATTTCTCCGGGATGATTTTCATTTCGACAGTTCCAAGTCAACTATATCAATCAAAAATCATGAGAACAAACCCGGAATTTACGCCCTTAATTCGATCAAACAGTGCATATCCATCGATGCTCCCATGGTTATTGATGATAGAACCCCTACCGGAAAAACTGCTCATATCATGCTGCAAAAAATCGCACACAACCCGGTATCGGACAAGAATGCGGTCTTAACAGCCATCATTTCTATTGAAGAATCTAACACGATCACCGATTCTCTATCCTTTAATTATATTGTCCGCGCGCTGTCAGCTGATTACGTGGCCATGTTCTTTGTAGATATCAGAACAAATAACTATGTAGAATATCGTTCTGATGGTGCGAATCGCGATGTAACTGTTGAAAAAAGAGGCGATGATTTCTTCTATGATGCCGGAAACGACGTCAGTAAACGGACTTATCATGAAGACAGACAAATGTTTAAGGAAATCTGCACCAAGGAAAACATCTTAAGAGCCATAGACGAACAGGGCAGCTTTTCCATAACCTACAGATTAGAAGACAAATTCGGAATACGTTATGTAAATCTAAAAGCAGTAAGAGACCGAAGCAATAGCAACCACCTGATCATTGGTGTAAACAGTGTCGATGATCAGATGAAACAGCAGGAAGCCTTTCTGGCAATTCAGAAGGAGAAGGTGTCCTATTCAAGAATGGCCGCCCTTGCCGGAAATATCTATGCCGTTTACACAGTAAATATCGATAATGATTCTTACTCTGCTTATAAAACCGGCGAAGGCGAGAGCTATATCGGTTTCAAAGAAAAGGAAGAAGATTTCTTCAATGAAACGAGACGCCGAATCAAAGATCTGATTTACGAAGAAGATCTGGAGGGCTTCTTAAAGGTCATAAACAAAGAGACAATAATCAAAAAAATCTCAGATGATGGTGTCTTTGAATATACCTACAGATTACTTATGGATAACAAGCCTACTTACTTCATGTTCAAAGCCGTAATAATATCTGAAAATGGCGAGCCCAAGCTGATAGTCGGTATCGTAAATATCGATGCTCAAAAGAGAAGGGACGAGAAATATGCAGAGACTCTGTCCGCTGTAGAAAATATTGCCCTTAAGGACTCCCTTACCGGAGTAAAGAATAAGCATGCCTATGCCTTGGCAGAAGAAGAGTTTTCTTCGCAAATTGCCTCCGGTGAAGCTCTCGAATATGCAATAGTTGTTTTTGATCTGAATAACCTTAAGCTTGTAAACGATACTTATGGACATAAAAAAGGCGATGAATTCATAAAGGAAGGCTGTAAGATCATCTGCAAGACCTTTGCTCACAGTCCCGTATACCGCATAGGAGGAGATGAATTCGTGGCCATTGCCAAGGGCACGGACTATGAAAAACTCGATTTCCTCATGGGTGTCATAGACATGAAAAATAACGAAAACAAGATCCGCGGTAAAGTAACCATTGCAGCAGGCACAGCCCGCAGTTCTAAAGGTCTTTCCTTCAATGATGTATTCAATCAGGCCGATACCTGTATGTATGAAAAGAAAAAGAAGATGAAGCAGCTGTAAATGCCTTTCATGGCATCTACGCTGCCTTATCTTCTATTCTGTCATGACCTTATCATCAAATCTGAATATTTTCTCTTTTGAACTTCTTAGCCGCCTTGGCCCACTTGGATATTTCTTTCTTCCTGGCATAGTTTCTGGTATTTTCTGCACTGAGGGATTTGTATAGTATGTAACGTTCAGCGGACAATTCTCCGTTTTCTATTGCCGCTTTTATAGCACAGCCAGGCTCTGTATCGTGCTTGCAGTCACTGAATCTGCAGCACCTCTCAAGTTCCAGGATGTCTGAAAAAGTGTTGTCGATTCCCTGCTCTGTGGCCGCCATTCCCAGCTCTCTCATACCGGGAGTATCGATGATAGATACGCCGTTTGGAAGCTCGATGAGCTGCCTGTGGGTGGTGGTGTGTTTTCCTGTGGAATCGGATTCTCTTACCGCGGAGGTTCTCATTATCTCTTCCCCGGCAAAGGCATTTAACAGCGTTGACTTTCCTGCGCCTGATGAGCCCATGAGGCAAATAGTGACGCCGGGCCTCATATACTCCTGCAATTCATCCACGCCAATTCCATATAGCGCAGAAATTGCATGAACTCTCACCTTATCGGATATACTCTCCACTTCTCTTATGTACCTGCCATAGTTGCTGCAAAGGTCTGATTTGGTCAGCACCACAACCGGTGTGGATTTCCCCTGAAGAACGACGCTCACATATCTGGCAATCCTGTTGTAGCTGTAGTCCTCATTAAGGGATGTGACTATAAAAGTGTAATCCACGTTAGCCACCATGTACTGCATTACCCCGGTCTTAGCCTGATCGGGCCTTTGCAGGAAGCTCTTTCTCTCACATACCGAAAGGATGGTGGAATCGCCCCGGCTGTTATACAAAAATGTAACATAATCTCCCACAACCGGGAGCTTGTCCGCATCCTCTTCGTAGAAGTTGCCTTTTAACTTCGCCGGAAGCTCCTGTTCTTCAAATCTGATCTTGTAACTGTTCTTGCTTATTTCTGATATTCTTCCAATATTAGTATTATTCAATTCTTTGTCTCCTCATATTTTCATTAGTCAGGTTAAGTTACTTGCGCATAGTATGGAGACCCGGTCATGGAAGTTTGCCTGAAATGGCACTGAGTGTAAAATAGAAAAACCGTAGCTAAAGAAGCCACGGTTGTAAATTCATAAATATATAAGCCTGATAAAAACTGTTAAAAGGCATAAACCGAGGTCCTCATACAATATGAAGTTGCAATGTCTGTTATGTACTTTACACTCATTATTATGATTTCCTCGCTTTCTTTAGTATTTTTTTACTACAATGATGATTCTATCACCGATAAAACGTAAATGCAATTGTTTATTAACTAAACTATCGCTTTCCTTCAATGCTGGAGGTCAGGTATTGCAGAAAGCTGCCATTTCCTTCTCCAGCAGTCTATATACATTTGCCACAAGAAAGCCATCTGCTATGGCATGATTAAGGCGCACCGTCACCGGCATCATGAGTCTTCCGTTTTCCTCTCGGTATTTTCCCCAGTTGATGATCGGAGGAAAATAAAGATAACCATCCGGCAGCTCAATATTCAACGAATCATAGGACAGCCAGGAAATATAGGATGCGTCAAACCAGTTCGGAAGTAAAATGGCGAAAAACGCCGCTTCTATAGTATTCTTTTTTGTTCACAACCTTATAGTTCATTTCACCCTTCTTCAGTTCTTTTCCAGTATTTCAAATGCTTTTTGGTAGTCCTGTCCGAGAATTTCCTGGGTCTTCTGGAAATCATATTTCTCATGTAGTCTGGTCTGGACTTTCAGGAATTCCTTTTTACCATATTTCCTGATATATAAGGACTGAGCTTTGGCAGCGTTTGCGCCATCATTTGAAGGCACAAAAAAGCCTTTATTACAGGTCTCAATTTCGCTACATTCGTAGCAGCCGTCAATCCCTTTTTCTTTACAACATTTTACATTTGGACAGATCCTGCCTTCAGAACATGTAGCAAAAGAACAAACATTATAGCTTGTCCTACAGCCTCCGCACCATTCACCCAGGAAACAATGATTGCATGACAAGCCGCATATTGCCACAGGGTCGACACCTTTTCTGGCGTTCTTGCATAGTTTATCTTTTATGCGCCTCATGGCCTCTATATGCATGATCCAGTGGCGGGAAAAAGGCATCTGTATGAGGCCCTTTATATCCTTGCCACACCAATAGTCGATAAGCCAGAATGCGTTCTCATCTTCACTGACACATTTGCTCTTTATAAGCTGAGTCTTTGTCTCGCCTTCAAACTTTCTTTTTAAGTCCTTATAATTGAGACCTTTGAGAAGCTCATCGCTTGCTTCCTTTACAGCCTTGGCATACAGATAGAGCTGCTCGACATTCAGTTTCTTTGAAAACTCAGCAATCTCTTCTCCCACAAGTTCATTCCCGGTTGTAATGATGGGAGAGCTCGTTTTTTCCAGGAAACCTTCCCTAAACAGAATCTGCTCATCTTGCGCGATCATCTCATGGGCAACGATATCTTCAATCCTGAAAATATGCCATATAGAATAGGCCAGCGTCTTGCTATGATATCCGTCGACGCCGGGAAATGGCATCTGATAAAAAGCCTCCTCAGGGTAGCCTTCTACGATCCAGGTGACCTGCTGGAACATCTCATCTCTGAATGCGATTAGTTTCTTGGTAGCTTCATCAAAAGTCGCCTCTTTGGATAAAAGGCGTTGCACCTCTTTATTCTTCTCCGACCATTCTTTGTCCATAACGCAGATCACCTCCTGAAGCTTCGCTTACCTGTTACCTCTTTTTTACCGGAATGCAGATCTCGCTGACATAATCAGCTGCTGAGGGGTCTCCCGGAAGATAGTTCTCGATATCTACATCCGGGATCAGCTCGTACTCAGACACCGGAAGCCATTCCTTGTAGATACGCTCCCACATATCCTGTATTGCATTGGGGGACGGACCGACACATTTAAATACTGCCCAGTCATATTCGGGAATATGGATAACTTCAAAGCCTTCAGGCACGCCATCTACATCCGATGCCTTGCAGCCAATGCCGTACTTAAACTCATCGCTTCCGCTTTTCACCTGAGCGCATACCCCCAGATACCCCGGAATCTTTCTGTACTCCTCATTGGAATAGTACTCATCCCAGAACTTCGGTATCTCCGTTTCACTGGTTTCGGCATTAAACAGCTTAGCATGTACGAGAAGATCCATCTCTTCCCATTTCTCAATCTTGTATTCCATGATACTGCCTCCTTTAATCGTGATCTGGACGGTATACCTGCTCATGAACTGGATAGGCTCTCCTTTTTTGGCCTGCGCAGGCGACACACCGTGAAACCTTGTAAAAGCTTTGGTAAAGCTCTCCGGTGAATTGAATCCAAACTTAAGTGCAATATCAATAACTTTCCCATCTCCCTTTACCAGCTCCGATGCGGCCTGAGACAATCGTCTTTTTCTCAGATATTCCGCCGGAGACATTCCTGTCAGCAGCGTGAAAGCTCGCTGGAAGTGGAACGCTGAAAGATTAACTGCCTTGGATATATCCGCCAGGGTTATATCCTCTGTCAGATTCTCTTCCATGTATTCTATTGCATCGTTTATGGTCCTTACCCAATCCATTTGGTATCCCTCCTTTCACTTAAGATTTTAAGGCGGTAATAGATTGCAATCCTGTCCTTGATTGCTTTGTTTTGTCATTTTTCTTGGCGGTGGTAATGGAGGCGATGAGCTTTCTTCTGATTGTTCCACATTTTCTGTGCCTCCAAAGAATAACCATCTATCTGCATAGATGTGGAAACACGAGTATATAGATATACTTTTGGTTTTTCTTTTCCCAATTATATCATCTCCTTTAGATTTTTTTATCCGGAAGTTTTAACAAAGCATCAATAACCGGGCGAACCATTTGTACTGATTCTACCTTGTTAATAGCACAGAGCTTTCGTCCTGCATCCTTACTTGATGCTCCACAGTGGAATGCCTGCTCTGTTGGAAATCCATAATCGAGAACAATAAGTCTATCATGACAATCCGGATTTGGTTTAATCCGAAGCGGTGGGTACTGGTTTATAAAATCATTAACCACAGATGTAGTAAGAAATCCTCTTTTGCCATGTCCATTTTCTGTGAAAAGAACAACTTCGACCCCTGGATTTTTCTGTGATAGTAACTGTAACGATTTAGCATTCATATAATCGTCAACAACATAAATTGATTTTGCTGCCTGCTGATAGATATCTATGTAAGCCACATCAGCTTCAAACTTCTGACCTTTATAGATTATAAAATTCTTAAAATCCTTATCCGAAACAAAATTTTCATTCAGGGTATCAATACTCTTCTGAATATCTTCAATTGCCTTATCCGTTTTCTTCTGATGATCAATTGCTCCTGCCATTTGCACAGATAACTCTGAAACCTTTAGCAGTAACCATGCTCATTTCGGACTGAGTTACAAACTGCTGATTCTGACGGATATAATGACGCATTTCCTTAAAAGCTCGCATAATAAAAATGCTTTGTTGCTCAGCTAACTCACCTCTAAGAACTGTAGCTAACATATAAATTCCTTGCTCTGTAAAAACATAAGGCATTTTTCTTCTACCACCATCCTGCCCTTCAAAAAATGAATCATTCCGTGAAGTCGCATTTTGCGACTTCACCAAATCAACTTCCTCTCTTGTCAATTGAAACATAAAATCTTCCGGAAATCTGTTTATATTTCGTTTAACCTGCTCATTTAATCTTTTGACTTCATATCCATAAATATCAGCTAAATCACTGTCGAGCATCACCTGTTGCCCGCGTATCGTATATACACAGTTTCTAATAGACTCAACTGTGAGTAAGTCTGTTGTATTTTTCATAAACACTATATCCCTTTGCATTTCCTTTTTTGAAGTCACAAATTGTGACTTCATATATTCTATATTCAAACAATGTGATTTTTGTGGTCGCAAAAATCGACCGCAAACCACCTTTTCAAATTTTTAAACTCTTTCCTACATCTCTTCAAGACTTTCTATCTTCTTCAAGGCCTCCATATAAGCCATAAGTCTCTTCTGCTGTTCTTCTCTAAGATTGTGATAATCTTCAATCATCTGAATATCTCCCGGCGTAAATTTGCTTTCAGGACTTGCTGCAGCAATTTCCTCTTCATCCTCAATTCCTTTACCGGTAAGAAGTTGCTCCGGAGTAATTTGCAAAACATTACAGATGTCCATTATCTTTTCTACAGTAGGATTGGTCTTTCTCTTTTTCCATTCGCTTATGGTACTGGTCGAAATACCTACCTGCTTTGCAAACTCCGCCTGAGTCATATTGCGTTCTTTCAAAACCTTTATAATTCTTTCACTGATAATCATGAGTGATACCTCGCTTTATTATTCACTTATATAACATTCATATTAGTGAATTTATTTTATCACACCCACTGATGTCCTTCAATGATCTACTTCATTTTCCGAAGATAATTACTTTAACAACCTTCTCGGAAATGATATCGTAAAAATCGCAAAGATTTAAGAGATGCTCATAGCAAAGATGCAGAAACCGGTGATGTTACTACACCTGTTGATGATATCCTTGACTCATTTGAAGAGCTAAAGACTGCCGATAATGCAACACAAGCTCAGATGATAATGTACAGCAAACTCTTTAAAATCAACTTCACTAAGATGGCCCCTTATGAGTTTAAAACCTTTACCGATATCCTCCAGAGATAATCAGATCTTTGTAAACCTGTAAAAGGAACCGGACGCGGCAAGAAGAAATAATAAACCAATGTCAAATGCTTTTCCGAAATCTATTACATTTTCTTTTTCAAGAAAAAGGCGCACTCATACCTGCCATTAGTAAGTATAGAGTGCGTCTTTTCCTAGTTGTCTATTTCAAATGTATCATCGATGAATGTACAATCTCGTCTGCTCCGGTTCATCATCTCCTTGAGCCATACAGTAAAACTCCCATCCATAACGCTCATAAAAACCAGTATGATCTGTAACAAGATAGAGCGGTGAAATTCCTTTTTTATTCATGTTCTCCACAACAAGATTAAGAAGATTTCCTGCTATCCCCTGTCCACGATGAGCCTCTTCAGTATATACAGCGCAAACATTGGGGCTTAAGTCCTTCCTGTCATGAAAATCATTATCGATTACACCTAACCCCCCGACAATTTGATCTCCTAACATGCATAGGTACCAACCATTTTCGGTCTCTTTATTAAGATACGCTGTCATACATTCAAGATAAGCATCCTTGGGGACTCCCCACTTTTTGTGAAACCAATCTGCAGCCATATCTTTTAAGTCGGGTTTTTCTCTCAACTCAAAATATTTGTATTCCGTATTCGCATTAATATCTTTTACCATCTCAACAATCTCTATATCTCCGTCAACAAGAATCTCCACGATTGATTCATGTCCATCCTCATTAGCTCCATTCTGCCAATAGATTTCAGCCATCCTAAGATTCTCTTGTTCGTCTGTTACTCCATCAAAACACTTGTAGGCATCTCCTTCAAAAACTCTTCCAGTCACTTTTATCTTTGCAATTCCGAAAGTAGGTCTTCCTAACTTAGCAAAATAGTCTCCCCACCTCTCAGCTTCCTCGTATGACTTAGACACATATAGCGAAGCCATTCTCGAAGGGTACTCCGAATACTTTTCTTTTCTAACTTTTTCCAACGCAAGCTCACGAAGCGCTACATCCACCTTGTGCGTCAGTTCTGTATCCTTATATTTTTCAGGATTATTATATATATCATTTACTGTTTCGAGTTCCTCATATACACGCTTGTGGACACCGTTTGGATGCTTGTCATCCAGAATGATATGTTCACCGACCTTCTTGGGAATGTCGGATATTACATGAAAAAAATATTGTTCTTCCATTACATTCTCCCTATTGAAATGGCCGGACACATAGCCCGGCCGAAATTCATTTTAATTCAGCATTGTTTCTTTTTAAAAAGTCTATATCGCTACCATACTTCATGGCAGTTTCCATATCGTTATTCATAAAGCTCTCAAACAATTCTTCAGGTATCTTTCCTGGACGAGTCCTTTCATAAATTGTGAGGTTCTTGGAATGCTTACATTTCTTACATCGATATATCAGCCATACATCAACACTTTTACCGTTAGCATTTACTCTAAATCTATAGGAATTGATAAACTCCTGTTTCTTCCCACAACCTCCACATCTAAAGAACACTCTTGTTTTGGTATGATCAGACAGAAAGGGCACCTTTGCTTAAGGCCAGCCTCTGATTCCTGAGGATTCTCTGAATGCTTTTCTCCGACAAGGAAAACCTGTGTGCAAGTTCGTGTATTCCTATTCCGCCTATGTAGTTTTCGTATATTTCTTCATTTCTTTCACGAAAGAAGACCTTGGCAGAAGTCGTGGTTCCCCACTCCTGTTTTTCCTTGCAGGGAATATAGATCATTTTTCCGTCTACATATTGCTGAATCGTTTCTATTAATTCCTGCGGCAGCACATTCTCTGCCTTTATATAGCTCATATCGTTCCTCCTAACATCATTTCTCTTAGGATTCATCTGAGCTTACGATTCATTTATTATTTAAGCTCAGACTACTGAGCGGTAACAACTCTGATGGTCATATAATCATGCTCCTTTCCAATCAAATAAAGAAAATCTTTGTAAATTGTACGTGAATACAGTTTACGATTCAACCTTAACAATAATTATAAAAGAACTTGCGCCATAAATCAGGCCTTATATCATCTGAAAAAATTTCAAAGCCTCTTCTATAGCCTTTACCTTTTCTTCCGGGCATCCCGGTTGTCTGCTATTTTCTGATTTTGGCTTATTGTAATTCTCTCTTTCTATAATCCCATGCTTCTGCTTTACCTGAGCTATATTCAGGTTTGTCACATGGAATCCGTAGTGCTCCTGCACCCATTCTTCAATCTCTTTATATGTTGCCTTAGCCTCCGCACTTGTAAGATCAAGTTCATCCATATCTACCTTTACGTTGATATGATGCTTTGCTTCATGAAGTTTGGACAATAAACATACTGTCTCCACATGCACGGTATGACTAAACATGTCGCATGGTCTTACCTTCTTTATCTCGTATCCTCCATCCACAAGAATACGGAGGTCTCTGGCCAAAGTTGCACTGTCACAGCTAACATAAACAATTCGTTCAGGGCTCATCTTAAGCATGGTCTCAAGGCACTTCTCGTCGCATCCTTTGCGAGGAGGGTCAACAACAATGACATCAGGATGTAGGCTGGCAGCATCTTTGTTTTCCTTCATCTGCTTTTCATAGAACTCAGGAAGTACCTCCTCAGCCTTACCACAGAAAAAGTCCGCATTATCAAGGCCGTTACGAACCGCATTCTTCTTGGCATCCTCGATTGCTGCGTCAATTATCTCAACGCCGTAGACATGTCCTGCTGCCTTTGCCATAGACAGGGTGATGGTTCCTATGCCGCAGTACAGGTCCCAGACTGTCTCTTTTCCTGTAAGTCCGGCATATTCGATGGCCTGTCCGTAGAGTTTCTCACATTGAACAGGATTGACCTGGAAAAATGAAAGGGGCGAGATCTCGAATTCAAGGCCGCAGAGCGTGTCACGGATTGTGTCCGTTCCCCAGATGGTATGGATCTCGTAGCCCATGATAACGTTGGTATTCTCAGTGTTTATGCTGACAGAGATGCTTGTCATCCCGGCGACGGCAGAAAGTCTCTCCGTAAGCTGTTTCTGATTCTTAATATACTCTGCTTCACCGGCATTATTCTTCGAAGTCTTTCCATGACTATCAGTGCCCTTGTAATTGATCACAAGGCACACCATGATCTGACCGCTCTTGAAGCCCTTCCTTATCAGTACATGACGAACAAGGCCCTTGCCGGTCTTCTCATCATAGGGCTGGATATTATTCTTTTCCATGTGGCCTGTGATGATGCCCAGTATCTCTTTGTTCTCTTCTGTTCCGATAAGGCAATCACTGACAGGAATAATGCTGTGGGTTCTCCCTGCGTAAAAGCCTGCAATGTTTTTGCCATTCTTATCCTTGCCAATGGGGAACTGGGCTTTGTTTCTGTATCTCCAGGGCTCCTCCATTCCGATGATCGGCTCCATAACAGAATCAACAAAAGCTTCATCAAAACCGCCAAGACGCACGATGTTGCTGCGAACCTTGTTCTGCTTGAACTCAAGCTCTCTTTCGTAGGACATACTCTGGGTCTGGCAGCCGCCGCACTGACGGGCAATGGGGCACTTTGGCTCCACGCGGTATTCGGAAGGCCTTATCACCTCATCAAGATGGGCGTAGGCATAGTTTTTCTTGGCCTTCATAATGGAGGCCTTAACTGTATCTCCTATTACCGCATCCTTTACAAAAAGGGTATAGCCGTCTATCTTGCCAATACCCTCCCCGTCAATTCCTATATCTTCAATTGTAAGTGTCAGAACATCGCCCTTGTTGTATGGGGCATTCTTTTCTACTTTCATGACTTCCTCCAATGCAGCCTGTGCAATTCCCCTTCCTTCTCCAGACCTGCGAAGTTGTTCTGGCGAAGTGCCTCATACAGCACAATTGCCACAGAGTTAGACAGATTCAGCGACCTGATCTCCTCTCCCATGGGAATCCTGATACAGGTCTCCTCATTGTCCACCAGAATTTCCTCCGGGATTCCGGCGCTCTCTTTTCCGAACATGATGAAATCATCGGGACCGAAATCCGCCTCCACATAGGACTTCTTCGCCTTGGTGGTGGCATACCAGATCCTGGCGCCGGGGTGCTTCTCACAGAACTCGTTGTAGTCCATGTACCTTGTCACATCGAGCTTGTCCCAGTAGTCCATTCCGGCTCTCTTTAGTTCTTTTTCCCCGAGACGAAAGCCCAGGGGCTCGATAAGATGAAGACTTGTGTTCGTTGCAACGCAGGTTCTTCCGATATTTCCCGTATTTGCTGGAATCTCCGGCTGATGTAAAACTATATGCATAAAATATTAAACCTCTTCTTCGTCCATGACCTTAGCCTTAGGCAGGGAAAAAATAAACTCCGTGCCAACGCCTTCCGTACTGATGACGTTGATGTTTTCCTCATGGGCTTTAATAATCTCTTTTACAATGGAAAGGCCAAGGCCTGTTCCCTTCTTGTCCTTGCCTCGCGACAGGTCGGACTTGTAGAATCTCTCGAAGATCATCTTCTGATCATCCTTGGGGATTCCGATTCCGCTGTCCTTGACGGATACAAAGACCTTGCTGTGCTTCTCCGTGGTCTCTATCTTGATGGAGGAATCATGGTGACTGAACTTGATGGCGTTGTCCACAAGATTGTACAGCACCTGCTGGATCTTGCTGATGTCAGCGTTCACCAGCATTTTTTCGTCGGTGAGCACCAGCTCTATGGCAATCCTCTTTTCCCTGCAGGTTCCCTCGAAGGAAGCAGCAACGTTTCGGATTACCTGGTTGATGTCAAAATCTGTTTTATCAAGCAGCATTCCCCTGGTGTTAAGGTTGTTCAGTGTCAGTAGCTCGTTGGTAAGCTTGGTAAGTCTGTCGGTCTCGTTGATGACTATCCCAAGATATCTGTCGTGCATCTCCTCAGGAATGGTTCCATCCTGCATCGCCACCAGATACCCCTTGATGGAAGTAAGGGGAGACCTGAAATCGTGGGATACATTGGCGATGAACTTCTTCTGATCATCCTCCTGACGGGCAATCTCTCCTGCCATGTAGGACAGAGTCGCTGCAAGATATCCCATCTCATCCTCCGACTCCACCGTAAACTCATAGGCCATATTGCCGGCGGCATACTGCTCTGTGGCCTTGGTGATCTTACGAAGTGGCATATACACCAGCTCCGTGAAGAAGATCAGGATTATCATGGACAGCAAAAAGAGCACTATCAGCATCAGATATGAAATATTCAGATAATCATTGGCCTGCTCCTGAATATCGATAACAGGCTCATGAACAATAACATAGGCCTGAACCTTGTACCCCGCTGTAATCGGGGCAAAAACGCTGAGCATATCCTCATCAAAGGTTCCGAAGAAATTACCTGTGGTGTAATAATACCCGCCGGTAACCGTTGGATCAAAGCCGTTTACCACGATCTCATCTCCGGGGCCCAAGACTCTTGAGGAATCAAGAACCAGTCGTCCCGAAGGGTTGATGATCCAGATGGACGCTCCCTGCATGTACTTGGACAGAGCCACCATCTGGGTATGCACAGCCTCCAGCGAAGTCTCACTGTTATACAGGTCTGCCGCATAGGTATTGGCAATCTGAGTTGCGATCTGATACATGGTATCCGCCCTGTCACGCCTTATCCTCTCATAGGTCATGCTGTACACAAAGGTTGCCACCACGATAAATCCAAAGATTCCAAACAGCAGGTATGCCAGCAGAAATTTTAAATAAAGAGTTCTCTTCATAAGTAAAAATCCTTACTGTTGTACCTCAAATTTGTAGCCGATTCCCCAGATTGTAGCAAGGCGCCAGCTGTCGTGATCGCTAAGTTTCTCACGAAGACGCTTGATATGTACGTCAACGGTTCTGGTATCTCCGATGTACTCATAGCCCCAGATCTGGTCAAGAAGCTGCTCTCTGGTAAAAACGTGATTTGGCGAAGCCGCAAGGAAGTACAACAGCTCTAACTCCTTCGGCGGCATATCAACTCTCTCTCCCTGATAGGTTACGGAGTAGTTGGTCATATTGATCTCAAGATCCGGATATCTTACCACCTTGTCATTGGGCTTCTCCGGCTCCTGAACCGGTGCTTTGGTGCGGCGAAGAACAGCCTTTACCCTTGCCACCAGCTCCTTGGAATCAAAGGGCTTCTCCATGTAATCATCTGCCCCCATCTCAAGACCAAGAACCTTATCAAAAACCTCTCCCTTGGCGGAGAGCATGATGATCGGCACCTGAGACCTGGTCCTTATCTCCCTGCAGACCTGATAGCCGTCGATTCCCGGCAGCATCAGATCCAGAAGGATAAGATCCGGATTAAAAGTGTCATAGGTGTTAATTGCCGATTCGCCATCGTTACAGATCCTGGTCTCGAAGCACTCCTTGATAAGGTAGAGTGAAACCAGCTCTGCGATATTGTTGTCGTCATCGACGATTAAGATTTTCTGTTTGTTTACCATTTTTACCTTCCCATTCCCCTCATATTATGAAAATCATTTAATAAAATTAACTATTGTAACACCCGCATCGCCTTCGCCGTATTCGCCCAGCTTGTAGGACTTGACGTAGGGCACGCCCTTAAGATAGTTGTGAACTGCATTCCTGAGAGCTCCCGAACCCTTGCCGTGTACGACTCTGACGTTATTAAGATGAGTCATATAGGCGTCGTCCAGGTATTTATCCAGAGCGGCGATGGCATCGTCGCAGTTCTTGCCGATAAGATTGATCTCTGTTCTGATATTGGCAGCCTTGGACAGATCCATCTTGCCGCCGCTTGTGTTCCTACCATAGAACTTCTTCATAGCAGTCTTCGCATCATCGTCGGACACCAGCACCAGATCGCGAATATTGGCCTTGGTCCTCATGATACCGCACTGAACATAGAGGTTGCCGTCCTTGTCGGGCTTGGAGCTGATGGTTCCCTTAAGTCCCATGGACACGATCTTGACGGACTCGCCCAGCTTAAGCTGAGATTCCTTAAGGATCGGATGAGTCTCCTTGGCCTTCTCGTTCTTGGAAGAATTGGAGATAGCCTTGTTCTTGTCGGAGATCTTCTGTCCTACGCTGGTTCTTGCTCTCTCAAGATCAGCAATTGACGCTCCGGGGCCTGCCTTTCTGAAGGTCCTGATGGTATCATCCGCCAGATCCTTGGCCTCCTGCAGGATCTCTCTTGCCTGCTCATTGGCCTCTCTGATGATATCCTCACGCTGCCTGTCCAGCTTGTCTGTCTTTTCCTCAAGGCGCTTGTGAAGCTCCTGGGTCTCCTTCTTGTACTGCTCGATCTCAAGTCTCTCATTCTCGATGATCTTGCGGCTTCTCTCAAGGTCTGCCAGCAGATCCTCAAACTTTTTGTCCTCGGTACTGATCTGCCCCTTGGCCGCCTCAATGATCCTGTCGGGGAGCCCCAGCTTCTGAGAAATGGCAAAAGCGTTACTCTTACCCGGGATTCCTATAAGAAGCTTATAAGTAGGTCTCAGCGACTCCACATCGAACTCGCAGCTGGCATTCTGTATACCCGGTGTATTAAGGGCATAGACCTTCAGCTCGCTGTAGTGGGTTGTAGCCATAGTTCTGATCTTCCTTGAATGCAGGTCATTCAGAATAGATATGGCAAGCGCCGCTCCCTCTGTGGGATCCGTTCCCGCACCCAGCTCATCGAAAAGACACAGCGAATTCTCGTCGGCGTGCTCAAGAATGGATACCGTATTGGTCATATGTGATGAGAAGGTTGAAAGAGACTGCTCAATACTCTGCTCATCACCGATATCTGCATAAACCTCATCAAACACAGACAGCTCTGAGTGATCACCTGCAGGTATCGCAAGGCCTGCTTGTCCCATCAGTGTCAAAAGACCTACTGTCTTCAAGGTAACTGTTTTACCACCGGTATTTGGTCCCGTGATAATAAGCATATCGAAATCTCTGCCCAGATATACATCGATGGGAACCACCTTCTTTTTGTCGATAAGAGGATGTCTTCCCTTCTTGATGTCGATGGCGTGGTGCTCGTTAAATACAGGAACCATGCCGTTTATCTCAAGGGCATAGGAAGCCTTGGCAAAAACAAAGTCAAGGTCCGTCATTATATCAGAATCAAACTTGATGTCGTCCACATGCTCCGCAACACGAAGGCTCAGCTCCGCCAGGATCTTCTCAATCTCAGCCTGCTCCTGCAACGCCATCTCTCTAAGCTTATTGTTCAGTTCAACTATTGCCTGGGGCTCGATAAAAAGAGTGGAACCCGAGGAGGACTGGTCGTGGACAATTCCGCTTACCTGTCCCTTATACTCCGAACGAACGGGAATACAGTATCTGTCACCTCTCATGGTAACAACGCTGTCCTGAAGATAGGTCCTCATGGAACCATTGATCATCTTGTTAAGCTGCTCGTGGATACGGTCGTTGGTTAACATGATGCCACGTCTGATGTGCTTCAACGCAGGACTTGCATCAGAAGCGATCTCATCTTCTGACACAATGCATCTTCTGATCTCTGCTGCCACGAAGGTCAGAGGCTCCAGCATACTGAACATCTCCGATAAAGAGTCGGTGTTCTCATCCTCTCTTGCGGGACGGCCATAGCTCTTAACTCTGTTAACATTGTCAAGGAAAGAGGCAAGGCGAAGAAGTGAACCCATATCCAGGGCTGCTCCTATCTTCAGAGCCTTCAGAGTTCCTGTAAAATCTCTATTGTCTCCAAAGGAAGTGGAACCCTTCTTGAATATCCTTGCAATGGCATCATTAGTCTTAGTCAGGTTATTTCTTATTTCCTTAATATCGGAAGACGGCACCAGCTCCCGGCACATCTTCCTTCCCGGGTCAGAGCTGGCGTGATCCGTCAGTCTTTCTATTATCTTGTCGTACTCAAGTACGTGTAATGCTTTTGAATTCATCTAATATCCTTCTGTCATAGTTTTTGGTGCAATACATAATCATCCAAATTACAGTGTAACATCTTAATCGGGTTTTTGCTAGCATTCATGGGCTTTACCCCACAAAAAAAGAGATGCTCATGGCGAGCATCTCCTGAAATCTTAATATCAAATTTACCAGACAGCCTCTTCAAAATAGTACCAAGAATCGCATATTTTCTTTGCCTTATACCTATATTTCTCTTGGGAAGAGGCACCATCATACTCATAATAATCGCCACCCTTAGCACGTCCGTATATATCCGATAATGTGTCTGTAGGAGAAAAATACATTCCACAGTAATAGTAATCATGATCTATTGGCTGGTAACCCAAGTAAAAAACCACTCTATCCTCCGTATTTTCAGCCCCTTTCATCACGTCAACAGACCGAACCTTTAAATCATCAAACGGATCTATGGTTTTTCTGACTGATTCCGGTATTTCATCCGAAGAATAGTAGATTTCTAATTCATTATCCTGATTATCATATAGCGCTTTGGCAAACACGGTAAGTTCGTCACGATTACCTAGCACATATTTTTTTACGTTAGCTGCCTTAATTGCATCTGAAATTACAAACAAATAAAGTGCTATCTGTATTGCTAAAAATACTATGCCCCAAAAAGCAATTAGTTTATGTACTCTTTTTTTCAATCAGGTAGCCCCTCCTCTCTCCACTTAATTCCTAGTCTAATAGCTTCAGCATCCTCAGGCATATCCCCAAAATGTGGTAAAAAAGGAGTGTACGTTATATCTGGCAGAAATCTTCGTTTCGTTTGCACCGCTGCACCACCCAAGTATAATAACATCTCTGGGAAGTATTTCGCCCCAACATATGCATAAATAACATTCCCTAATGTCCCTGGAGACATCCTAAAACCGTTTCCCACTATTTATACTTTTCTCCTTCGGCAGCATTTTTAACTTGTATTATAATGGACATGAGTTTTTTTTGTTGGTTTTCTGACGAATAACACTTCAAATCGGACGAATAACACTTTAGTCCATTTTGGTCTCGTATATATTGGTCTCGAAGAACTTGTTGTATCCCTGCCAACCGGGCTCAGTAACATTAGAGAGGAGCTCAGTGAAGGTCTCCATCTTGGCATCGGTATTGTCAGCCATGTTCAAGGCAACAGCCTCAATGATAGAGGGTTTCTTGGGTGAACCGTACTCAAACTCTCCGTGGTGGGCCAGGATACAGTGCTGCAGTTCCTGCTTGAGCAAAATAGGAAAACCGGGGATGTTAGCGGCCTTGACGCCGATCATCTCGCAGCCCATAACGATATGGCCAAGGAACTGACCTTCATCGGTGTAATCATTAACAGGGAAAAGACTGATCTCTCTCACCTTACCGATGTCGTGACACATAGCTGCAGTAAGAAGGAGATCCCTTTTGAGCATGGGATAAGCTGTGCAATAGTAGTCACAGAGCCTGGTAACGCTTAAGGTATGCTCAAGAAGGCCACCGATAAAGGCATGATGCACCGTCTTGGCTGCGCTGCTCTTTCTGAAAAGTGTGACAAAATCAGTATCCTTTACGAAGAACTCCTCCAGAAGCTGCTTCAAATAAGGGTTTTCTATAGTTGAGATGATAGCAAGAAGCTGCTTGTACATCTCGTCATTATCCTTGGACGAAACAGGAAGGTACAGCGCCGGGTCATATTCACCCTCGTGGCACTTCCTTGCTCTTTTCACATTGATCTGGAGAGCTCCGTTAAAACTGGTAACCTCTCCGAATACATCGATATAATCCGTGTCGTCGAATTCATCTATCCCCGCGCCGCCGGGTTCCCAGATCTTGGCATCCACCGTTCCGGTCTTGTCCTGAAGGGTTACAGAATAATACTCCTTTCCGTTCTTGGTGGTTGCACAGAGCTTGTGCTTGCACATATAGATATCAGCCACTCTGTCGCCGGGTTTCAAATCCTTGATGAACTTCATTAAAATTTCCTCATTTCTAAATCTTGAATTATTTGTTTCCTGTGGTCCGCTATGGGCCTTAGCCGTGAGTTGATTTCTCAAGCGTGACCTCTATGTCCAGACTGATGTAATCAGTGGGCGCCTGTCTCATAACAGTAATAGTAATTATATCATCAGGTTTGCACTCTGCAAGCCTTGCTATCAACATCTCGTAGCTGGTGATCTCCTGTGAATTGAAAGCCGTAATGATATCACCGCTCTGTATTCCCGCCTTCATCGCCGGTGAGTTCATCTCTGTCAGCGTGATATATGCACCCGCAGGGATGTTCCCGGCCTGTATGATATCCGTAGGAATCGTTGTTCCGTGAACTCCCAGATATGCTCTGTCCTTAAGATTGGAGAGATCTTCGATAAGGCTCTTTAACTCAGTAATACCAACAGCGCAAATGTTGCCCTTAAGATCCTCCGGAGTATAAGCCATATCGATCATACCCACAATCTGGCCCGACAGGTTGATCAGCGCTCCGCTTCCGTTGGAGCTTCCCGCAATATCCGTGGTAAGAAGCTTGTAATCCGTATCCGGAAGATCAAGGCTGGTCTTCTCGGATGTGATAATGCCATAGGCAATAGAGTCCTGAACTCCGATGGGGCTTCCCACCGCAATGACAGGGCGTCCCGTGATACTGTTGGAGTTGGAGCTTCCAAGTGTGGCCACCAGAATGTGGTCCTTGGTCTCCTCCGAAAGGGCTGCTATTCTGACATTCAGGATGCAGAACTTGCTGACAGAGTCCGCCAGCCTTATGTTGGCTGTTGCAGTAGTGTTGTCACAGAAGGTAACCCTGATGCTGTCCGCTTCCTCCACCGCGCTGTAGGGAACCAGGATAAAAAGGCTTACTCCGTTGTCCGCAACAATAGCTCCGGAAGTAGCAGTGCTGCTCTGTATAGACTCACTGAACCAGTTGGCATCATTGGACAATCCTGTTACCTTCACCATGCTGCGCCCGGCTTCAGAAGCAATGCTTTTTAATGAGTTCATCATTTTGCCGTAATCGGAGGAATCAAAGTTGTAGGATGCAATGGCTGCATCGATCTGGCCCTTCTGACTCTCCTCAAGGCTCATGGCCTCCACCGCCGCAATCTCGCTGTCATCTGCGAACATCTCCTCCGGTGTCAGCTCATCACTGGCAGATTCTGCGGGAAAAGAGATGGCCTCAGGCTCCTTCTCCGGGAACAGCCTGTCACTGAAAAGGGGCTGCAGCACCAGGAAAGTGAAGCAGGCTACGATGCCAAACAGCACCGCCAGTGCAAAAGTAATAACGGTTCTCCTAAAGAGCTTCTTTTTATTTATAGGCCTTTGCTTGATCTTCTCGCTGATAAAATCGGTATTAGCCAAAGGCGACTGTTTGTTATCATCATTGTTAAGTGCCATAGAAGTACCTTCTTCTGAAATCATTCATAATCCTTAACATTATAACACGGCGGACCACTTCCTATGAACAGCAAAAAAAATACCGGGCAGCGATTTGCCCGGTACTTTGTGATGCTGATTATAAGATAATCCGTGGATTATTCCTTCTCGAAAGCCTTGTGTGTAAATGCTGCAAGTGCTGCACCTACAAGAGGGCCAACGATGAATACCCAAACAGAAATGATGGGTGCTGTATTGCCTGTGATTGCTGCAAAGATTGCAGGGCCAAGGCTTCTTGCGGGGTTAACGGAGGTGCCTGTAAGGCCGATTCCGAAGATGTGTACCAGGGTCAGTGTAAGACCGATGATAAGTCCGCCAAAGGAGCCGTGCTTAGCCTTGGGTGATGTAACACCAAGGATTGTAAGAACAAAGATATAGGTAAGAACGATCTCTACGATAAGGCCGGCAACGAAGCTTCCGCTTACACCGTCAAGACCGTTGGCACCAAATCCGCCTGTAGCATCATCAATCTGTCCGAGAGTGAAGATTGCTGCAAGGATACCTGATCCTACGATACCGCCAAGACACTGAGCAATTACATAAGCAATAAACTGAGCCATGTTCATTCCACCGTTTAAAAATACTCCCAGAGAAACGGCAGGATTGATGTGGCAGCCTGAAACGTTGCCGATGCAGTAAGCCATACCCACAATGGTAAGACCAAAGGCAAGGGCTGTCAGAAGGTAGCCGCAGCCGCTCATGGCATCACAGCCAACAAGCATCGCTGTACCACAGCCAAGCACAACAAGTACACAAGTTCCAATACATTCCGCAACATATTTCCTCATACCTTTTTCCTCCTATTTATGTGCTTCTTCGCACAATTATTCTCTGAATATTATAGCACTGTTAGCAGGTGGATTAGTTATCTTTTTCCCAGATAGCATATAATGTTACTTTGCTGTTAGCCTTCTTGGAAAGAGCTCCTACTGTCTCTTCTGTTACAGGCTTCTTGCCCTTGGCATCAAGAGCAACTCCAACGCACTTGTAGCCCTCTCTCTTAACAGATCCTGTGAAAGCAGCAATGGCATCATTGATTTCCTTGGCATTCTTAACAGGAAGAACTGTTGTGTTGTTCATAAGGTCAACTACGCCCTTCTTCTCTGCTCCGTCAACAAGGATTGTTCCGCCGTTGGTGTTGAATTTGAGCTTGTATGAGTTCTCAGCGAATACGGCATATACAAACAGATCTTCCTCGTTATCTGCAAGAACCTTGGTAACGAATCCGTTCCTATCTGTTGCAACCTTGGCTGCGCATCCATCTGCGAGCATCCAGCCAAGGAATTTGCAGCCTGGATAGGTTGCGGGTGTGAGCTTGGATACGCTTCCGAAATACTTGGTCTCTTCTTTGTAGTTCTCGTGAGAGGCACGTGTTCCATCAATAAGAACCTCTGAAAACTCTGTTTCGTCGGTGATCTTTTTAGCTGCTGCAGGATCGCAGGCAGCTGCGCTGTTCATGTAATATACGTTATAAGGATTAGCCTGCCAGATGCAATAGATCGTCACACCGGCCTTAGTTGTGAATCCGGTAAAATCGTCTCCGTCGATAAGATCTGCTTCTGACTTGATCTTTTTCTTAAGAGAGAAACCAACAAGTGTATATCCCTTTCTGGATACCTCAGGTGTGAACGCCATATCTTTGGGCTCACCATCGTAGTCAAATGTTGCCCAATAGGTCTTTTTCTTAAGTGCGATATTCTTTTCTTCGCCGCTGCGCTCAACACCTTTTCCGTTGGGATCGATGCTGATCTTGAATCTTAATGCCTCGAAGTAAGAGCCAATGTAAACGGTCTGCTTAGCAGTTTTCTTGATTGCTGTAACTACAGTCCACTGATTTCCGTCAGCATCCTTAACTGTCTTGGTAGCATATACGTCCTCGAGCTCCTTGAGAGCTTCTTCGCTAAGAGGATTGCCGTCTGAATCAAGAGCAACCCATCCAAGGAACTTGTAGCCTGTCTTCTTAGCTGTAGGAAGTGCTACTTTCTTGCCTGACTTGTAAGATGTGATCTTCTTGGAAAGAGTTACATTAGAATCAAGCATCATGTTGATTGTGTACTCGCCCTCACCAAGAACGGGATAAACTTCAAGTGTTCCCTCGTGAACATCTACAAGCTTGCTGTAGTCCTTGTTAAGTGCAAAATCAATCTTGCGGTCACCTTCCTTGGTCTTGGAGAAGCCCTTGATGGTAACTCCGTCAGGAAGATTAACATTCATCTGGGTTGCAGCTGAGATGAAGTTAACCTTCTCCTCATACTTAACAAGGCTGTAATTGCCAAGAGGCTGAGCCTCGAGCTTGTTGCCGTCATTATCGAAAAATACGATGCTGTACTCGTTCTGCTCCCAGTCTGCATACAGATCAACGGTTGTAAGAGAGTTAGCATCAGCGTAGTTCTTAACCAGTGCATCAACAGTAGCATCAACTGCAACCTTGAACACAGGCTTCTTGGAGCTCCAGGATGTCAGTCTGTATCCCTGCTTAGTGAATGCAGTAGATAACACCTGGTCCTTATCTTCAACTTTGAATGTCTTTTTCTCTTTGATATCTTTCTTGCCTGTGTTAGCGTGGAAAACAACAGTGTACTCTGCGTTCTTCCAGCCTTCCTCAGGCTCCTGTACAGGCTCCTTAGCAGGATCTGCTATAGGCTCTGTGATCTCTTCATCGGATACGGGAAGTTCCTCTTCTGTAAGATCAGCTTCCTCTGTATCTTCTGTTACTTCTTCTACAGCCTCTTCAACATCGAAGGAAACTGTCTCTTCTTCGGGCTCTACGAAGTACTCATCCTCTGCTGTCTCCTCGGATGTTTCTTCAGAAGCCTCTTCTGCTACCTCTTCTGTAGCCTCTTCATCTTCGGTGATCTCTTCCTGAACCTCTTCGAATACCGCTTCCTCAAGCTCTGCTGAGAAGTCCTCTGCGGCAAATGAAGGTACGCTTGATGTAACTGCCAGAACAGCAGACAGGGTCAAGCCAAGAATTGCCCCCAAAACGCGTCGTTTCATACCTAATTACTCCCTTCTGGTTTTCATATTAAAGCATTAAAAATTATATACACGGCTCAGTCTATCGTCAACTCAAATATTGCTGTAATTATGGGCATTTATCGCCATCTGCGCCATCTTTTTATAAACTTATCATTTGAAATCCTAATCGCCCGAGGTTATGATTTATCTATTAGATTTGGACTTGATCCGGAAAGGGCTCTTATGGAATTTTCTTTTTTACTTGACTATCGAACCACAGACACCGAAGCTGAAATCTTCTGGGACATGCCACTGGAAGCAACTCCCGGCTGCAGATATCTCGTATATCTAAACGGCGAGAACAAAGCTATTGTTGAAAAAACACATTTTTCCCTTGAGGGACTCACCCCCGAGACAGACTATGAAGTGGAGGTTCTTCTGTCCACTCTCGAGGATGCCAGAAACGGCATGCCTCCCATGTCTCTTGGCAGGATCTACTTCTGCACGGGCAAGACCAAAAAGAGAATTGATATAACGAAGCCTCCCTACAACGCTGTAGGCGACGGCATGACCATGAACACTGCTGCCATTCAGGCGGCTCTTAACGACTGCACCTCGGACTCCTATGTGTATATTCCAAAGGGCGATTTCCTGACAGGAGCTCTTGATATGCACTCTGACTCTGAGCTGTATCTGGAAAAAGACGCTCTTTTACAGGGAAGCGTAATTCCCGATGACTACCTGCCCAAGATTCACAGCCGCTTCGAAGGCTATGAGATGGAGTGCTACAGAAGTCTCTTGAATCTGGGAACCCTGGACCGTAACGGCGGCTATAACTGCAGCAATGTAATCATTCGCGGAAAAGGGTCAATTCTTGGTGGCGGCGCACCTCTTGCCAAGTCCATCGCGTCTCTTGAAGCAATAAGGCTCAAGGACTTCATCAAGTCTCTGGGTGACAGGATAAAAGAGTATGAAAAGCCCGAGACCATCGCCAGCAGAGCGAGGGGTCGTCTCATCAACATGAGTAACTGCCAGAATGTCTGGATCCACGGCCTTACTCTGGGCTTTGCCCCTGCCTGGAACCTGCATTTTATTTATTCGGACGAGATTGTTACGGATCATTGCACGATCAAGTCCCAGGGAGTGTGGAACGGAGACGGATGGGATCCGGATTCCTCCACCAATTCCACATTATATGCCTGCGATTTTTATACAGAGGATGACTCTGTTGCCATTAAGTCCGGCAAAAATCCTGAAGGAAACGTGATAAAAAGGCCCACGGAGCACATCCGTGTCTTCGACAGCATCTGCCATTTCGGCCACGGCCTCTGCATCGGCAGCGAGATGTCCGGCGGTGTTGAAGATATAAGGCTCTGGGACTGCGATATGGGTCCCACCTGGTCCGGCATCGAGATCAAAGCCACCAAGAAGCGCGGCGGCTACGTTCGCGGCATGATCGTAAGAGACATCACCGCCTCCCACGTCCAGATCCACTCCGTCGGCTACAACGACGACGGTGAAGGCGCACCGGTGCCACCTGTATTCAGCGACTTCCATTATGAGAGATTGCATTTGCTTGGAAGATATCTTGATAACAACAATGGGAATAATACCTGGTACAGCTGCCCTTCTATATATCTGAGCGGCTTTGATGTGCCGGGATTTGAACTTAAGAATGTGAGATTTAAGGATATTACAATGGAGAATCCTGTACAGGGAGTAGACAGTATTCATATGGAGTA
Organism: Butyrivibrio sp. AE3009; assembly: GCF_000420845.1. GTDB lineage: Bacteria > Bacillota > Clostridia > Lachnospirales > Lachnospiraceae > Butyrivibrio. Next base: position 4,501 of record NZ_ATVS01000019.1, on the reverse strand, counting down.
CTGTGAGGATGTGAGCTTTGAGGGATTGAGGACGGTTTGAGATGACAAGGGGACGGTTGCGAGTCAATGGGGACGGTTGTCATCCCCTTGTCATCTCATCAACTTACAGCAACTCCATCAACTTCTCCACATCTTCCTTCGTCGTCGCCCAATCTGTGGCAAATCTTATTACAGTATGGGTATCATCATACTTCTCCCAGAATCCGTACCCAACTTTTCCATCAAACTCTTTTAGCTTCTCATTATCCATGATAACGAACTGCTGATTAGTAGGAGAATCCAGGAACATCTTATAGCCTTTTTTAACCAGCCCCTCTTTTACAAGCTCTGCCATATCTATGGCATTTCTGCTGATCTCAAAGTACAAGTCATCCGTAAATAGTGTGTCGAACTGAACTCCCAGGAGCCACCCCTTGGCAAGGAGCGCTCCGTGCTGCTTGATTATCGGTATGGGGTGCTTGACCGCATCCTTATGAGTGAAGACTACAGCCTCACCGAACATGGCTCCCACCTTGGTTCCTCCGATGTAGAATACGTCAACAGCCCCCGCTATATCCTGAATCGTCACATCGGTTCTGCGGCTCATAAGTCCGTAGCCAAGTCTTGCTCCGTCCAGGAAGAGCGGAATCTGATACTGCCTGCAGACAGCAGAAATATCATTAAGTTCTCTTTTGGTATACAGAGTTCCGTACTCCGTGGGATGGGAGATATACACCGCTCCGGGAAATACCATGTGCTCATGGTTGTCGTCGCCATAGAATCTCTCCAGCAGCTCCGTCAGTGCAGTCGCTGAGATCTTGCCGATGTTGTCTCCGTACTTGGCGGTATCGGTCTCCTCTCCGTGACAGTCTATCGTCAATACCTTGTGGCCTGAGAACTCAATGGCCCCTGCCTCGTGAGCTGCGATATGTCCTGTCGTTGCAGCAACAACGCCCTCGTAGGGCCCAAGCACCATATCGATTATGGTCTGATTGGTCTGGGTTCCACCCACAAGAAAGAAAATCTGCGCATCATCAAGTCCGCAGGCCTTCCTGATCTTCTCAGCTGCGGCTTCGCAGTGCCTGTCGGTGCCGTAGCCCGTATTCTGTTCAAAATTAGTCTCTGCAAGGCGCTGTAGGATATTCGGATGTGCGCCCTTTGTATAATCACTGGAAAATGAAATCATTTTCTATGCACCTCTTTGATTAATCATAAATCAGTCAAAACTGATCCCGTCAAACTGTGTCACTTCTTCAATGGCCTTCACCAGATCCTCAAGGCCTTCTCTGTCTTCTTCGCTAAATCTCTCAAGCTTCGGGCTGTCGATATCCAATACTCCGATGACCTTGCCATCCTTCCTGTGAATAGGCACCACTATCTCAGAGTTGGAGGCCCCGTCACAGGCGATATGTCCCGGAAACTCATGAACGTTTGGAACCAGAAGAGTTCTGTCCTCTCCTGCCGCTGTGCCGCACACTCCTTTTCCCAGGGGAATCCTGATGCAGGCCACCTTACCCTGGAAGGGTCCCAGAAGCAGAGCTCCCTTGTCCATCAGATAGAAGCCCGCCCAGTTAAGGTCTTCAAGGTTATCGTAAATAAGTGCCGAAGCGTTGGATAAAACCGGGATGAAATTAGGCTCATCCTCCGCCAGTGACTTAAGCTGCTGTGTCAGTAATCTGTAATCTGTCATAACCTGTCCTTTCTGCATTTCGTCCATATGCCCCGCATAAAAAGAATCCTGTAAGCATATGACGTTGTGAGCACTTTTATTGTGCAAAACCATTCTATACTTACAGGAAACTGTCGTCAACAATATATAAATGACCAAAAGTCACGTAATCACACGGTTTCTGCCGGATTCCTTGGCTGTATAGAGCCTGTCATCAGCTGTGCTGACAAGCTTCTCCACACTCATGCCGTCTTTATATGCAGCGGCGCCTATAGAAACCGTAACATGGATCAACTGTCCGGCAAAAGAGAACTCTTTTTCCTCAATCTCTCTCCTTATACCCTCCAGCATCCCGGCAAAATCATCATAGGCACAATCCTCCGGTGCGATAAGAAGAAACTCCTCTCCGCCCCACCTGCCGTACAAGAGTCCGTAGGAACTATGCCCGGCAAACACCTCTGCAATTCCTTTGAGGATTGCATCACCTGCAGCATGTCCGTAGGTATCGTTAACCTGTTTGAAATGATCTATATCAAGTATGGCGACGGACAGATCTTCTTTGCCCAGCATATGCTCCCTTTTGGCTTCCGCTTCAAGAATGATCTGAATCCTGTGCCTGTTGAAGATTCCCGTCAGATAGTCGTGATCCGCAGCCCGCTTGATCTCTCTGTTTTTCTTACTCATGCTGTAATTGTAAACAAAGGTGTATATCGAAATGCTACAAAAACTGGTGGTTGCATTCACGTGATAAATAATCCTGGATATGTTATAAGGGGGTGAATATTTTGTCGGAAACCATCCATTGGTTCCCATAAAGGTCAAGACCTGGAAAGTTGCCAGTATCACAAAGGCAAAAAAGGCAATCTGGAACTTCATACTCTTAGAAAGTCCCTCCTGGAACAAAGGAAGGAAGATACAGGCAAAGGTTCCGAAGAGCCACAGCTGATATCCACAGTGAAGTCCCATGAATATGGTTGCAAATATGACATGGAAATACACCTCAAACAGCATCACCCACATAGTGATCTGAGTCTTGCTCTTAAGAACCAATGCGGTACAGCCCACGTAGAGAAAAATAACCGGCGCATTGATGATGGCCATTGGTATACAACCCAGATAATAATACATGAACTCGAAGAGAATGTGGATCACACAAAAAGAAACGGCCACTGCCAGATACTGGCTTCGATTGAAGTAGTCGCCGCTCTCATTCTCCCTGTATGTCCTGTCCCTACGGGACAACAGTTCATTGTCGTCATTCATACAATTATTGTAATATCGTTCTTTTTAATCCGCAAATAAACAAACAATAAACAAATTGTATAAAATATGTTGTGGCTTCATTATACTTCGTCGCTGACTCTGAAGATCACGAATTTCAGATAGTAGGAAGCAGCGCCGCCCCACAGGATCGGGTGATCTGCTGCCTGCTGGCGAAATTCCACCTGGCACAGTCTCTTGTGGGCATCACGGGCAGCGTCCGCAATGGTCTTAAGGAAAAGCTCCTCATCCATGAAGTGTGAGCAGGAACAGGTTGCAAGATAGCCCCCGTCCTTAACCAGCTTCATACCGCGGAGGTTGATCTCCTTGTAGCCGGTAACAGCCTTCTTGATAGAAGCTCTTGACTTGGTAAAAGCAGGCGGATCAAGAATTACAACATCGAACTTCTCACCTTTTTTCTCAAGATTGGGAAGAAGCTCAAATACATCCGCGCACTTGAAGGTGGCAATATTCTCAAGGCCGTTAAGGGCCGCATTCTCCTCAGCCTGCTTGCAGCCAAGATCTGATGCATCAACACCTATTACTGAAGAAGCCCCTGCTGCCGCTGCGTTAAGAGCAAAGGAGCCGGTGTGTGTAAAGCAGTCCAGAACTTTTTTACCCTTGCAAAGGCCTCTGATGGACTGTCTGTTGAACTTCTGGTCAAGGAAAAAGCCGGTCTTCTGGCCGTTCTCAACATCTACGTAGTACTTAACACCGTTCTCCTCGATCATAACCTTAGTGTCAAAGGGCTCTCCGATAAAGCCCTTGCATCTCTCAAGGCCCTCCAGCTCACGAACCTTGGCATCGCTTCTCTCATAGACGCCGCGGATCTTCACGCCGTCTTTGGCAAGAACTTTTTTGCAGGTATCGATGATAAGCTCCTTCATTCGGTCCGTGCCAAGGGCAAGGGACTCGATAACGAGAACATCCGAGAACTTGTCTATCGTGATTCCGGGGAGGAAATCAGCCTCGCCGAAGATAAGTCTTGTGGAAAGTCTTGTAAACTCATCTGCTCCGGGCTCATGGTCTGAAGCTCCCTGGTCCTTAGACAGGTACTCCAGCATGTAGCTCTTCATGACTTCTTTTCTGTGATTCCAGGCATCGCTTATTCTCTTCTCGATGAGCTCCTCGTTCACAGGATGCTCTTTCCTCCTGGACATGATGCGAACTCTGATCTTGGAGTTCATATTAATGAAACCATATCCGAGGAAATATCCGTCAAAATCGTGAAGCTCGATAATATCACCATTCTCAAAGCTTCCCTCGATCCTGTCGATCTCATTGTCATATATCCATGCTCCGCCGGCCTTAAACTCACGACCCTCGCGCTTTTTCAGGATTACCTGTGCGTTGCTGCAGCTGATTTTACTCATATATATCACCTTTCAAAAAATAAATCCGGAAATAAATTAAAATTTTTTTAAATTATATGTTGACAATACACCAAATTTATTCTAAAATCAATTGTTGTCGCCGCTAATAAATGTGTCGATTAAATGCGATAGTAGCTTAGTTGGTAAAGCGCCACCTTGCCAAGGTGGAGACCGCGGGTTCGAGCCCCGTCTATCGCTCTAGCGAACTTGATGTACCAGC
>NZ_ATVS01000018.1 GCF_000420845.1 Butyrivibrio sp. AE3009 | reverse complement strand
GCGACTCTGTGCGCTTATGCGGTATTATCAGTCGTTTCCAACTGCTATCCCCCAGTATGAGGCAGGTTGCCCACGCGTTACTCACCCGTCCGCCACTAACTTAAAACAAGAATCCGCCGAAGCCTCATCAGCGTCTTAAGTCCGTTCGACTTGCATGTGTTAGGCACGCCGCCAGCGTTCATCCTGAGCCAGGATCGAACTCTCACGTTTAAATGTTTTGTTCAATCCGGCCAGAACTAAAAGCTTGGCCTTATGTTCTGTCCGTTATTACTTTTGGTTTGTTAATTCTGAATAATTCTCTTGGAATTTTTCAGGGTTGCATTACTGTTTATTTGTCAAGGTTCAGGAGCCTAGAATCCGCTCCACTGCTGCATTTGCGGTGTTTCTTGTCCGCATCAGCAACGAATATAAATATATCACTGGGGCATACTAATGTCAACAACTTTTTTCAACTTTTTTTATTTTTTTAATAAATATAAGAAAGCATTAGAAAAGAGCCCTTTTCCAAGGGCTCTTAGTTCTATATATATGGTCACTTAAGATAAACAGTCTGCTCTTCATCACCTTCAGCAACAATCATTCCAAGGCTCTCTATATTGGTCGCCTCGTTCTCTCCAATCTGAGTCAGTACAACAAGACTCTCGTGTGCTCTTGAATCAATGGTTCCGACATATGAGGACAAGTCATTAGGCAGGAATGTAACTGAAGTATAACCAATATTCTTATCATTAAGCAGAACCTGGAATAGAAGGTTATACTTAATCATATTTACATCTTTGGCTGAATCCGAACCATTATAAAGGTCAAATCTAAGAACCAGAAGCTTCTTGCCCTTGTCGGCGTTTACCACGTAGCTCTTGGAGCTCTCAGGATAAGTGCTGGAAACCGAATATCCCTGATATGAAAGGAATAAATCCGATGATATCTCCTGGGATTGTTCGGAAGATAATGTAATTGCTTCCGGATGCTTAGGAGCATCACTTCCGGTATCACCGCCAGTATCGGTCGCAGAATTCTCTTCTCCTGCTGATGCAAGGTCTTCACCTGTCATAACATTTTCGTTGTTTTCTTCTTCGCTTGGATATTCAGTGCTTTCAACAGGAGCAGGTTCTACCTGAGCCGGTGCAGCTGGCGCCGGTGTAGTCTGCTTACTTTCAGTCTGTTCATTCTCAGCTTCCTTGGCTTCTTTTCTGGCCTGCCTCTCTCTGTTTTTCTGCTCCTCCTTGGCATCAATGTAGACAAGTCTTGACTGACCGTTATTGGAATACTTCATAAGAAGTACAACGGCATACTCAACAGTCTGATTATACTGTTCATCAGTAAGATCAGGAAAACTCTCGCCGCAGCCTGTAAGAATCAGGATGCTTCCTATGATGGCCAATAGCCCATAATACTTTTTCACCCTCATAAACCACCTCTTGTACGGTCTATTTAGTTTCAAGTTCAAAGTAAAATTCCACGCCGTTATCATAATTGACGACGCCATAAGCCTGATGCATGCCTTCCATAATGGCCTTAACAATAGAGAGTCCCACTCCGCTTCCGCCGTATTCTCTGGTTCTTGCCTTGTCAACCTTGTAAAATTTATCCCAGATATGTCCTATGCTTTCAGCAGGAATAGGCTTGCCAGTGTTAAACACCGATACTCTCACGTGATTATCATTGGTAAGAAGCTTAACTTCTATAATCTTATCCCCATCTATATGGTTTAATGCGTTGCTGTAGTAATTCTGAAGCACTTCCTCAATCTTAAATTCATCGCCCCAGACAAATATCGGACTGTAATCATCGAATTTTACAGTGACATCTTTTTTCTGAGCAAGAAGTTCTGCGGATTTAAGATAATTGCGAATCATGTCCACAATATCAAAGCGCTCCATATTGGCTGTTTCATTGCCAAATTCAAGCTGATTCAAGGTGAGCAGTTTTTTAACCATGATGTTCATCTTGGAGGCTTCATCCATGATTACCTCGCAGTAGAAATTCCTGCTCTCCTCATCATCGCTGACGCCTTCCTTGAGACCTTCTGCGTATCCCTGAATAAGTGCTATAGGAGTCTTTAGTTCATGAGATACATTGGATAAAAACTCCTTACGCATCTCATCAACCTCTTCCTTCCTCGCAATATCACGCTTCAGCGCCACGTTGGCATTCTTGAGTTCCTTGATTGTTGATTCAAGGGTCTCGGACAGTTCATTCATGTTCTCGCCAAGAACATCGATCTCATTATGTGAAGTACCGTCATTTTCATACTTTGCTTCGAAATTCAGCTTCTTCATCTCATCGGAAATGAGATAGAGCTTTTTGATGGGATCAGTAAACTTTTTGGAAATATAGAGGATCATTATGGAACCGGTAACTACTGCCATTACTCCGACGTAAGCCATGAAAGTATTGGAAATCATGACACTGTCCTTAATACTCTCCATGGTTGATCTTACAAGTACCAAATGTCCGTTTCCGACAATTCCCCACATCTCAAGATATTGTCTGCCGGTAGACTTATCCTCTTCAAGCTGAAGCGTATAATCGTCTCCAATATCCAAAATAGTCTTGTTCTCAATGACATAACCACCATTTACGGGATTGAGCATGTTTTCCCATAAAATCTTAGTCAGCATCTCCGCATTATTGGCCGATGCTTTGACTGTCTTGGAATCCGCATCGAGAACGATCATCTCAATGTTGTATCTCTCACAGATATGTGTAATTTCAATATCGAACTCATCGGATGTGATATCACCGTTATTTATGGCAGTAGCTATGCTTCTATAGGCTTCGATGATAGCCTCTCTCTTATTCTGTACATAGAACCTTTCCATGAAAAGAAGGTTGATTACAAGACAAAGTGCAAAGGTTCCTATCATTATAAGAAGGAAAGCCATGCTCATTTCGAAGCGTATCGAACGGGTCTTATCCGTGTTCGGATTACTTGTCGATTTCTTCAAACTTATACCCCATTCCCCAGATAGTCTTGATCATGTCTCCCTTAGGTCCAAGCTTACCGCGCAGTTTTTTAACATGGGTATCTATTGTTCTGGCATCTCCGAAATAATCATAATTCCAAACATTATTCAGTATCTTTTCTCGTGAAAGAGCAACGCCCTTATTTTCAAAGAAGAATGACAGAAGTTCAAATTCCTTGTAGCTAAGTTCAACTTCCTTACCATCCACCGCAACGCTGTGAGCCACCTTATTAACTACGATGCCGCCCACCTCCATAACCTGGTTGTTAAGAGCCTGATTGGTTCTTCTGAGAATGGCCGATACTCTGGCCGCAAGAATCTTGGGGCTGAAGGGCTTGGAAATATACTCATCGACACCCAGTTCGAAGCCCAGAAGCTCATCTCTTTCCTCAGCCTTGGCTGTGAGCATGATGATAGGAACCTTGGAATTGCTCCTGATCTCCCTGCAGACCTCCCAGCCATCCCTCTTGGGCATCATAACATCTAATATAATAAGCGCTATATCCTTGTCGTCATAGAACAGATCAAGAGCCTGCTGGCCATCCTCTGCTTCCAGAACCAGATATCCGTCTTTTACCAAAAAGTCTTTAACGAGTTTGCGCATTCTGCTCTCGTCATCAACTACCAGAATTTTCAGATCTTCCATTAAAGTAATTCCTCCTAGCTAATTGCTATCTGTATCCTCATAATAACTTGATGTATCCTCGATGCCAAGTCTTTTTTCAGCTTCCCTTACTTTCTTTTCGCGTTCTTTAAGGTCCTGCTCCCATGAGGCATAGCGATTGGTCACATTTCGCCTGTAATTAATTATATTATCACTTTCACTGGTTACTGTAATCAAAAACATCACTATTACTAGAATAGTTAAAATAGCACTCAAAACTATAGGAAAAACTCTTTTGAATTCAAGGCTGTTTTTCTTCTTTTCCGGTTTGATCCGCTGCCTTACGGACAGGTTCTCCATGGCAGAATGCCTTGTAATTGTTACGCCAAGCGGAATAGGAATAAGGTCATCTTCCTTATAGCCGCTCTCTATAAGCTTGGCTCTGAGGTTTGCAAGATACCCCCAGCCTAGGGGTGTCTTAAAGATCTTATTTTCAATTGCCTTTTCATAAACAGCTTTTATATCCTGAGGCCTTGTTGCCTTGGCACGGGTATTAAGGAGCTTGATCTTATTCAGATCCATAGCTCCCTTTTGGGCGTCAATTTCTGTCATGAACTCATAACCGCCGACTATCAAATTGTTACCCTTTGATTTATCATCAGTTGCCATATTCTGCTCCGTACGACGCAATGAATACGCTGACACTTCTGGCCTTCATGGTTTTATTTCTCCAGGTAAGGGGTTTGGGTCTGTTGTAAAAATATTTGCCGGATTCGTCACCTGTATCTACACAGAGAGACCAATAAGCTCCTTCCGGAGGATTGGGCAGCATAATCTGTATATCTTCCCAAAAAGCATTTATTGCAAGATATACAATGTCATCATGGCCCTTTCTCTTGATATAGCCTGCAAATCTTACGCATACCACCTTGGAATCTCCGGTAATATTTCCGTTATCCGGATTCTCGGTATGAACTGAAATATGGGGATATCCGCACTCTGCAGGTCTAAGGTCCTTTCTGATGCAAGGATGCTTTCTTCTGAACTGAATCATGTTTCTGTAAAAATCAAAGAACTCTTTATTTTTGTCCAGAAGCTTCCAGTCGAGCCAGGAAATCTGATTATCCTGGCAGTATGCATTATTATTTCCAAACTGAGTGTTGCCAAATTCATCTCCGGCATATATCATCGGAGTTCCTCTGCTGCACATAAGTACAGCAATGGCATTTCTCATCATTCTGAAACGAAGATCCATTATTCCCGGATCATCGGTCTCACCTTCAACGCCACAATTCCAGCTCCTGTTATCGTTGGCTCCGTCTGTGTTATTCCATCCGTTGTCTTCATTATGCTTGCCATTATATGAGTACAGATCGTGAAGCGTAAATCCATCGTGGCAAGTAATGAAGTTAATAGAAGACTCATATCCAAGATATGCTCCGCCGTACAGATCAAGTGAACCTGTAATTCTGCGCACGGCATCCGGTGCAGACCAGATATCTCCCTTAAGGAAAGATCTGATATCATCTCTGTACTTACCGTTCCACTCAGCCCAACGCTTCCAAGCCGGGAAATTACCTACCTGATACATTCCACCTGCATCCCAGGCCTCAGCAATCAGCTTGACATTTCCAAGAATCGGGTCATACGCAAGTCGCTGAATAAGAGGCGGCCTTTCCATTGGAGATCCGTCCTGATCTCTTCCAAGGATACTTGCAAGATCGAATCTGAATCCGTCAACTCTGTATTCTTCAACCCAATATCTCAGGCATTCAACAATAAATTCCTGAACAATAGGATGATTACAGTTCATTGTGTTGCCGCATCCGCTAAAATTGTAGTACTGTCCGTAAGGAGTAAGCAAATAATAGATATTGTTGTCAAAGCCCTTAAATGATATAAAAGGACCGTTCTCGTTTCCTTCAGCAGTATGATTGAATACAACGTCAAGAATAACCTCTATTCCGTTATCCTTAAGCGTTTTGATCATGTGCTTAAGTTCAACGCCCTCTTTGTTGTACTCTGTCTGAGAAGCGTAGCTTGTATTGGGGGCAAAAAAGCTTATTGTGTTATATCCCCAGTAATCAAGAAGCGTTCTTCCGTTTACTTCTCTCTTATCCCTAGTCTCGTCAAACTCAAAAATAGGCATGAGCTCAACGGCTGTAATACCAAGTCTCTTAAGATAGTCCACCTTCTCCTTGATTCCCTCGAAGGTACCTCTGCAGTGTACATTAGAGGACTCATCCATGGTGAAGCCTCTTACATGCATCTCATAGATAACTGAATCACACATGGGAATATTAAGGCTGTTGGTGTCGTTCCATTCAAAGTTATTTCGCACAACTCTGGCTCTGTAGGCGCCGTCCCTGTTTGGCCTCTGTCCCCAGATTCTCTGGCCTGAAACAGCCTTGGCGTAAGGGTCCAGAAGTACATGATTCTTGTCAAACAATAGGCCCTTTTCGGGATCCCAGGGTCCATCCACGCTATAGCAGTATTCAAGATTCTCAATATCAAGTCCGAATACAATCATGGAATAGACCTTACCAATCCTATAACTTTGAGGAAAAGGAATAGTGGCAAAAGGCCTACTCTCTCCACGATTATATAGTAGCAAGGTAATTGACGTTGCTCCGTTTGAATTGATGGTAAAGTTAACACCATCAGTAAGCATGGTCGCACCATAAATATTGTACATACCGGGTCTTATTCTGAACCCGTTACATACATCTAAGGCCAGCATCTGTCTGTTAAGATCGCCTTTTCTAAGCTCTCTGCCCTGACGCTCGCCTATTTCTACATGTTTTCTTATTTGTCTGTGCCTTCTATACTTATCCATAGTATAATTTTATCACAATTGATGTTCTCAAATATTAAAAAAAGATGATATTTTGTTTATGAAACATACAAAATATCATCTTTTTATTTTATTTTCGATTTAATTTATACAAATCGTATAAGTTGCTATATTACACAGGATACGCACCATTCTTGGTATCTGCAGCAGTTACGTCAACCTTGTCCTGCTGTGCCATACGATACTTGAAGAAGTCTGTAGCAACCTGTGGGAAGAGAGCGTATGAAAGAACGTCTTCATCCTGCTGCTTCCACTGTGCAACCTGCTCTTCGAACTTCTTAAGTCCGGGCTCAAGCTTATCTGCAGGTCTGCAGGTAATAACCTCTCTGTCGCCGATGATCTTCTTCTGAACTTCGGGGTTGAAAGGCTTGATTGTCTTACCATATTCTCCGGCAAGAAGATCCTTGGTCTGGTCAGTAGCAACCTTGTATCTCTCACCCATAAGAACGTTCATAACAGCCTGTGTTCCAACGATCTGTGATGAAGGAGTAACAAGCGGAGGCTCACCGAAGTCCTTACGAACCTGAGGAATCTCCTCAAGCACTGTGTTGTACTTGTCGCTTGCGTTCTGCTCCTTGAGCTGGCTAACCATGTTGGAAAGCATACCGCCGGGAACCTGATACATAAGAGTCTTGATGTTAACACCAAGAACCTTGGCATCCATAAGTCCGCTCTTTAAGCACTCTTCTCTGTAAGGTCTGAAGTGATCTGCGATCTTAGCAAGAATCTTCTGGTCAAGACCTGTCTCAAAAGGCTGTCCCTTGAAGGCTTCTACCATAACCTCGGTAGCGGGCTGTGAAGTTCCGAGAGCGAAAGGTGAAATTGCGCAGTCGATGATATCAACACCGGCCTCAGCTGCCTTCATGTATGTCATACTGGCAACACCTGATGTGTAGTGAGTATGAAGGTCGATAGGAAGCTTGGTTGCGCTCTTAAGGGCCTTAACAAGCTTCTCTGCCTCGTAAGGAAGAAGAAGTCCTGCCATATCCTTGATACAGATTGAATCTGCGCCCATTGCCTCGATATCTTTGGCAATGTTCATCCAATAATCAAGTGTATATGCATCACCAAGGGTGTATGCAAGAGCGATCTGAGCATGTCCGCCCTCTTTCTTACAAGCCTTAACAGATGCCTCAAGGTTTCTAAGGTCGTTAAGACAGTCAAAGATTCTGATAATATCGATACCGTTTGCGATAGACTTCTGTACGAAGTACTCTACAACGTCATCGGGATAGTGCTTGTAACCAAGGATGTTCTGTCCACGAAGGAGCATCTGAAGCTTGGTATTCTTGAAGCCGTCTCTGAGCTTACGAAGTCTCTCCCAGGGATCTTCCTTAAGGAATCTCATGCAGGAATCGAATGTAGCTCCGCCCCAGCACTCTACTGCGTTATATCCGACTTTATCCATTGTATCAATGATCGGAAGCATAACCTCTGTAGGCATTCTTGTAGCGATCAGTGACTGATGCGCATCACGGAGAACGGTCTCATTGATACGAACAGGTTTTTTCTGTATATCTGCCATTTCTTTATTTTCCTTTCATAAAAGATTTTATACACCAAATACTGCCATGAATGTACCAGCAACTACTGCGGTACCGATAACTCCTGCAACATTAGGTCCCATAGCATGCATGAGCAGGAAGTTGGAAGGATCATACTCCGCACCAACCTTCTGTGAAACACGGGCTGCCATAGGAACGGCAGATACGCCTGCTGAACCGATAAGAGGATTGATCTTTCCTCCGGTGATCAAACATAAGAGTTTACCAAGCAAACAACCTGCTGCAGTACCGAAAGCAAAAGCTATAAGTCCAAGTACAACGATGATAAGTGTTGTCTTGTTAAGGAAAGCCTCAGCACTTGTTGTAGCACCTACTGATGTTCCAAGAAGGATAACTACGATGTACATAAGTGCGTTGGAAGCTGTTTCCTGAAGCTGACGAACTACTCCTGACTCTCTGAAAAGATTTCCGAGCATCAGCATACCGATAAGGGGTGCTGTTGTAGGAAGAATCATACTAACAACGATAGTAACGATTACAGGAAAGAGAATCTTCTCCAGCTTGGATACTTCTCTAAGCTGCTGCATTCTGATGGTTCTCTCCTTCTGTGTTGTAAGAAACTTCATAATAGGCGGCTGAATCATAGGAACCAGAGCCATATAGGAGTAAGCTGCAACGGCGATAGGTCCTAAAATTGATGTCTGATGAAGTTTGGATGCAAGGAAAATAGATGTAGGTCCGTCTGCACCACCGATGATTGAAACAGCTGCGGCCTGCTTGTCATTAAAGCCGAAGAAAATGGCCATAAAGTAAGCAGAAAAAATACCGAACTGAGCACCTGCTCCCATAAGGAAGCTGATGGGGTTGGCAATAAGGGGACCAAAGTCTGTCATGGCTCCTACACCAAGGAAGATAAGTGAAGGAAGGATAGCCCATTCATCAAGGATGTAGAAATAATGAAGGAGTCCGCCTGCTGCATCACCTACCGGCTTAGCCATGATATCAGGATAAATATTTACAAGAAGCATACCAAATGAAATTGGTACCAAAAGCAAAGGCTCAAATCCTTTGGCAATAGCAAGATATAAGAAAATCAGCGCCACAACAACCATGATATAGTTACCGGGTGTCATTGTGGTAAATGCTGTTTGCTGCCAGAGATTTGATAATGTATTAACTATGTAATCCATTTTCTATCCTCATTTCTTAGTTTAATAATCGTGAATAGTTCTCTGACAAATAATTAGTTAAGAGTTGCAAGAACTGTTCCTGCCTCAACGGGATCACCGGCTGCAACATCAACACTTGCTACTGTTCCGTCTGCAGGAGCAACCATAGGAATCTCCATCTTCATGGACTCGATGGTTACAACTGTGTCACCCTTCTTAACAGACTGGCCAACGTTGGCGTTGATCTTAAGAACCTTACCTGCTGCACCGGCCTCAACCTTGATACTGCCTGCGCCTGCGCTTGTCTTCTTAGCGGGAGCTGCGGGAGCCTTAACGGCGGGAGCTGCTGCTCTGGCAGGAGCTGCGCCTGTGCTCTGTCCCTCTTCTACTGTTACATCATATACGTTTCCGTTAACGGTTATTGTATAATTCTTCATTGTGTCTCCTTTCAAAATTAGAAGCATGCCATAGCGATGCCTTTATCAATTATTTTTCCAATTTGTATTTCTCTTTCTGATGGATCTTACAACAAAGCCATCAGTTCCACCGCTACCTTCATAAGCAGCTATAGCGGCTGCAATTACGGCTACCAGCTCAGCATCATTTGTAAGTTCTTCCTGCTCTGCAATCTGGTTGGTCGCATTGTCCATTGCCTTCTGGGTGATTTCCTTATCGCTCTCTTTCTTCTTTTTGCCACCGCCGATAAACAACGGGAAGAGTGAAATAATAAGGGAAATGATTATGAGGATGGCGAAGGCCATTCCCATACCCAAAAGGGTATTAAGTCCGGCATTTCCTAACTTCTCCGGGGTAGACTTGTTAACCGTTACACCGATATCAGTAGGCTGACCGTTATTCTTGAAATACATCTCCATATTGGCTGTATGTGTTGTGCCTGTAAGTTCACTCTGGGCAACAAGAACACCGTCGCTGTTAATATAGAACTTGGTGTCGGTAACACTGATGTCTCCCTGCAATGTCTCAAGATTGGAATAACCAAGCTCTTCAACTGCCTTGCACCAGCTGTCATAGCCCTTGTAGATTACCTCGTAGTAATCATCGCCGTAACCGGCAAGGGAAAAGTACATTTTCTCTTCGAAGTTCTGTGGTGTGATTCCCTGTAAGTACCAGTTCTCAAACCACTGATCCTCAACTGTTGTGGCGAAGGCTCTTAAATTCTCGACATTAAAGGTTTCAGCCTGATATCTGCTTCCTTCAACGGAATTATAATTAATCTCCTGCCCGCAGGCTGTAAGACCAAGAAGGCAGCTGAGCATAACGCCCAAAACTAAAAGTTTACTTTTCATTCTGAGTGCTCCCTTCATTTATACTGTGCCATGTTTTTTGGCAGGACGCTCATCTCTTTTTGTAAAAAGCATTTCAAATGCTCCGATTACGTATTTTCTGGTATCCGCAGGCTCGATGATCTCGTCTACGTATCCTCTTGCAGCTGCGCTCTTAACATTGTTCTGAAGAGCAGCGTACTCGGAAGCTGTCTTGGAAACAGTCTCTGCATCCTTGCCGTCAGCAATGATCTTGGCTGCAAGACCTGCATCCATGGTTCCGATCTGAGCATCAGGCCAGCTGATGGTAACATCTGCTCCAAGAGCCTTGGAGTTCATGATAACGTAAGCTGATCCGAAAGCCTTACCTGTGATAAGGTTAACCTTAGGTACTGTCGCATTGGCAAGTGCATAAACAAGTCTGCCTGCAGCCTTAGCAACATGCTTCTCATCACATCTGGTTGAGCCGAAGCCTGTAGCATTGTTAAGTGTAAGAACAGGAATATCAAAAGCATCGCAGAAATTAACAAACTCTGCAGCCTTCTCGCATCCGTGTCCTGTAAGCTTGTCCTCAAACTTCTCAGCCTCTTTGCCGTTCTCGTCAAAAATAGCTGTACGGTTACCTACAAGTCCTACTGTAGCACCGTTAAGCTTGATGAAGCCTGTAACCATCTCTTTAGCATACGCTCTCTTTGTCTCGAAGAATACGCCGTTGTCTGAGATCTGTGAAGCAACAAGTGCAGGATCTGCAGCACAGCCGTCAAGGTTCTCGCAGGCTCTGTTAAGATCGTCAGAGCACTCCTCGTAAGAATCACCATCTTCGTTGTTGGAAGGAAGAAGCGAAACGAGCTCTCTGATCTGTGCGTATACAGTAGCCTCGTCAGCAACAACATCTACGTTGCCAGTCTCGGCTGACTGCCACTTGGCACTTGAAGTGTCACATTTCTCTTTATAATTGCCCTCAAGGACATTAGGTGAATTAACAAAGAGTTTTGCCTTGTCAGATTCCATGAATGTGAAGTCAGTGATTGAAGGAATCAGTGCAAGTCCTCCACCACAGTTTCCGAATACGGCTGTGATCTGAGGAACTACGCCGGAAGCCTCCACCTGCTTAAGATAGATTTCACCGAATGCATTAAGTGCATCGGCTCCTTCCTGAAGACGAAGTCCTGCTGAATCGATAAGACCGATTACAGGAGATCCTGTCTTGATAGCCAGTTCATACAGGCGAACGATCTTCTTGGCATGCATTTCACCAATAGATCCGCCAAGAACTGACGAATCCTGGCTGTAAACATATACCAGGTTACCGTCGATAACACCATATCCGGTAACAACGCCGTCAGATGGTGTTTCTTCCTGTTTCAGATTGAAATCTGTGCTTCTTGCAGTCACAAGGGCGCCAATTTCAACGAAACTGTTTTCATCGAGCAAAGCATTAATTCTCTGACTCGCTTGTGAAGAACTACTCATTTGTTTAACCTCCGTGAAAAAATTGATGTATTATTCAGAGCTGAGACTCGGAATAGTCGCAAATTTCGCAACATAAGTCAGAATATAGTATACCACACTTGTGGGCAAAAAAAAGCGAGAATACAGAAAAAATTCAGTATTCTCACATATTTTTAAGTTTTTGTATCTTAAATATCCAGTTTTAAGTTAACTTCTTCTTCAGCTTGTGCCTTGAACTCCTCTACCTGCACGGTTCCGATGAATGGAAGCTCCTCAAGGGACTTAACGCCAAAGCTTCTCAAAAACTCCTCTGTAGTTCCGAAAAGAAGGGGTCTTCCCGGCGCATCCAATCTGCCAAGTTCCTGAACCAGTCCGAATTCCACAAGTCTGTTCACGGCATGATCTGAATTTACACCTCTTATCTTCTCTACTTCCAACCTGGTAATAGGCTGCTTGTAGGCTATTATCGACAGCGTCTCCATAAGCGAATCCGTTAGTACCGCCTTCTTAGGAGCTTTTGCAATTTTAACCAGGTATTCATACATTTCTTTTCTGGTGCACAGCTGCACTGATTTCTCAAGCTCAATGATACCGATACCGCTGTCGGTTCTTTCATATTTTTCCTTAAGATACTGAACGTATTTCTTGATCTCTTTTACATCTGTCCCGATGGCCTTGGCAAGGGCACTAAGCTCGACAGAATCCCCCATTGTAAACAGAATAGCCTCAACTACGGCTGCTCCCTCTTCTATTATCATATTCTCAGCTTGCCTTTCTTGATGTGATTATGATATCGCCGAAGGTGGTCTCCTGCTCTATCTCTATTTCTCCCAGCTTGATCTCCTCCAGCATAACGAGGAATGTTACGATAATCTCATTCTTGCTGTGCTGCTTCTCAAGGAGCTGTCTGAAGCTGAATCTGGTATGCTCACGGATATAGGCCTTAACATACAGATACTTGGCATCCATATCGACTTCTTCCTTCTCGATATTGCCGAATTTGCTTCTGATGGGATCCACCTTGTCTTCCTGTCTCTTTAAAAGCTCCTGAAAAATAGAATTGAGCTTGTTCAGAGTAGCATCACCGATAAGATCCTCCAGATTGACCGGTGCCTCATAGTCCCTGACTTCCTTGGGAATATTTTTGGTGCGGTACCAGGAAAGTCCTGCGTCCATCTGCCTGTCTTTGAGCTCATAAGCCATGTATTTGTACATCTTATACTCAAGAAGTTTCTCAACAAGCTCGGCTCTTGGATCCTCTTCCTCTCCTTCTTCATTGACTTCCTTGGGAAGGAGCATTTTGCATTTGATATCAATAAGCGTGGCTGCCATAACAAGAAATTCGCTTGTTACTTCCATATCCTCTTTCTGCATGGCACCGATGTACTGCATATACTGCTCAGTGATGGTAAAAATCGGAATATCATAGATATCTATCTGGTTTTTATCGATCAGGTGCAAAAGAAGGTCCAAGGGGCCTTCAAACACCTGAAGCTTAACTTCAAGTGACATTGTTATCTCCCACAAATCTTGATCACACATACCTCCCCGGGGTTAAACATTCTGACATGAATGCTGTGAGTTCCGAGTCCCCGGCTTAAAACCATGTATTTACCTTTTCGCTCAAATAGGCCGCCATCGTACTTTGGGAAAAGAGCGATTGCCGGTGAGATCACACCTCCCAATACAGGAAGTCTTATGATACCACCGTGAACATGTCCGGCCACCGTAAGATCCGCGCCCCAGTCACTGTATTCAGGAAAATACTGAGGGTTATGTGCTATAAGAACCTGAAAAGCATCTCTGTCAGAGTCTCCGAGAAGTCTTGAAATATGCCCGGGTTCCATATCTTTTTTGATCACTTTTTTAAAATATTCATAGCTAAGATCCAAGCCTGAAATGCGAATATTCTTCTCAGGAATGGATATGCTGTCATTTTCAATGGTATGTACTCCGGCTCTTTGGAGCGCGCTTCTATACCTGTCAAAGAGGTTGCCGTACTGCACGGTTGAAGTCTTGATCCTGCGCTCGTGGTTACCGTTCCCGGCATATACCGGAAAATCTCCGGCAAGAGCTGTGAGCACATGAAGGCCGGCCTCATACCGGATCTTCCCACAGGCTTCGTGAGCGGTAAACATGTCTCCGGCGCAGAGAACAGCATCAGGCTTAATATCCCTGACTGCCTTTATAAGCCTCTCATTATTGGGGCCGAAGGTATATCCATGAAGATCTGAAAGCAGAACAAAAGTAAACTCACCATCAATCTTGTCTGTTTCAATCTCATAATTTCTGACAACAAAACTATGAGTATCATGATAAATAACGGCAATCGAAAGCACTATGATTATTATTACGGCAATAATTATATAAATCCACATACGAATATTATTCTAACACAAATAAGTGATTGAAAGGAATAAAAAAGAGCCTATGGCATAAGCCAAAGACTCTTTTTAGTTAAATTAGTTATATTTGCGCTTTCTTGCTGCCTCAGACTTTTTCTTGCGTCGTACGCTTGGCTTCTCGTAGTGCTCTCTCTTACGGATCTCCTGCTGAATACCAGCTTTTGCGCAGCTTCTCTTAAAACGACGCAGCGCGCTATCCAAAGTCTCGTTTTCTTTTACTACTACAGTTGACATCTCTACTCTTACCCTCCCTTCAGTCCCTTCAAGTACATGACTGATTGGGTTATTTATTATGCTTAAACTGAGCCATTAAGCTCACATAACATGAATAATTATATCACAATTATCATGCACGTCAAGCGTTATTTTGCATTTTTTATTACAAAAATATATATCAGCCGATCTGGCTCTCGAGAACCTTCTCTGCTTCTGCTATTGCGTCGGCTATACCTGCGGGATTCTTTCCTCCGGCCTGAGCCATGTTGGGACGTCCGCCGCCGCCACCGCCAACCTTGGGTGCGATTGCCTTAACAAGATTACCTGCATGTGCTCCCTTGACCATAGCGCCATCGGTTGCCATGGTTACAAGATTAACCTTGCCATCAGCCTCTGAAATAAGGACAACTACGCCCTCACCAAGCTTGGTCTTCATCTGATCTCCAAGATCACGAAGTCCATTCATGTCAACACCCTTAACGGATGTAGCAAGAAGCTTAACTCCCTTGACCTCTTTAACCTGGTCCATAACGTCTCCGAGAGCTGCCTGAGCCTCTTTGCTCTTAAGGGACTCATTCTCGCTTCTGAGAGACTTGAGCTCTTCCTGAAGCTTCTTGATCTGAGCCACAAGATCTGCAGGTGTTGTCTTAAGGGTCTTGGCAGCCTCTCCAAGGTTAGCCTCAACACCTCTGTAATACTCTCTTGCATTGTCGCCGGTAAGTGCTTCGATACGACGAACGCCGGCAGCAACACCGCTTTCTGAGAGGATCTTGAAAAGTCCGATGTGGCTTGTATTGGCAACATGGGTACCACCGCACAGCTCGATTGAGAAGTCGCCCATGTTTACTACTCTTACTGTTTCTCCGTATTTCTCACCAAAAAGAGCCATTGCTCCGGTCTTCTTGGCTTCTTCGATAGACATTTCCTTGGTAACTACAGGAAGTGCCTCAAGGATCTTAGCATTAACGATTGCCTCAACCTTAGCAATCTCGTCAGCAGTCATAGCCTGATGATAGCTGAAGTCAAATCTTGTTTTGTCAGGATCCTGATATGAACCGGCCTGCTCTACTCCATCACCGAGAACCTGCTGAAGAGCCTTCTGAAGAAGGTGAGTTGCTGAGTGATTGCGGCAGGTCTTAGCTCTGTTCTCTGCATCTACTTTAAGAGATACGCTGTCAGAAGTCTTGAAGCTTCCGCTTACAACCTTACCAACATGAGCTGTTCTTCCGCCTGCTACTTTAACAGCCTCAGCAACTTCAAATCTTGCTCCGTTCTGGCCAAGGATCTCACCGATATCACCTACCTGGCCACCCATAGTGCCATAGAAGGTTGTTCTGTCAGTGATGATTGTTCCCTGCTGACCCTCTGTAAGCTCATCTGTAAGAGCCTCAGCGCCTGCCATGGCAACTACCTTGCCGTCGCAGCCCAGTGCATCATATCCAAGGAATTCTACAGTTACAGATTCCTCAAGGCTATCAAATACACCCTTGCCTGCTTCGAGGTTAGCTGAGAAGTTCTGATTCTCTCTGGCCTTCTGCTTCTGTTCTTCCATGGAAGCCTTGAAGCCTTCCTCATCAACTGTAAGTCCTTCTTCCTCTGCCAGCTCAGCTGTGAGCTCTACAGGGAATCCAAATGTATCATAAAGGAAGAATGCATCCTTACCCTCAATCTGCTTCTTGCCTGCTGCTGAAGTAGCATCAAGGATCTTTTTGAACTCCTTCATACCATTTTCAAGAGTGGACTCAAAACGTGTGATCTCTCTCTCAAGCTCGGTAAGAACAAATTTCTGATTCTTGTTAAGGTGCTCATAGCTCTCTTTGTACTCATCGATATAGATCTGAGCAACGCCAAGAATCTGCTGCTTGTTAAGTCCGAGAGTTCTTGCATGTCTTACAGCTCTTCTGATAAGTCTTCTGAGAATATAACCGGCTCCTGTGTTGGAAGGAAGAAGCTTAGCCTCATCGCCGATAAGCATTACGGAAGTACGTGTGTGGTCAGCAAGAATTCTCATGGATCTTGTGGTCTTCTCATCTGACTCATATTTAATTCCGCTCTCCTTTTCGATATATGCGATTACAGGTGCGTGAAGATCGATCTTGTAAACATCATCTACACCGTTAAGGAAAGCAAGAATTCTCTCAAGTCCCCAACCTGTATCAACGTTCTTCTGTGAAAGAGGTGTGAGATGGCCGTCATGATGCTTCTCATACTGCATGAAAACATCGTTACCGATCTCAGTATACTTACCGCAGTGGCAGCCGGGACCACAGTCAGGACCGCAATCCGGAACATCCTTAACATAGAACATCTCACTGTCGGGACCGCAGGGACCATATTCAAGTCCCCACCAGTTATCCTCAGCTGGAAGATAATATATATTCTCGGGCTTAAAGCCTGATTCAATACGATATTTAGCGCCTTCCTCATCTCTTGGAGCATTCTCATCTCCTGCAAAAACTGTTGCTGCAAGATGATCAGCATCGAATCCAAAAAGCTGAGTAAGAAGCTCAAAACTCCACTGGCATCTTTCCTTCTTGAAGTAATCGCCAAGAGACCAGCTACCCATCATCTCAAAGAAAGTACCATGGCTCTTATCACCTACGGAATCAATATCGTTGGTACGAACACATCCCTGAACGTTGCAAAGTCTTGTTCCCATAGGATGCTTCTTACCAAGAAGATAAGGCATAAGAGGCTGCATTCCTGCAACGTTGAACATAACACCTGTGGATCCGTCGGACACAAGTGAAACAGCGCCGCAATCAACATGTCCACGATCTATATAGAACTGTTTCCAGGCCTTACGCAGTTCATTAGCTGTAAATTGTTTCATTTCAATTCTCCTTAAATATCTACTACTTATATCACTTTAGAAAGTGAACTTATCTGCAAAGAATGCATCGAGCTCATCGATGGCGATTCTCTCCTGCTCCATGCTGTCTCTGAATCTTACGGTAACCTTGTTATCTGTCTCTGAATCAAAGTCATAGGTTACGCAGAAAGGAGTTCCGATCTCATCCTGACGACGATATCTCTTACCGATGTTTCCACGATCATCAAACTCGCAGTTGTACTTCTTGGAAAGCTGAGCATAAATCTTCTCTGCGCCTTCGTTGAGCTTCTTGGAAAGAGGAAGAATACCGATCTTAACAGGAGCAAGTGCGGGATGGAATCTAAGCACAGTTCTCATATCGGGAGCCTCTTCTGTTCCAAGGTTCTCCTCATCATAAGCCTCACAAAGGAATGCAAGAACTACACGGTCTGCACCAAGTGAAGGTTCAACGACATAAGGGATATATTTCTCCTTAGACTCGTCATCAAAGTAATCCATAGGCTCACCAGATGTCTCCTGATGTCTTGTAAGGTCATAATCTGTTCTTGAAGCAATACCCCAAAGCTCACCCCAGTCAGTGAATGGGAATGCATATTCGATATCTGTTGTATGATCACTGTAGAAGGAAAGCTCCTCAGGGTCATGGTCACGAAGGCGAAGATTCTCTTCTTTAATTCCAAGAGAAAGAAGCCACTCATAACATGTTTTTCTCCAATACTCGAACCACTCTGTCTGTGTTCCGGGCTTGCAGAAGAATTCAAGCTCCATCTGCTCAAACTCTCTTGTACGGAATGTGAAGTTTCCGGGTGTGATCTCGTTACGGAAGCTCTTACCGATCTGGCAAATGCCAAAAGGTATCTTCTTACGTGATGTACGCTGAACATTCTTGAAGTTAACGAAAATACCCTGAGCGGTCTCGGGACGAAGATAAACTGTATCCTTGGCATCCTCAGTTACACCCTGGAATGTCTTGAACATAAGGTTGAACTCTCTGATGGGAGTAAAATCATGCTTACCGCATGAAGGGCAGGGAACACTGTGCTCCTTGATGAAGTTCTCCATCTCCTCGTGTGACCAGCCGTCAACAGAAGTCTCAAGCTTAATTCCGTTCTCTGCAGCAAAATCCTCAATGATCTTATCTGCTCTGAATCTCTCATGGCACTCTCTGCAATCCATAAGAGGATCTGAAAATCCGCCAAGATGTCCTGAAGCGATCCATGTCTGAGGGTTCATAAGGATAGCACAGTCAACACCTACATTGTATGGATTCTCCTGTACAAACTTCTGCCACCATGCCTTCTTAACATTATTCTTGAACTCAACACCCAGATTACCGTAATCCCATGTATTGGCCAGTCCGCCATAGATTTCACTTCCGGGATAGATGAATCCTCTACCCTTCGCAAGTGCAACTATTTTGTCCATTGTCTTAGCTGATTTCTCCATACTTCTAATCCTCTCTTAAATTTGAATCTTATTTTGAAAGAAGCAATTGTGCCGAATCTGTACTAACCTCAGTAAATAATGCCTCTTTTTTGCCTTTTAAATTCGTCCCCTTACTCATATAGGAAATGTTGTAAGGAACCTTAATGTTTGATTTGTCGGATGAAATGATTATATGATTATCCAAATGTTCCTGTATACCGGCTTCTCCAAGGGTATTGCCGTCCTTGTCCACCAACTGTTCTGAGATCTTGTACCCCTTCTCCAACGCTTCACTGACTGTTCCGTAAAAAAGTGATACCTGATTAAAATGAGAATAATCAGAGGCGCTGTTGTAACTAAGCACCATAGTTACTTTCCCGGTCTCCTCATCCTTGGAAACGGATTCAAGGAAAACCTTGTCATTCATGAAGTCTGAGTTGTAAACAGAAGCTTCCTTGGTCGCCATATCACTAAGTTCCTGAAGATCATAGTAGGATTCACCAAAATCTTCAATAATAGTGCTGACCACCTTGCCGTCCTTGTCAATACTGATGGTTGTGCTATCCACCTTAGATGATCCGCAGCCGATAAGCACTATTGAAGGAATCAGCAGTAGCGCTGTCAGAACCTTGGCTTGTCTATTCTTAAGTTTTAGATGTGTATTCAATCTATGATTCACAAATTGCCTCAATAAAAGATAATTTTACAAAACAAACTAATTATATCCAAATAAGTTTTCTTTTTCAATACTCAAAGGTCTTTAGCATCTCAAGACTCTTCATAGGCCTGTCCACAAACCTTTTTCTGTAATCATCCCGCACCAACATCAGCTCTGATAGCACCTCATCCGTTACATTAAAGGTATAGAGCCTTGAAAGAGGGCTTGAGACTATGTAATCCAGTGTATATTTGGTGGATTCGGTCAGCATCATCTTCTCCGGAATCCCGGGGTATTCACCCTCTATTGCAAGGGCTCGCAGTTCAAATACGCACATTACCAGTCTGTTGGGCAGATTATTATTAAGAAGAGCCTTCAAAGAAAGATACAAAAGATTCAAAAGCTGCCTGTCTTCACTGTTCTCTCTTGTATAAAATGATGTAAGCTCAAGAAAAAAGGTGCCGTAGCAAGCACCTTCAAGATCCTGGCGAAAGCCCTCGAAATAATTCTCAATGTCTGCCTCAACAATGGTGTAGGAATTTTTGCCCGCATAGAGCTTGAAGGTGCCAAAGCAAAAGGGTTCAACAGTCCCGGAAAGTTTGTTTCCGGGTTTTCTGGCCCCTCTTGCAAAGGCAGTTATCTTCCCTCTCTCGGCGGTAAAAATTGTTGCTACCCAGTCATAGTCTCCGGCAGGAGAATGTTTGATAACAATACCTCTGACGGTAGTAATATCTTCCATAAATGCCTTATTTGTCAAAATTTCTTATATCGTATCCAAAACTCTTCATCTGTGTCTTGTCATCTCTCCAGTCTTTTCTTACCTTGACCCAAAGCTGAAGATTGACCTTGCAGCCTACAAGAGCTTCTATATCTTTACGTGCAGTAGAACCTATCTTCTTGAGCATGCTGCCACCCTTGCCGATGACAATGCCCTTATGGGAATCCCTCTCGCAGATAATGGTGGCATCGATATCCATGATTCCGTCGGGATCATAGCCCTCGTCCACAGGCTCGCCTCCGGAAATATCAAATATAACCGGGCCATCCTCCATCATCTCATCATCAGCTTCACCTGCTGCTATAGCTGCCTCTTCCTGAAGAAGCTTGCTCTTCTTGGGCGGATGCTGATGCCTCTTTTTCTTCTTGGGTTCTGCAGGAGCAGGCTTTTCTCTCATCCTCATAGTCTCGATGGTTACGGCAATTCCGTGAGGCACTTCGTCCTGAAGAAGGCGCAAAGCCTTTTCTCTTATTATCTCAGAAACGATATTTCTCTCAGCCTGATCTGTTATGGTATCCTCGTCATAGAAAGGAGGCCCCACAGGCAAGAACTCTTTTATGGCATCCATGACGCCTTCGATGTTCTTCCTCTTAAGGGCTGCCACATGTACCACTTTGGCAAAATCCATCTCCTGCCTGTAGGCATTCTCAAATTTCTCAAGATTATCCTCAGATACCGTATCAATCTTATTGATGACAAGGATCACAGGCTTCTTGCAGCTCTTTAGTTCTTCGATTATGGACTTCTCTCCGGCACCGATGAAGGTGGAAGGTTCCACCAGCCACAGAATAACATCCACCTCGTCAAGAGTGCTCTTGGCCACCTTGGTCATGTATTCTCCAAGCTTATTCTTGGTCTCATGAATACCGGGAGTATCCAAAAAGATCATCTGGCAGGTCTCATCCGTATATACGGTCATGATCCTGTTTCTGGTAGTCTGTGGCTTACTGGATGTTATTGCAATCTTTTGCCCTATCATCTGATTCATGAGGGTGGACTTACCAACGTTGGGGCGTCCTATGAGAGTTATAAATCCCGTTTTAAAATTATTTTCCATTCTCACCTTCTGCAGAAGTTACGTTCTGCTGTGTATTCTTTGCTACTTTTTTCTTTTTACTCTTTTTGTCGAGAACCCTGACAATTATTACAACTGCAGCTACGAAGATTGCAAAGAGAAGGATCTGCGGAATGTGAATGACGAACCAAATGCAGAATTCAACAAGACCATCTCTGATAGAGATAATGCTTTCAACAAAGCCTTCTGCCATTCTGTGGCCTGCGCTCTCCTTCTCGACAGGGGTGAATTTCTCAACCTCCTCAAGATACAGATAAACCGTTGTGTAATCAATCTTGTTATCATAGGTACGAAGCTGAGACTCAATGCTCTCAAGTTCGTATCTGACTTCTGCAAGACGGCTCTCTACAGCAATAAGATCCTCAACAGTCTCAGCAGACTCCATGATCTTAAGAAGTCTCTCCTCTTCGGTCTTAAGAGCTTTTTTCCTGCTCTCGGTATCAGCGTATTGAAGAGTAACATCCTCAACACTTACTGACTTACTAGTGACATTGTTGTTTCCCTCCAGGGTCTCTATAAGCTTGTCTGCGTTGTCAGCGGGGATCCTGATGGTATAGTTGGCTGATCTGTCCTCGTTATAAACACTGCTGTTTTCAATATAACCGCCAAGCTCTGTGATCTTGTTCTCCACAAGATTTCTTGCCTTATCAAAATCCTCTGTCTCGGCATTGATATGAATTGTTGTTATAAGCTTCCTGTTTGTCTTGGCAGCTGACTCATTCACTGTCTCTGCCTGAGCTCCGGAGGTGTTATAGGACTGATCGTCCATATATGCTTCGTCAGCAGTCTCTTCATAAATTGCAGCTCCCGCAGGTGCCTCATAGGTCATCTTGGAAGTTGTAAACGCGTTATCTGTAGTAGCCCTGCTTCCTGATGAACCGCATCCTGCAAGAAGTGTTGCTGCCAGCAGGGATGTTCCGATTGCAATACCTAAATTACCTTTTCTTTTCATATCTGATTTCCTCCTTGTATACATATAGGTGTTTTGCTTTTCTATATGGTATACATTTGTGAATGATCAAATGTTGCAACAATCCCTAAATTTTTTATTTATTTACAAGCTGGCCGATATTCTCAAAAATATCTTCACATTCCTGAATCTTTTCTGCAGTTCCGATAACGCATACGCACTGATCTTCCATAAAAGCATCAACATAATCCGCCATACTTCTGATTGATTCCTTTGTTGTGGAAAGAAGTTCATCTCTGTTTCTCTGAATATTCTCCATCTTCGCATTGCAAAGATAAGCGGTAAGTCCGTAGGTTCCTTTGCCGGAAGGAGTCTTGGGAGTATCAAGATCAGAAACCGCACCGATTACATACTGAAGAACTACTCTGTCATCTGCATCGAAGTTTCTAAGGTAATCAGCTGCCTTCTCAAAGACCTCAATACTGTTCTTAAGATTGGGATCTCTGTAGGTCACAAAAGCAGAATCACCGTTCTTGGCATAACTGCTCATACATCCGTAGGCACCACCAAGTACCCTGATGTTCCTCCACAAATAATCGTAGCCCATCATAACCTTCAAAACTCTGAGAGTTCCGTTATACTTAAGGCCCTTGGAGGCAAAGTTGCCGGCACGGCACACATACTGAACCTGTCCCGCTGTCTTGAAGGCTTCGTTCTTCTTCTCAGGAACAAGTACAAGCTCGCCCTTTTCATAATCACAGGTAAACAGGGAATCTGCAAATTTTCTGCTCTCTTCGGGAACATTTACATATTCCGCCTCGGTTCCTGTTATGTCTACGATGAGATTCTCAGGTCTGAAAATAGCCCTTGAAAGCATTTCAAGCTTCGTTGCAAGAGCCTCTGCACCTTCGTCTGTCTCTATCTCGCTGATGAGTTCCTCCAGATGCTTGAAATATCCTATTCCGCTGATGCCATCTGCAACCATTGCTGCAGGAGATACATAGGACATTGCTCTTACCGCAGCTGACTGATGACCTGCTGAAGCTAGATCAGACTGCATTCTGGCATACTGCTCGCCGACTATTTCTCTGAGGCGCTTGTAATCATGATATTTGGAACCTGTAACAATCTCTTTAATGAGCTCGAAGGCCTTGGGTAGATTATCATGAAGCACCTTAACATTTATCTCGAACTCTGTTTCAAAACTGGTTGCATCGGATGAATCGGTATAAGTACCGATGGAGCCTCCGATACCTCCGGTATGAATATTGATCTCGTTATAGAGGTCTCCGTAGGTATAATGCTCAGTATCAAGCATTCCCAGCACCTTCTTAAGAGTGGCAGCATAGGGAATAAGCTTGGCGTCAATATTCCTTAGATCAAATACAAAGGTTATATAGTCAATACCATGGGTAAAGATGTTATGGAACAGAATCTTGACCCCTTTTTCCTCTCTAAGATCATAAATAAACTGCTCTGCTGTCTTTTTGAGATCCTCTCTTCCAAGAAGCGGGATTTTCTTAAGATCTTCAGGATCATCGGGGCTTTCCTGATATTCCCTGAGAGCCTTGGTCTCCAAGGCGATATTCTTAATCTCTTCCGGAGACAGAGATTTCTTGTACTCTGCCAATTTGTTCTTAAGCTCTTCGTCTTTCTTCTCGGTAAGACCTCTTTCAGGCTCAAGAAGAAGTACTGTCCTGTGATTATTATCAAGAAGATACTCACGGATAAGCTTCTCGAAATAGTCTCCCTTTGCCTCCTCTTTGAGTTCTGCAAAGGTCTCATTGGCCTCTACATTGATCCAGGGGCTGTTATCATCGTACAGCCAGCTGTCCAGAACCTGGAGGCCATAGAGAAGTCCCTTAGGATATCTGCCAAAATCAGCCTCTCTGTACTTGAACTCATCATAGTTAAGGCCAGCAAGCAGGGACTTTTTCTCAATTCCCTTCTCTACCTGCTCCTTTAGAACTTCTCTTATTGTGTTAACAAACTCATCCTTCTGGGATGCATCCGCATTCTTGGCTATTATTGAGAAAACAGGCTGTTTGATGCCGTTGTCGTATTCACTGTATACGTCCTGTCCTATGCCCTTCTCAATGAGAGCCTTCTTGATAGGCGCACCGGGTGCTGAACACAGGGCATAATCCAGAATATCGAAGGCCACATAGAGCTTCTTGTCCAGAGTATCCTTAAGAACGCAGTTGTAAGAAAGATATGTGTTCTTCTCAAGGCTCTCCTCCTGCATTATAGGATAGGGCTTGTGAATCTCCCTGGGTGCGTCAAAGGCGGCCTGCGCAGGGATATCTGAGGAGACCTCAAGATAATCGAAACTGCTAAGGTAAGCCTTATCGATATAATCAAGCTTCTCAGCCATATCCATATTTCCGTAGAGGTAAATATAGCTGTTGGAAGGATGATAATATTTTCTGTGAAAATCAAGGTATTCTTCATAAGTCAGATCAGTGATGAAATCCGGGTCACCGCCTGACTCCTTGCCATAGGTGTTATCAGGGAAAAGCGAGCACTGGATCTCCCTTGACAGAACGTCCTCCGCAGATGAAAAAGCGCCCTTCATCTCGTTGTACACTACGCCGTTAACGGTGATATCGGAATCCTCAGATTCCATCTCGTAGTGCCAGCCTTCCTGCTTGAAAATCTTGTCGGTCTTATAAATGTTAGGATAAAATACCGCATCAAGATATACATGCATCAGATTCTGGAAGTCGGTGTCATTGCAGCTTGCGATCGGATACACTGTCTTGTCCGAAAATGTCATTGCATTTAAAAAGGTGTTAAGAGATCCCTTAACAAGTTCAACAAAAGGGTCCTTAATAGGGAATTCCCTGGAGCCGCACAGCACTGTGTGCTCTATGATATGGGCAACACCGGTGGAATTCCTGGGCGGTGTCCTGAATCCTATTGAAAACACCTTGTTCTCATCATCATTGGACAAAAGAGCAATTCGCGCCTTTGTCTTTTTGTGGCTGAGAATATAGCTGTCGGAATTAAGATCCTCAATTCTTCTCTTTTCAACTATTTCGTAAGCCGTTAAATCCTCTATTCTCATTTAATGAATAATTCCTTCCTTCTTTTTCATCAAAGATCACAGTTATATTCTGCAATCAGATATCAAAATCATCGCCGTGCTTGAAGGCGATATCAAACTCATCCTTCTTTTCAGAGGAAGCTCTGCGCTTTGCCCGCCTTTCAGCAGCGCGTCTTCTTTCATCTGCCTTAAGGGCGTCATTGATCTCTTTTCTGTTAAGCGAGATTGTACCCTCAAATTTGGGCATCTTCATATGGGGCTCTGCCGCTCTAGGAGTCTCGTCGTCATCATCCATCGGAAGTACCATTCCCTCAGGAACATATCTTGGAGCATTATTCTTAACAGGCTCTTCTTCCGGAAGTTCAGGCTGAGGTTCCGGAAGAGGCTCAGGTTGAGGTTTAGGCTCGGGCTCAGGTTCCGGCTCGGGCTCAGGTTCCGGCTCCTGCCTGAATTCCGGCTCAACCACTCCGGAAACGCCGGCGCTCTCTGTTTCAGGCTCTTCCTCATTATACTCGTCTTCCACTACAGGAACTCTGTCAGAAGACATGCATATAAGAGCAGCCACACAGGCAAGAATAAAGCCATAGTAAATGGTTACCATAGTCTGATCGTTCATTCTGGTGGCCCCCATGAAGGGAACTGTGGCAAACACGATAAGAAGTGACAGAATCCAGGGTGAAACCTGCTCAACTTCCCTGTTCCTCCAAAAGCCCACGATAACTCCCGACATAGCTACAACGGTTATCAGATAGATGATCTTATAATCCGTGTAGGTCCAGAACATGCTGAAGGTATTCAGATTGTGGAAATAATGGGATGCCCACATGACGATGGTGACGTCGCCCTGCATTATTCCGGCTTCCTGAAGGATCATTGCCGTGAAAGTAAGGATTGCCCCCAGAAAAACAAATGCAAGTCTTATTAGCTCGCTTTTAACCTCTGTATCATGAATAAAAGGAACAGCAATTATAAGAGGCAATATGGTCACAAAAGTGCCAAAGTCCACATAAGACATAAAGCCAACGACAACGCCTGCCAATAAATACCAGATCACCCACACACGGGAATTATATGCCTTTTTGGCTGCGCCTTTAATGTAAAAGGACACAACTAACAGTTCTATTCCGAACAGAACAAGGAACAGATACTCAGTTGACAGCTTGGCCATTCTGGTATTATCAGAAAAAAGAGGCATAAAAGCCGTATACGCCGCAAAAACAAGGGAAGCCGTCTTACCAAGCAGCATCCTGACTGCAAAAGCTCCGCAGATAATAAATACGGTAAATAGGAATACTTCGAAGAAAAACGCCACAGAAATCTTATTACCAGTAAAGAGAAGCACAAAGCCAAGAAGCTTGGAATAAAGAATTGATAAAAGATCGGTTTCCTGAATCTTTACGCCGTGCACGGCAGCATTATCATACAGTGTGATCTTACCTGAAGGTATTGCTGTTGTTCTGAAGAGCAAATTGACTCTGTAAACAACAGATCCGATAATTATCCCTGCCAGGGTTATGCCGTACAGGATCTTAAAAACAATTTTTCTCGACAGCTCTTCGGCGCCGATGGCATCACAGACTCTTCCCAGAAGGAAGGTCACAACTCCCATGATAAGAACAGACAGCACTGTGAAACCGCCCACATAAAGATATATGTCTTTAGACGGAAAAAGTCCCGAAAAGTAACTACAGCTCGCTATCATAACCACATCAAAAAGAAGAAAAACACAAAAGATGCATATTGCCGGCCATTGGCGTCTTAGTTTCATTTCAGGACTCCCCCACGTCATTTGTTTTTTAACTTAAATATTCACTTGAAAAATTACTCTTCAGGCTCATCCCAGTTGTGGTATACAGCCTGTACATCATCATCTTCGTCAAGAAGATCAAGAATTCTTGTAAGATACTTAACAGTCTCAGGATCTGTTACGGAAACATAATTCTGAGGAATCATTGTTACCTCTGCTGAAGCTGTCTCAACCCCCTCTTTGCCAAGTGCCTCAACTACGGGCTGGAAGTTCTCGGGAGTTGTAAGAATCTCGTAAGAATCCTCTTCCTCATTGAAATCATCAGCACCTGCATCGAGTACGAGCATCATAAGATCGTCTGAAGACATCTTGCACTCTTCCTTGTCGATGAGGATCTGTCCCTTATTATCAAACATATAGGATACGCAACCGGGAGTTCCCACGTTGCCGTTTCCTTTGGTGAATGCGCTCTTAACGTTAGCAGCTGTTCTGTTTGAATTATCTGTAAGAGCCTCAACGATAATGGCTGTTCCGCCAGGACCGTATCCTTCGTAAGTAATGCTCTTGTAATCTACTGCTCCGTCGGCACCTGAAGCCTTCTTGATACCACGTTCGATGGTGTCGTTGGGCATGTTGTTGGCCTTTGCCTTAGCGATTACTGTTGCAAGCTTGAAGTTGTTGGCAGGGTTAGGGCCGCCTTCCTTAACAGCAACTGCGATTTCCTTTCCGATAATGGTAAAGATCTTACCCTTTGCCGCATCATTCTTTTCTTTCTTGTGCTTGATGTTAGCAAACTTTGAATGTCCTGACATAAAACCTGTTTTCCTTTCATATATATGTTTAAATCTATTTTGCTATTGCAAGTTCATGGTCCTCTTCTGAAACCTCTTCAGGTAATTTGTTAGCCAAAACGTCCTGTATCATATGGTTCTTAACAGAAAGAATCTTGAAACTATAGCCTTCCACATTGACGGTAAAGTCTACATCTTCCTCGGGTATCCTGTCAAGTTTTGAAATAAGGAAGCCGTTAAGAGTCTCAAACTGAGTCTCACCAAAGCTTAGGTCAAACCTCTTCTCAAGGACTTCTATAGGTGTCTTACCGTCTACGATATATTCGCCCGAATTCTTGGTGGGCTTGATATAATTAACATCTTCGTCGTATTCATCCAGGATATTACCGACAATCTCCTCAAGAATATCCTCCATGGATACCAGTCCTACTGTCTGTCCGTACTCATCTATGATGATAACCATCTGAGTCTTGGTGGACTGCATACCGTGGAAAAGAGAATCGATGTTCCTGGTCTCGGGAACGAACTTGGGCTGTCTTAAAAGCCCCTTGATCTTCCTGATGGGAAGCTGTGCATCCGTCTCGTCGGAAAGCTTCTTCATGGCATCCCTGATGTGCATGATCCCGATTATATGATCGATATCATCCAGATAAACAGGGAATCGGGAATTGTTGGTGTTCATCATGAAGCTGACCGCATCCTTAAGGCTCATGTTGGCATCGATGGCCACCATATTGTTTCTGTTGGTCATGATGTCCTGAGCTTCCTTGTCGGAGAACTCAAAGATATTGGATATCATGTCCGCCTCTGCCTCCTGAAGAACGCCCTGTTCCTGGCCTTCATTTACCATTGACTTTATCTCTTCCTCTGTGACATCCGACAGATTGTCGTCTTCTCTCACACCGAAGATATACAAAACTCCGGAGGACAGCACATTGGTAAGATAAACAAAAGGCATACTGAGAAGTCTGAAAAAACTGACAGGATAAAAGCATACATAAGCCCATTTCTCAGGATTTCCCAGTGCAAGTCTTCTTGGAATGATAATTCCAAAGCACATGATGAGCAGCGCCAGGACAAGTCCCACGGCAATAAAAATCAAACTCTGTGCCAGTTCCTGCTCATTGACGCCGGCCATTCGAACAATAAAGTCCGTTAGGTCATATGTAACAATACCACCAAGAAGCATGTTAATTATAATTGTAACAAAATGCATGCTCTTGACATGGTTCGAATCATTCTTAAGAAGTTCCAACAGCTTTTTGCTGATACCATCCTTCAGTTCCGCATCCTTTTTCTCCACATCCTCCTGCCTTAAATGCAGAAGTGCACAGGAAAAACCCTGAACCAGAACATCGATTAAAAGAATCAGACAAAAAGCGAAAATACTGACAGAAGGCAAGCCTTCGTCCATAATCAAATCCTCCTGTAAACATGAATAAACAAAAATGCGCAAAACATCAAATTAAACTATATCACATTTTTCCATTTGTTGAAAGTAGGCGCAGCATCTCCTTCTTGATGCGCTCATCATAAATGCCGTCCTTGGCCTTCTCGGATTTTGGAAGTTTATCGTACGCCACCAGCATAGGATGCTGTCTCTTGGCATTATTTCTGACTTCATTGTAGGTCCAGTGATTAATAAAATAGAATCTGCACCATCTTATGTGCTCAAGCTCCCATGCAATCTCACTGTCCTCGGAGAGTTCTCCGTCCTCAAAAAGCCTCTGCTCTATCCAGAAATGATCGGCTCTTGCCACATTGGAATCCATATAAAAACCGCTGAGTTTTTTCCACTCATCCTCCATCTCCTGCTTGAAATCTTCGGGAGCAGTTCTACCGGCATATCTAAGGCAATAGTCATAATTAAACAGCTTACCGAGTTGGTAAAGTTTTTCTTCCTTGACATTCTCCTCTGTAAGAACGTCCTTGATATCTCCAAAGGTAAGGATCTTGTCGGAGAGATACAGGTCGCTGAAATCCGTCATTGATTCCGAATAGCAATGAACCTCTGCATCGGGATTGATGTACAGCATTCTCTGAAGCGCTTCAACGGTGTGTTCCTTCAGGGTATAGATTATTCTGTCCATCTCCTTGATTGAATCAATTTCCTCATCCCAGTTGCCGTCATGAACTATTATCTTGTCCTTGTTCATGGTGCTGAGTCGTTTAACGAAGGTCTTCTCAAACTCATCACATCCCCAGATATGATATTCGAAATTCTGATCAAGGGAAAAAATATTGTTAAGAAATCCATACTTAAAAATGGCAATTCCCACCTGATCATAGCCGATGATCGCAATCTTAACGGCTTCTTTTCTCTTATCGTAGAGATTATTGTCCTTCCAGTAGGTTCTGGCAAGGAGATCATAGATGTTAAAGAAATGAAGGGCTGCTTCCTCATCATCTGCAGCTTCCAAAAGTGTGGAATCAACCTGCTGCATCAGCATATATACGTTCTTATCCTTGAGTTTTTTCTCATGCTTGGTGTAGAAATTTATATTATTCAAGTCATCAGAAAACATAAGGATATGGTTGTTGACTCTCTCCGCCCTCTCGGTGCTGTCCACTATGTAGCCATGCCTTATCGTGCGAAGAAGCTCCTTTCCCCAGTCGTTGTCGGTATAGACAACCGTGGCATCCTTGTGGAGCCTCACAAACATATGCCCAACTCTTCTTGATGCATATCTGACTACGCTTAAGATGATACCTGCAACAACTATGGTGGAGGTTATCTCCGCAAAGACAACATATCCGTTTTCTATATCAACGACAGGATTGACGAAATACAGAGCAATGGAAGCATACACAGTCTCCCAAAACCCCAGTTTTCCAACCACTCTGTATCCTATAAATGCACTGATAAAAGGAATGGCTGCCGCCACATAGGACAGCCAGAAGAGCTTTTCTCTGATAACTCTGAATATCTTCATAAACTATGGTTCCCCATTCAAACTTAACTTTTTTCTAAAAAAGCTGATAACATCATACACATTATCATTTTCCCGTCACTATTTGCAAGCACTTATTACATAGGATAAAATTAGAAAAGTGATCATCACAATATCAGAATAAATGGGGAATAAAATGGTTTCGATTGTTACGATGGCTGCAAATGCACTCGGGGGAATAATTGTCAGTGCTTTGAGAGCTTTCTTTTCTTTGATATCCTGGTTTTTAAAAAACTTTTTCAACTGCATCAAGTACTTTTTCTGTGTTCTCCCGGTTACAGCTGTAGTATTCTCCGGGCTTTTTGTTGTGAACATTGTGCTGCTGATAACAGGGTCCTTTCATGTCTCCGAAACAGATTTCCTTCCGGCTGAGGGAGTTAACGAAGCAAACAGACTTCTTGATGCAGGCACTAACACAGTCGCTGTAATGTACAGAGAGCTTATTTCCTGGTGGAATGATACAGTTTACGTTCTGTACGTGGGCCCTGCATACATTGTTCTTTTGGTTGTTACGATACTGATGTTTGTTCCCGTGGTAAGCGTGCTGCTGTGTATCTCAGTATTTGCCTCCTATTCAGCGGTACTCTTCGGGGCAGTATGCGTGGATGCAGCGATTTATATCCTACGTCTGATCCTTGGCAAATCTCCGGTCAAACAGATTCAGGGCCGATATTTCCTGCTGTTTAGGGATGCTGGTAAAAAGCATGATGAGAAAACCTATGAAAAGTGGCTGAGGCGCCATCACGATGAATTCGAAAATGATGAATATGAGAAATCTCCTCGCAGGTCCAAGGTTGACACCTTCTATGAGGACGAGGCTTCTGATGATCGATATGAAGATGATTACTACGAAGATGATTACTATAAAGACGAAGCTGAATATGAGGATGAGGAAGACTATCCGGAAGACAGTGAATATGACTACCCTGATGAGTATTCTGATGATGAGGAATATTACGAAGAAGAATATGATGACGACGAATCTGATGAAGACTACGATGATGAAAATCCCGGCTTTGATTTCTTTGCCGGTTGCAGTTCAAGGGAAAGCCTTGATAAAAAATACAGATCCCTGGTCAAGCTCTATCATCCCGACAATATGGACGGTGATACCCGGGCACTCCAGGAAATCAACGTCCAGTATGACAAGGCCAAAAAGAGTAAAAGATTTCAGGAAACATAAACTCTTGGTACTCTTTTGTTAATATCACAGGTGAGCTCATAGTTGAATCTTCCGCTGAGCTCTCCGAGAAACTCTGCGGTGATCTCCTCACCGCTCTTTTTATCTCTTCCGAGAAGGACTACTTCATCCCCCTCTGCTGCATCGGGAATATCAGTAACATCCACCATGAACTGATCCATGCACACGCGTCCCAAAATGTTGGCGCGTCTGCCATTTATAAGTACATAGCCCTTGTTGGACAGACTCCTTGGATATCCGTCGCCGTAGCCTACGGGAATGGTTGCGATCCTGGTGCTGCCGCCGGTCACATAGGTTCCGCCGTAGCTTACAGGTGTTCCTGCAGGAACCTCTTTGATCATTACTATATGACTGATAAGCTCCATGGTGGGTTTAAGATCTATTATGTCCTTGGGCACTTCCTCAGAGGGCCACATCCCATAGACGGTTACTCCTGCTCTCACCATATCCATGCTTGATTCGGGAACTGCTATAATGCTGGCGGAATTGGCACAATGCTTGATGGGAATTGTAATACCGGCCTTCTCCTCTGCCATATTCACGAAGTCAGCAAAGACCTTCTCCCTCTCCTTCACATTGGTGAGATCCTTTTCATCCGCTCTGGCAAAATGGGTAAATATTCCTTCTATTCTGATTCCCTTAAGGGCTGCTACCTCTTTGATAAAATCTGCTCCGTTGTCATCAGGGGTAATTCCTATTCTGCTCATTCCGGTATCCACAGCAATATGAATAGGTGCAGGCTCTGACAGCTCGCCGCTATCTATAAGTGCCTGTGCGCACTCAGACAGCTCTTTTGCCATGTCCATACGAAATACGGTGGGACGAATTCCCTGTAAAAGCATTCTCCTATGAGAATATGGGAATGTATAACCAAGGATGAGAATGGGCTTATTGACTCCATTGTCTCTAAGTTCGAAGGCCTCCTCTGCGGTGGCTGTGGCATATCCGCTGATATAATCCACTTTCTCCAGTTCTTCTGCTATACGAACCGCGCCGTGTCCATAGGCATCCGTCTTGATAACAGCCATCATCCTTGTGCCCGCAGGTATATTATTCTTCATAGCATCAAGATTATGTCTTATGGCACCAAGATCAATTTTGGCATATACTCTGGAGTATTCTTCCAACATGTTCAAACCATCCTTATAAATAAAATTTAATCCAATAAATTGGCTAGCTCACTGGTGATATCCGAAGCTGCCATGAAATGCTTGCCAAGCCTCTTCGCTGCGGCATCTCCGCAGAGGCCGTGGAGATAACAGGACAGGCACGCTGCCTCGAAGCTACTCTGCTTATCGCAGATAAATGCCCCCATTATTCCCGACAGAACGTCACCGCTGCCGGCTGTTGCCATTCCGTCATTGCCGCTTACGTTAATATATATCTTTTTCTCATAGCCATCGGCTATTATGGTTCTTGCATCCTTGCAGACCACCGTACAGTGAAGCTCCGAAGCAAGAAGTCTTGGATATTCAAGAATATTGTCCTTGCATTCCTTAACACTCTTACCGTATAGTCTTGCAAACTCTGCAAGATGAGGTGTAAGAATTAGTCTCTTACCGCCGGTAGCATAGTTGGCAGCAAGGTTTCTGAGTTTCTTGTCCTCAGCGATGATATTAATTGCATCTGCGTCTACGACAAGACTTTTATCATAGCTCTTTAATACACTTCTTACAAGCTTTTTGCCCGTTGAAAGTGTTCCAATGCCGGGTCCGAGAACAGCCTGGGTAGACCATTCAAAAGCCTTCTCAAGCTTGCTTTCAAAATTCTCGTCCTCTTCATACACATCAAGTATTGCTTCCGGTAAAAGAGTCTTGACGGCGACCGCATTGGCACTTGATGTAAATACGCGTATCATACCGGAGCCGCTTCTGAGCGCTGCTGTTGCACATAGGATACAAGCTCCGCTGATGTCTGTGGAACCTGCAATGATCAGAACTTTACCATTGCTTCCCTTATTGGAATCCTTTTTTCTGGAAGGAAGAAGCTTATCTATATCTCCGTCATAGAAAAAGGCCTCCGGTTCCTTTCCAAGAAAACTCTCCCCGGTGATACCGGCGTCCTCAACGTAGAGTCGCCCAACTTGTTCACAACCGGGGTACATGAGTTGTCCTATCTTGACCTGATTAAAAGTCACTGTGGCATCCGCCTTAACTGCGGCCTGGCATATCTGACCGTTATCGGCATTGACCCCCGAGGGCATGTCGACAGAAACAATGAACAGGTCATCCTTTCGAACAGCTTTCTGCTGGTTGATGAAGTTCACAGCCTCAACGTAATCTCCGGACACAGGCCTCGACAGGCCGATTCCAAACATCGCATCTATTATGATATCCCACTGAACAATGTTTTTGTTGTCCACTATATTGGAAAAAGTGTCCGTGAGTATCTTGTACTTTTCCAGAATCTTAAGCTGCTTAAGAAGAAGGTCTGAGCACTTGGTATAATCTCCAAGAACACAGATATTGACGCGATATCCCCTCTGAAGAAGAAGTCTTGCTGCGCAGGCTCCGTCTCCGCCGTTATTTCCCACACCGCATATTATAAGACAACGAAGCGGCCTGTTAATGCAGCGCCCGGCTCTCCACTCATCTATCCTGTCGCAGATCTTGAGAGCAGCCCTCTCCATAAGGATAGCGCTGTCAATTCCAAAATGCTCAGTGGTATTTCTGTCACAGATTTTCATCTCACTGCTGGTAACCGCATATCTCATTGTCATCCTCCTTTTGGGAAATGGCCATAAACATTAAGGCTGCCAAGAACGGCAGCCCTGTATTATTCTACATATTCATTTTCATTGCCGGCAAGAGGGCGCCTTACTGGGTGTCTTCTGTCCGGGTCATACTTCATGTCAAAAATCTCGATAACCTCCGGTCCGAAGATCTGATGCATATAGGAATAAAGATTGTAATTCTCCATCTCCGATTCCTGAAGCCTTATGACATTTTTCTTAAGTTCCACTCTTACCTTGGAGATCCATTCATCCATAGCCTTGATATAATCGGTATTGTCATGAAGTCTCTCGTAGCACACCTTCATGGTTTCTATCATAAGCTTGTAATCTATATCATAGATTTCTTTGGAAAGACTCAGAAGCTCATCTGTATGACTGTCGAGCCTCTCGTTACATTCATTGATAAGACGGGTTCTGTCCTGAATCTCCTTCTCAATCTGGGGTGAGTCACCGGACTTGGTGGCCTGATCTCTCAAGGGGACAATTTCGCCAAGGAGCTTCTTTTTGAGCTTCTTGATGTCCTTGGTCTCGGTTCTGATCTTGCCATCACGTTCAACCAGTGCATTCAGTTGATCCGCCAGAGCCTCTATCTCAGGCGTCATCTCCGTCTGCGTAAACAGCTGGTGCCATTTATTATCCAGTGTAAGGATGGGAATACTCTTTCCCTCCAGCGCAGACATGTACACTTCGTCATTCTTTGCCATCGGTGTCTCTTTCCGGTATCCTCCCTCGGACTGTTAATCCTTGGATGGGTTCAATGTTTTCTCGTACCTATTTATATTATACGATAATTTCATTAAACTGTCAGATAAATGTACATTTTCTACCTGAATATTGTTAGGAACTTCCAGATCCACATGGGCGAAGTTCCATATAGCCTTGATTCCGCAGGCTGCAAGCTTCTGAGCCATGGGCACTGCCTGTTCCTTGGGGATGGTCAGTACTGCGATCTCGATCTTGTTCTCTTTGACAAAATCCTCCATCTCCTCGATGGGGCGTACCTCCACGTTCCTGATCATTGTGCCGTAGAGATCGGGATTGCAATCAAAAGCCCCCTTAAAAACAAATCCCCTTCTTGTAAAATTGGTATATCCTGCAAGTGCCTTGCCAAGATGGCCGGCGCCTATGATAACAAGACTGTGCTGCTTGTCAATGCCGAGGATCTTACTGATCTCCTCGTAGAGATAGCCTACATTATAGCCGTATCCCTGCTGGCCAAAGCCTCCAAAATTGTTGAAGTCCTGCCTTATCTGTGAAGCAGTGACCTTCATAATATCACTTAATTCCTGGGAGGAAATTCTCTCAATACCCCTCTCTTTGAGATCTCCTAGATATCTGAAATAGCGCGGCAGACGACTGATGACCGCCTGTGAAATTTCCTTCTCTGACATGATAACTCCCTATTCAATTACATTTTTTGACTAATATCAAAGACTTAATTGTTAATTAATCAACGATACAATTATAGCCGTCCGTTAAATAAATGTCAATCAAACAAAGCCTTTATCTCTCCCGGTGTAAGTTCCTGTGTCGGGGCAAAATCATCTGAGTCCAAATAGGCATAAATCGCGTAAAGAAGCGCCTTTGCCTCAGGATATTCGAGCAGATCCGAAAGTCCCATTGAGGAAAACATAACCCTTCCCTTCAGACATCTGCATTCAAATAATTTCGCCATATTTCTTAGATATGAATAGCTGTCCAGCTCCTTGATTATGGGCTTGATCTTATCAGGAACAAACACTGCTCTTCTACCTGCCATAGGCCACCACTGCCACTCGTTATGGTTTCCTGTGGGGAATCTTTTGAAAAGTGGATGGGAGTCATCAATATACTGTCCCATTCCGCCCTCCTGAAAATCAAAGGTTCCAACAGACCAGAAATCCGTAGAAAACTGTGCCTTGATAGAATGGGGAAGCGACTCCTTATCTGAAGCAGGCGACAGGAAAACTGTGCCGCCTTCTTCAAGAACCTTCAGGGCTGTATCATCAAAAGATGCTGTTTCATATACTGAATCCGGCTTCGCAGGAGTTATGTCAGGAAAAGCCCAGATCTTGTACGTACTTGTAATGGGCTCATTTTCAATCCCCCGGCTTTCTTCCGGCAAAAGAGATATTCTTATTACAAGACATACTCCCACGTCTTCGGGTATACATATTCTTCCAAGTCCGGACTTAAGGAGTGAGAATCTGATTCCTAATTTCCCTGCGGTGGTTAATTCTCCTTTGGGAAAATGCTGCGTTCTCTGCGTCTGATGCATCAGACCTATACCTGTGTTTTCCTCCGAGATTTCAACCTCAATCTTTCCACCGATATCTCTTTTACCATAGTTGGCAATTGTAATGTCACAGGAAAGAAGCTCGCTGAAGGTGTAGGTATATTTCGGAAGACATGCCAGTACACGGACAGGTGCAAAAAAATCCCTGAATCTCTCCGGCGCTGCAAACTTATAGGGCTTGGGCTCCATATGAGAGTTCATCATACCAACAAGTGCGGTTCCCTGTCCCGGGAAATCCTGGATTCCAAGAAGAGACAATCCGGACATTTCAGGAGTGCGAAGAACCGCTTCCACCTCCTCCCCGTAGCACATAAGCGCAGTCTCACCGGTGGCTTCAACATACTTCTTCCAGTCTTTCAGTGCGCCTTTTTGCTCTGCCCTGTCCCTGATCATTTTGTAATTCACCGGATCAGATACTCCCCTGAATTCCTGTATTTCGTCAAAATCGGGAAGTATCTCATATTGCCCCACTTCAAAGCCAAAAATTGGCTTGCAGTATTCTTTTCTGATCTCATTACAGACTTCATTGAAGTTATGACAGGCGCTTGGATAGTCCTCATTAAGATGCCCCTTCATTCCGGCAGAAGTTGCTCTCAGCATCGTCTTACGATAGTCACTTGCGGTATAGAAATCGCTCTTTCCATTGGCTCCCCTATCTCCGTAGAAATTGTTGGATCCCCAGGCATAGAGCCTTGTATCATCGATACTTTTTGCAATATCAAGAAGCTCCTCCATCTTAGATATTCCGGCTTCTGATGAATGCAGTTCATTCCCGAGAGTCAGCATCACAAAAGAAGGGTGGTTCGCATAACTTGTTATAATCTCCACCAGTTCTTTTTTGTAATATTCGTAACTGTTCTCCGGTATAAATGCGTCCACAGGATTCCAGTGTGACAGCTCCGGCTGCACCATTATCCCAAGTTTGTCAGCCGCTTCAAAGGCAGCCTCAGGAGGACAATGGGAGTGAAATCTCACGCAGTTAATCCCATAGGATTTGTACTTCTCCATGATGTACAGCCATCTGTCCTTATCCATTGGCCAGTGGCCCTCCTCAGGAAATTCTGCGCAGTTAGCTTCGCCTCTTAAAAAGAATCGTCTTCCATTTATCGTCAGCCTTCCGGTATTATCATAGCCAAAGTCCCTGATTCCGAAGGTCTTAGATACACTATGGATTTCTTTGCCCTGCAGGTCATAGAGAGTTGCTTCAACGCAGTAGAGATTACCCTCATATTCATCCCACTTAAGTACATCGGAAGCCAGCTCAATACTATCGGTCTCAATTTGAATGCAGTTGTTGCTGTAGTCGTTGGTATTGGAGATTGCCATTTGGGCTGCTTCTTCTCTAAATGCCTTGCTGCGGATGACTATGTTCCCCTGAAATCCGGCATCTGCTGAAATAGCCGCCTTCGCATAAGCCCTATTTCCCCTTGTGTAGATCCTGAGATCATCAATGAAATTACCGGGTACAACCTTAAATCCCACTTTTCCGATAAGCCCGTTCCAATTAGTCTGGGTCTCATCGGTAGCAGCCGATGAATACAGGATATTTGCAGCCGGCATGCCTTCATAGCTGTTATCACAGACAAGCTCAATCCTGCTACCCTCATGTACAAGTCCCGTTACTTCAAATACATATGGTGTAGATAAGGTCCCACGAATTGACTCTACTTTTTTACCATCCACAAACAGCTTAAGACCGCGTGATCTCTCCACCTCAAGAAAAACTCTGCAATCAGGATCTACTACATCCTTACTGTCTATCACCCTCGAATAAACAGCTTCTCCCATATAGTAATTCTTCCGGGTAAACCTGCTCGCAATTGGCCCATCGGCCTTGACAAACTCCCTGCCCTCTTTCTTGAGAAGCAGCTCATCTGCACCGCCGACACCATTCTCATCAAGTGTCCCCGGAATCATGACATCATATTCCT
Organism: Butyrivibrio sp. AE3009; assembly: GCF_000420845.1. GTDB lineage: Bacteria > Bacillota > Clostridia > Lachnospirales > Lachnospiraceae > Butyrivibrio. The sequence continues at coordinate 40,573 of NZ_ATVS01000018.1, read as the reverse complement.
TATCTTCAATTCTGACTTTCCAATTCCCCTCAAGATTTATATACATGCTCCATACCTTATACCTTGATATATTTGTTATTAATCATATCTCTTTAAGCTGCGGTTGCATACTGCGCATATTGCCAATCCATATCAGAAAATTGCTTACAGGCAATAAAAAACCCGGGAATCGTTGGAGACTCCCGGGCACTAAATTCTATGATCAAGGTTTGAAGTAGCTCATTGCATCGGTCATGCCGGAGGCAAGTTCCTGAAGCTTTGCAGCGGATTCGGAGATGATTGCGAAGGTTGCATTCAGCTCCTGCATTGATGCATTGGTCTCTTCCGTTGATGCTGCGTTTTCTTCGGAAATAGCCGACAGATCGGAAATAATCTCTACCAGCTTATCCTTAGCTATAGAGAGCTGATCTACGTGGGAAGCAATGCTGCCTGTGGATTCGGAAACATTGTCAACGTTCTCAGCCATGGACTGCATGTTAGTCCTGGTATCGCCAAGCTGCTGCTCCTGCTGCTCAAAGCTTGCGTTGAGCCTCTGCATTACTTCTACGGAAGCTTCTGAATCGGCAACCAGCTTCTCAACAATCTTCTTGATCTCTTCGGCGCTGTTACTACTCTGAACAGCCAGCTGGCCAATCTCTGTTGCAACAACCGCAAAGCCTTTACCTGCATCTCCCGCTCTTGCAGCCTCAATACTTGCATTAAGTGACAGCAGGTTAGTCTGGGATGCGATCTCTGTGATAGCCTCTGAGAACTTGGAGATCTCTCTTGCAGATTCATTGGTGGAATCAATGGTCTGTCCGATATCTTTAACGGATGCCTGAACCTCTCCGCTTTGCTCTATGAGCTTGCCAAGGGCTTCCATGGCAGCCTCGCAGGATTCTTTCATCTGATTGGTATAACTGTTGAGCTGCTCAACATTCTCAGCAACCACTTCAATATCTTTGCCAATATGCTGAGTATTGCCTGCGGCGTCTTCTACGCTTTCAGCCTGGTTCACAGCGCCCTTGGATATTTCATCCACAGCTTCGCTGACCTGCATGGATGCATGAGATGCCTGATTCGCGGAGCTGGACAGTTCTGCTCCGGAATCCTTGAGTTCCCGGGACATATCCATGGTAGTCTTAATTACTTCGCCAAGCTTCTCACTGAGTGTCTTGGCACCATCGGCAAGAAGTCCGATTTCATCGTTTCTGTCTATTGAGCTCTGGTCGATATTAAGCTTAAGTTCACCTCTTGAAAGGCTTCCGAGCTCATCTGCAATGGCTCTCATCTTTCCGGATGACTTATTTGCAATAACAATTCCGGTGATTGATACAACAACTGTAACTATAAGGGAGAAAAGAGACATATTAAGGATGATCATCTTAACAGCTGATTCTACAGAATTGCTCTCCCTACCTGCAAATACCATTCCGATGCAGGTGCCGTCATCATTGCAAAGAGGCTCATAGTAGCAGTAATAGCTCTCTGCAGCGCCTGCAGGAACAGTCTTGGCTGAATAATTACCCTTATTCTGAACAACCGCGCTGTATACTTTATCAGAAATGTTGTATCCTACAGCTTTCTTTCCCGAGCTGTCCTTCATGGTTGTAATAACTCTTTCTTTTCCATAGAAAACAGAATATTCCACACCGGTCTGAGCTTTAAGCTTATCAAGAATGGTCTCGTATTCCTCCATTACATTTTCTTCGCCTTTGTAGACAATGCCATCCACATAGGACCAGTCGCCGTCCCACACATTGCTCATTTCACTGTTCAACTGTGTAACAGCAACCTTAAGTTCCTCATTAACCATATTGGTATAGGTTTTGTCTATCTCAATACCGCTAATGACAGTTAAGGCGATTGCTACCACAATAATAGCCGCAACTGCTGCAAAAATGAGTTTCTGTACCAGTTTACCTTTTCTAACTCTACCTTCCATATCGTAGGCAACCTCCTTAACATAATTGTCTCGATCATCGTATTCACGTTATACAAATGTAAAATTATCTATATTGCGAACCGCATTAATATTATATATAAAAAAGCCTCCGACTTATATGTCGAAGGCTCTTTTAATTATGAAATTTTCATTAATTCGATAATTAATCTACCAATACACCGTTTTCATCGAATGTATACTTCTTCATCCATTTGGTTATTGTTCTGCCGATTACCATGTGGCTTTCACTGTCGAAGTAATGCCTGCCGTCTTCCAGATCAACAAAGGTGCTTCTTACTATATGTCCCTTTGCATTAGCATAATACTTAAAGTCATCTACCTCAAATACTGCGGATTTGATCAATACTCCGTGCTTGTCATAGTAACTTGTATTGCCCCATCTGGTATAGAAGCCTGTTACCATATGTCCCTCAGCATTGAAGAAATAGGTCTTGTCATCAATGGTAACCTGACTAAGTCTTGTCATTGTTCCATTCTTGGTAAAGTAATAGGTTTTACCATCAATAACCCATTTGCCGGTAAGCTTGTTGCCGTTTTCAAGGATGTAATAGGTTGATCCCCACTTAACCTTAAACTCTCCGGCAGGAGCAACATTATCTTCCTCTTCCTCTTCTTCGCCGCCATAATAGGATGCATCATCGATGATCTTACGAACAACGAAACCGCCTACTCTTGGTGTACCGCCTCCGAATTCCACATTAAGCTGGTTATCTTCAACCTCTACCTCAATGGTTACGATAGAATAGGTTCCGGCTGCATTATCAGCCTTGAAGTTGACACCTTCAGCAGTTCCGGAAATTGAGCTCTTATATACGGAATTACTGATAAAATCAAGCTGATACTTGCCGTTTGCAACATCATAAAGGAAAGTCTCGCCTGCAGGCAGTGCAAAGTCGGTATAAACATTAACAGGAAGGATTCCATCGTACTCAAAGCCCTCAGTACGTCCCTGCATCAGAGATGTGCCATTCTCGAAGCCGTAGCCCTTAGCTTTGGTGTAATCACTTCCAAATTCAGCCAGGGTCTTGGTACCGTTCTTAGGATTAACTGTGATGGTTGTCCAGCCTTCAGCTCCTCTGTTTGGATCAATACCAAAGTCAAACTTCTGAACTGCAGGATATCTTACAGTAACATCGATCTCTGCTACATCATCGTAATCCTCTACCGTTCCGGTAAGTGTGAAGGTCTTTCCAAGGCTTGTTACGTCAAGGGATGATGTATCCCAGGTTACCTTGGCGTCAGCCTTCTTGCCGCTTGAGTAAATAGCCTGCACTGTCTCGGGAAGGATCACATCGTTTCTCAGGTAATCAACTTCTACATAGGTCTTGTTGACTGCTGCAATGAAGTCATCAACCACTTTTACTGTGATCTTAACTGTATCATTTGTTCCGTCTACAGTACCTGTAAGCTCATATTCGCCAACCTTGGTAAGATCAAGAGTTGATACATCCCAGGTTACAGTCTGTGCCTTGGAGGTACCGTTAAGGAAGGTTGCCTGTACAGTCTTTGGAAGTTCAACATCATTACCAAGTATTACCTTGATATCATCGAAAGATGCATAGCCTGTAGGTACATTCTCAATAACAACTACGGTTATTTCCATAGGGTTCTCAGCATAGCCTCGAACAAAAGCCTTGGCAGTGTAGGTTCCAACCTGTGAAAGATCAACTGAAGAAGCGTCATAGGTAACTGCTACTCTTGTTTCTTTGCCTTCAGAATCTGTTACGGAAACGCTGTCCTTCTTGGCTGTAAGAAGATCCTCTACAGTCTGGTCCTTTTCAAGAGGAGTATCCTGAACAAGCTCAAATACTCCAAACTCTTCATTAAGCTTCTCTATCGCAATTGTAGTCTCAATCGTAAGCGCTGATGAGTTATAGCTCTTCTTGCCGTCTACGATTGCTGCCACCTTGTAAGAATACCTGGTTCCGCCCATAAGATTCTTATCGGTAAAGGAGTAAACTTCGGTAGTATCTGTCTCATCTCCCTCCGTAATCTCCTGATAAACAGGTGTAGCCTCGGAAATAACTACTGCATTAAGAATTGCAAGCGCACCCGCATTGGAGGAAACAATTTCAATCTGCGAAGCCTCTTCAAAGGTTACATAGGCTGTCTTTTCAATATCAGCAACTTTCGCTGACTGTGAAACAATTCCAAGATCCTGTCCGTTCACTGCAACGGTTGCATTGTCATAAGCATTGTTGCTGTATGCAGCGCCGGCATATACATCAACTCTGTAGCTTCCTGCAGGAACATCCACAAGGAACTTAAGTTCATTGTCTGCTCTTACAAGATCGCAGCAGGCTTTTTCTACATCTGTCTGAGTCTCTCCGGCGTCTTCAATGCCTACTCCTACTCTGTTCCAGTTAACTGCAGAACCTGTTCCTTCTGCCCAGCCGTAGCCACTAGCTGAGTTATAGTCATCAGCAAGGACTCTGACAAATCCGGCTGCATTACCTGACTTGTAGCCCATGTCATATTTCTTTATAGCTGCTCCGTCGGTATAGCCTGTGATTATCTTCTTGGTCTCACCGTTTTCTGCCCCTGATGCTGCCTTAAGCTCATCAATTGTCAGTGTAGCAACAGTCTCATAATCGGATACTGTCTGATTGCCATTTTCATCAACTGTTACATCGGCTCTTAAGATCTCATAGCCCTCAATGTCATGTCCATATCTTGAACCGTCATTAGCAGCTGTAAATACAATCTCAGCTGATGACTGATCAACCTTGCCCTCTGTAAGCTGTGATGTCAAAAGGCCTTCAGAAATCAGGTAGCTTGTATGAGCGGGCTGATTGTAGCCAACATTCTGCCATGCAACACCTTCTCTGTAAGCAAGATCTGTAAGAAGGCAAGGAACTACATAATCGGTCTGAATTGTTGTGGCATATACTCTTACCTTACTGCTGTCAGCTGCATCTCTTGCAATTATCTCTTCTCTCCAGTCACCAAGGATATCTGCCACAAGGCCAAGGTTACCCTTAGTTCCGTTGCTGGTATGAACCTCCGATGACTCAAAAAGCATTATTGACTTCTGACTCTCATAATCCCACTTCTCAATGGTGGTTGTAAGCGGCACATATGCAGCCTGGTTAAAGGTGTGATCCTGCGTTTCAGCAAGAAGGTCACCGTCCCAATAAATTGAGAAGTTAACGGCAGGTGTTGCTCCGCTTGAGAGCTCTACCATTGCATCATTTGTCTTATCGGTCTTTCCAACAAGACCTGAAAGTGATCCGAATACGCTGCCATTTCTTGAATTCCATGCAGGCTCATCGCTTCCGGTGTAATTGGGATTAGCGATTGACCAGTACTCTGCGCCCTCTGCTCTGGGATCGATATCGGAAGCCATTCCTCTGCCGGTATCTTTACCTGTGTAGTAGCCGGTAATCACTTCACCTGTCTCCGCGTCATGAATCTCAACATGATATGCTGCATTGTCATGCTCATGAACATCCATAACCTCAAGACCCTGGTGACTTGGAATCCAGTCTGAAACATGCATTGCATCGCCATGTCCCAGTCCGGTTGAATACATTACTGTTCCGTCATCATTGATTGTAAGTGAGCCATAGATGATCTCATCTTTCCCATCACCATCAACATCATTTATTGACAGACCATGGTTACCCTGAGCCTCAAGGGAAGGTCCGTTTGGAAGATCATTGGTATCAAATTTCCAGTAAACACCGATCTGCTCTGTTTCGTTACCTTCATCATCAGTAGTCTTGGTAAGGTAATATGCTGTAAGTGTTGTTCTTGTGTAGTAACCTCTGGCAAATACTGCAAAAGGAGTTGTTCCGTTAAGATATGCTGTTGCAGAAAGGAATCTGTCTACTCTGTTGCCGTAGCCATCGCCCCAGGCTGCAACTGAGCCTCTTGCAGGAATGTAATCCACTGTATCAATAAGCTCACCGGTATTGCCCTTGAACATTGAGAAATACTCAGGTCCGTCAAGAACATATCCGCCACTGTTTCTGTAGTCATTTACAGGACTGATGACATCTGTGGGAAGTGCATCACTGTTGCAGGCTCCAACATAACCTGTTTCAACAAGTTCTCCGTTTTTGCCTGTGTAGGTTGTGGTTCCGTCTGCTGTCTTAACTGCGATCTCAGCAATGCCGTCAGCATCGAAATCCCATACCTGGAACTGTGTATAGTGGGCACCCGAACGGATATTTACGCCAAGATCGATTCTCCAGAGCTGTGATACCTCTCCTGTTGCGAAGTTGACATCATAACCGTCAAGGAAGGTCTTTCCTGTATATCCACCCTTGGAGTTGTCCTGTGCATTACTTGGATACCACTTAACAATAAGCTCCAGCTCGCCGTCGCCGTCAAGATCGCCCACTGACATATCATTGGCGGTATAGCTGCAGGTTGAGCCATCGGGCATTGTCTCATCATCGGGTCTATTAAGTCCAAGTTCGATATACTGCTGTGCCCATACAGCAGTATCAACTGCGGTAAGTGCCATGTTATCATCATTGGATCCGACAACCTTATAAGTATCGTTTGCTGTTCCTGCCTCGTCTACGAGGTTGGTAACCTTAAGACCGGAAACAAGAAGTGCTCCGTTCCTGTATACATCGAAGCTAGTAGTAAGAGTCTTGCCGTCAAAATCCTTGGGGAATGCTCTCCAGGAGAGATAAACTCCCTTGGTAAGCTCATTTCCGTCCTTGTCTGTTGCGGTAACCTTAGTCTCTGCTCCTGCATTACCTGCGAGATTGATGGCTACAAGTGCTCTGGAAGCATAGCTCTCAAGTCCGCCTGCTGTAAGAGTTCCGGCAATAGGTGTAATACATGTCTCAGACATCTCAGACACACCGCCTGCGTTCATTGCAGCTACCTTGTAGTAGTAATGAATGTTGGTGGAGAGTCCTTCGCTCTCATCGGTAAAGGTTGTTGTAGTGGATTCTCCAACCTTGGTAAACTCCTTGAAGCCCTTATCTGACTCAGGCTTGTTTGATCTGTAAATAATGTACTTAAGAATATTCTCAGAAGTTGCATTAGCTTCCCAAGTCAGGCTGATGCTGTTCTTAAGCTCTGTTTCTCCCTCTGCGGGATCTGTACATACCACCTTGACAGGTGCTGAAGGAGCCTTGGCAGAAGGATCCATCATTGCCTGAACAATCGTGTTACTAGGTGCGGACTCTGTTCCGTCAGCTACAACACAGGTCATATAGTATGAATAAGTCTCACCGAGTGTTGCTGTCATTGCTCTGCAGTCAAGCTCGTTGTCCATAAGTTCCTGGGCTGTATAGCTCTTAACAAGTACGAATTCGCTGTCTGTCTCGCCCTTCTGATATACATTGTAGGAAACTGCTTCTTTAACCTTGGTAAAGGACAGAAGGAAGGTTGCTGTTCCTTTGTCAAAAGAAAGCTCTGTAATAGCCAGATTGCCGGGAGACTCCAAAAGAGAGGTTATGGTAAGTCCGTTAATATACTGGTTAGTTCCCTCAACTGTGATATTAAGCTGTCCATCTGTTACCTTGGCAACTCCGGTGCAGCTTCCAAGACTCTGCTTGCAGGCGATGGAACCGATGGAGATTCCCTCTGCTGAATAAGCAGGCTTAATTGTGCTGGTTCCGGATAAAAGATCTGCAGCATAAACTGTGATCTCATAGGTTCCGTTGGGAAGATCAACCGCGAATTCTCCTGCTCCGATGTTGAAATCATCAGCCATTGCGGAGGAATCTGAATTGCCGTTTCCTTTTCTGTCTCTGCCGTTACCGGGAGCCTTGATCCAGCCGTAACCCTTGGCTGCGTCATACATTTCATTCTGATTAACTCCGGTCCAGCCTTCCATAGTAGCTGAATTGTTATAGTTAAAGTCGAATCTGTAGCCGGCATTCTTGGTGCCAACCTCTATCTTGTCGGATAACTCACCAACACCGTAGCTGTTAAAGCCTGCAACGGCATATACATAGGTTGCACCGCCTGCGCACTTTGAATCAACATAGCTGGTTTTGCCTGATACAGAGTATTTCTCAGCGCCTTCGAAGTTAACATCTGCTGCTGTCTGTCCCTCGGCGAGTTTTGCTCTGTAGATGTAATACAGCTCTGCCCCCTGAGCAGCTTCCCATGCAAGCGAAATGCTGGTTGCTCCAACTGAAGTTGTGGCAAGGCCTTCGGGCTTAGCCGGTGCTTCGGTTGCGGATTTGAAAGTAACCTTGGCTGCAAGGTCATCAAGCTGATCGTCGCTGCCGCTTACTTTGCCATCAGCGTAATCAAGAATACCCTCTGCAACGCAGCCGGCAAACTTAAGAGCTCCGTAGTACTGAAGGTGAGTTGAGTCATCCACGCCGCCGGCATATGCTCCTGAAGTCACCTCTCCTGCTGCAAGCTTCAAAAAGAGCATCTTGGAGCCCTCAATACCGAAGCTGTTGCAGACATCAATCGAACGCTGTGTAAGATCCACGTAAGGAATGTTGTACTCTTTTGCAAGTGACAGCATTACCTGACGGTAGCTCTCGAAGTTGCTGGCAAAAGAAACAAGATTGCCGTTGGAATCTGTTGTGTAGCTGTAACGAGCTACCGGAGTTACAAGAACAGGAGTTGCTCCTCTCTCATAAGCACCATCCACATACATCATGATCCACTTGGCAAAATCCTCTGAGGATACATATCTGTTAGGTCTTGAATATGTAGAATCGTTATGTCCCCACTGAACCAGGAGATAGTCTCCGGGCTTGATATCCTCAAGGATATCATCGAACTTGCCCTCATCAATGAAGGACTTGGAAGAACGTCCGCCGATTGATCTGTTCTCAACGATAACGCTCTCCGTCTCATAGGTCTGTGACTGGCTGTAGCCGCAGGCATCGCATTCTCTCTCCTCAACGAAATCTCCGAAGTATGAAGAAAGAACCTGTCCCCAGCCTGTCTGAGGATAATAATATTCATCATAGGTCTGAACTGTAGAATCAGAAGCAACGAAAACAGTAGGCTTATCACCACGAGCCTCTGTAGCAAGTCTTGTGATCTTCACCTCAGATACATATACTGTGGTAGTCTTGGCGTCAGACATCTTGGTTGCGTTGCTTGCACCAAGGAACTTAAGGTTCAGCTGACCGTCAACAAGGTTTGCCTCGAAGCTCTCTGTAACTGAATCACCTGCAGCCACGTTAATATCCCACTTCTTGGAGATATCCTCAGCTTCAAGAGCTGCTGTATATGCTGATCCTGTGGGATTGGTAAGAGTTACCTCCACGAGGTAATCTGCATTGTACAGATCAACATCAAAGGTTGATGTTGTCTCATAGGTATATACGCCATAGCCTGAGCTCTCGGTCTCAGTCCAGATCTTGGAATCTACGGCGACATAAGAATCATAGTCCTTAACATTAGTAGCGCCGGCCGTTACTGCAGGCACTCTCGGATAATAGACATTACCGGACCACCCCTTTGCCTCAGTAGAATAATCCACATCGGAGAAGCCGTAGCCCTTATCTTTGCTGTAAACATCCCTGGAAGAAGCATTTTGGCCCTCGCCGAATTTTATGTCAGCGATGACCTGGTCTTCCATGTAGTTCGCATAACCTTCATCTCCCTGGTCAGCGATCAGTCCGCCCCCTGAAGCAAGAACCTTTGAAGAAGTCATGACAGTATCAGGTTCATCCTCCTGCAGCTGGATTTCTTCCTCGAAATCAGCCTCCTCTTCCGGCTCCTCCTCAAGAATTAGTTCCTCTGCGCTTTCCTGCGAATCCTCCTCACTGATCTCCAGCAAGGTCTCATCTTCCGCTGCAAAAGCTGTTACGCCGTTCGCTATCGCGGACAGATTTGACGCGGCCATGGTTATGGCAAGAAAGCAGGCCATTCCCTTTCCTTTGGAAACGCGTCCGTTAAACCCCTTATGCATTCCAACAATCCTCCTTTTTCATTTCCCCGTTGATTTTTTCTTTTGTCACATTTTGATAGGTAAAACAATCCCCCTCAGGATCGCAGACAGATAAAAGTGACAAAAAATATTATTTACATGTCGTTATTTTATGCAATTTGCTCTTTTATTGCGACTTAATTTATAAGCTAAACTTTGCATTTTTGACCATTATAAATTTTTCTTAAATATTTTTGGTGATTCTAAATATCACATGTAAAAAAGGCCGTAGTCCCGGCATTTCTGCTAAGACTACGGCTCTTATGTTTATACTGAGTAAACGTATTTATTTAAGGATAAAGATTATTTCTGAGTCTGATCTCCTCTTGGAGCGCCATACTTGGCTGCTGTGATCTTGCCTCCAAGAACTTCCTTAACATACTCAATTACAGCTTCATCAAGAACAATACCTGTGTCAAACTGAGAGCTGGCGCTTACAAATGAATAATAGGTATCACCACCTGCAGCGCAGAAGTTGTTGGTTACAACTGCATAGGTATCTGTAGCTGAGAAGGGCTGTCCGTTGATGCTCTCGATTGATACTCTGCTGATAGCAGCGGGCTTGTAGTAGGTGGATGCAGGATAAGCCTGTCCCTGCTTGAAGGCCTTGGTTGTATCAATTGTAAACTTGATGCCCTCTGTCTGAGGATAGCCACCAATAGCCTTAGGTGTGCAGAAAGTGGAAGCCTCAAGAGCCTCAAGAAGCTCAGCTCCGGTTACATATACTACAGCTACAGTGTTTCCGAAAGGAAGTACTGTGTTGATATCCTTCATGGTAACATCGCCGGCTTCGATTGTAGCACGGATGCCACCGCCATTGGTGATAACAACAACGTGATCAGCATCAACGGTAAGAGCTCCGGGAGCCTTAAGAATGCTCCACTTCATAGCATCTGTGATAAGGTCGCCCAAGTTGGTCTCCTCTGTTCTGTTGCCGGGGTCCTTGGCGCCGTTGAGCTTAACCTCTGACTTGGCAAATACAACACCGTACTGGTTGTCGATGGCCTTGAACAGTTCGTTAGCCTTGGCTGCTGTGGTTACTTCCTGCTGAAGCTTGTCGTAGTTAAGAAGGAATCTGTCCTCTATCTTCTTGCTGGCATCATCTATAATCACTACGCCGATGTTCTCAGCCTTGGTTCCTGCTGACTGAATAGGCTCTCCCTTGGGGCCAGCGGTCATAACAGTATGGGAATGACCGTCGATCATAAGGTCAACGCCTTTAATCTTGGAATAAAGGTCAATACTTCTGTGACCATCGCCTGCAGACTCATCATCAATTCCAAGATGTGCAAGACAGATAACAAGATCTGCTCCCTGAGCCTTAAGGGTATCAATCTGCTCCTGGGCACAGGTCGCAAGCTGTCCCTTGGAGAGGAAGGTGATTCCCTTGATGAGACCGGGATGAACCTTTGTCTGGGTCTCAGGAGTCTCCATTCCGAAGAATCCGATCTTAACTCCTGAGTGGGTTGTGTACATATAATTGGGATCTACGATGGGCTTGCCGTCTGCCCCAAGGACATCTGCACAGATGGTCTTGTACTTAGCCTGGCTTAAGTTGGACATAAGCTTGTAGTAGCCAAAATCAAACTCGTGATTGCCCAGGGTTGCAAGGTCATAACCTGCCGCATTCATCATCTTAACGGCGTCAAGACCCTTGGATGTATTAACATAAGGTGTTCCCTGGCTGTAATCGCCTGCATCTACCAGGATAACCTGAGCACCTCTGCTCTGGAAGTTCTGCTTGACTGATGCAATGTAAGCATATTTGCTTACTGCACCATGGATATCATTGGTGTGAAGAATAATTGTCTTGCCGGATAGATCCGCTGCTACAGTTGTTATGGATCTGATGTCTGCCGGAACGGATGGAGCTGCCAGCGAAACTGCTGCCTGGAATCTCAGTGTAAACAGCATAGTCAGTGCCATTACAAATGCAAGCACTCTTTTGATGTGATACTTTTTCATACTTACCTCCTTAAATTTTCAGTTTTTTACCATAAAAAAATTGATGGCTGGATTAATTATAATCTACCAGCCATCAATTTTCACACTATTTTTATAATCTGATAATATTTTCCTAATAATTACTTCTTTGCTGACTTTGCCTTGATCTTGATTTCCTTAAGTTCATCAACGCTGAAGGTGTACTTCTTATTACAGAACTGGCAGCACATCTCTATCTCCTTGCCATCTCCGATCATCTCTTCGATATCCTTCTCGCTGATGAGCATCAGAGCTCTCTCAACTCGGTCCCTGTCGCAGTTACAGTAGAAGTTAAGGTCTATCTTGTCAGTGAACTCAATGTCAAAACCATCAAGAACTATCTTAAGCAGCTCCTCCGGAGTCTTGCCGGCCTTGAGAATATCCGTTACAGATGTGAACTTCTTGAGATTCTCCTCCAGGTGACTGATTGTCTCCTCCTCAGCAAAAGGAAGAAGCTGAATAATAAAGCCGCCGGATGCGATAACCGACAGATCCTCTCTCTCCACCAGAACACCCAGTCCAACTGAAGATGGAGTCTGCTCTGACTTGGTGAAATAATAAGTGAGATCCTCTGCCACTTCTCCAGTGTAGAGGGGAACCTGTCCCACGTAGGGTTCCTTCATTCCCATGTCTCTGATAACGGTAAGAGTACCCTCACCGATACCACCGCCCACATTGAGATGTCCTGCTGCATTGGGCTCCATTATTACGTAGGGATTGGACACATAGCCCTTGACATTGCCCTTATTGTCGGCGGTTGCAAGGACGCCTTTAAGAGGTCCGTCGCCATCCATCTTGACGGTGATAAGGTCCTCATCGTTATCCATCATTGTGCCCATCATAACTGTACCTGTCATAAGTCTTCCAAGAGCTGCTGCCGCTATGGGTGACAGCCCGTGGACCTTTCTTCCGTACTCAGCCAGGTCCCTTGTTGTTGCTGCAAAAGCTCTGATCTGCGCATTTCCCGCAGTAGCTCTTACCATATAATCCTTATATTCCATAACTTTCTATATTCTTCCTTCTAATCTGTTTCTTATTTGGTGATTTCGCCGTAGCAGTCCGGTCTTCTGTCCCTGAATAATCCCCAGGACAGGCGGTTCTCCCTTATCTGTGCAAAATCGTATTCAGCATAAATGATCTCTTCCTTGTCCCTTGAAGCCCTTGCAATAACTTCACCTGTCTCGCCGGTCAAAAAACTGTTTCCGTAGAAGCAAAGACTGGACTTCTGCCCGCCGTTTTCCTTGGAGGGTTCAACACTCTCTGTTCCAATTCTGTTGGCTGCTGCCACCGGAATGATATTGGCCGCAGAATGCCCCTGCATAGTCCTCATCCAGTGCCCCGAACTGTCCACATCAAGAATAGGCTCCGAACCAATGGCCGTAGGATACAGAATAATATCCGCTCCCTGAATCGCAAGGCATCTTGCGGTCTCCGGGAACCACTGATCCCAGCAGATTCCAACGCCAACATTGCCATATCTTGTCTTAAATACCTTAAATCCGGTATCACCGGGGGTAAAATAGAATTTCTCCTGATAATAATGATCATCCGGAATATGAGTCTTTCTGTATACTCCAAGGCTCTTACCGTCCGCATCCAGCATAACCACTGAGTTATACAGGACATTACCGTCCCTCTCATAGATGCTTACAGGCATTACCACAAAGAGCTCTGCTGCCAGCTCACTAAAGTATTTCACAGCCTCATTTTCCATGGCAGGAACGGCATAATCATAATAATCATAGCGCCTCTCCTGGCAGAAATACTTTCTTTCGAATAACTCCGACAAAAGAATTATCTGCGCTCCGCAGGCTGCTGCCTCTCTAACCAGCTCCCCTGCCTTTTCTATACTTCTTCTTACCTGCTCCTTATCAGATACCGCCCCTCTGTCACAGGCGTACTGAATACAGGCAACTTTAACCTTTGTTCTCATTTTGTACCTGCTTAATTTCCTAGATTTACTGTTGCTTCCCCAGATCATTCTCAGGGATCTGCTGCGTTATGCAATGAATATTTCCACCGCCAAGAAGTATTGCCCTGGCGTCAATACCGATCACTTCTCTGTCTTTGCAGAGTTTTCCGAGAATATCCAGTGCTCTCTTATCGCTCTCTGCGTTATCCCCACCAAATTGAGGAACCAGAGCAGCACCGTTAATATAATAAAAGTTTACGTAGCTGGCTGCAAGTCTTTCTCCAATTTCTCTCTCATCTTCGCCTTCTTCAAAGACGTAGTTGTCAAGATCTTCCTTGGTTATTGTTACCGGCTTATCGGGAATCGGAAGCTTATGAACCGTGATATTTCTCCCCTTTGCATCGATCACACTCTCAAGATACTCAAAATCAGCCTTGGACATCTCATACTGGGGATCATCCTCCTTATCAGTCCAGGCAAGAACCACCTCTCCGGGCGATGTGAAGGCGCAGACATTGTCTACGTGCTCATTGGTCTCATCGTTATATATTCCATAGGGGAGCCACAGAACCTTCTTCGCTCCCAGATACTCCTTTAGAATATCCTCAATCTGCTGCTTGGTAAGCCCGGGATTTCTTCCTTTGCTCAGAAGGCAGGACTCTGTAACCATCACAGTTCCTTCCCCATCTGAATGAATGGAACCACCCTCCAGTACAAAAGGCGCAGCATCATAAAAATCTATCTCGCACATATCAAGGAATTTCTCTGCCACCTTATCGTCCTTGTCCCAGGAGGCATAGAGACCGTCCACCTCGCCGCCCCAGGCGTTGAAGCTCCAGTTTATTCCTCTTATCTGCTTGTCACCGCCTGATACAAAGGTTGGTCCCACATCCCTTGCCCAGGCGTCATCAGACTCTATGGGCAGGATAAGGCATCTGTCCTCCATAAGCTTAAGAGTATCCTCATCTGTTCCCTGAACCTTCATCTTGACGATAAGAGTATCCAGGAAAAGTCTTGCCTCCTCGAAATCCTCTTTGCTGGCAAGAAGATACAGATTTTCTCTCCTTAATATTTCCAAAAAAATGTCACCAAAAGCCTTAAGGGCAGCGCTTCGGTCCTTTCCCCAGCTTCCGGGTCTTACAGGATATATCATGATCGTGCCGTCATGAGGTGCGAACTCAGCCGGCATACGGTATCCATCCATTACAGGTGCCCTATCGGTAATTTTCTGCAAAGCAGCTCCTTTCCAGATTCATGATCACAATCTCATCTTAAAGTCTTCATATCCGAACTTTCTGATTATCTCAATATCGTTCCTGTCATGCATCACAGCAATATCAGGAAGCGGCATTCCGTTGAAGGTATTGTTCTTTACCATGCTGTAGATGGCCATATCCTCAAAATAGAGCCTGTCGCCAATCTTCTTCTCATTCTCAAAGCTGTAGTCGCCGATAACATCGCCGGCGAGACAGGTCCTTGAAGACAGCCTGTAGGTATAGGGAAGTTCTCCCGGATTGTCCGCATCCTTAAGAGGCGGAACATAGGGCATCTCTATAACATCGGGCATATGACAGGCTGCTGAAGTATCGAGGATAAGTACGGGCTTTCTGTCCGTCTCCACAATATCCATGACAGTTGTAACCAGATATCCCGCATAGAGAGCGATGGCTTCACCGGGCTCAAGATATACCTCAAGTCCATAGGTGCTCTTAATATATTTAACCAGATCAATCAGACCTTCCACGTCGTAGTCATCCCTTGTGATATGGTGACCACCGCCAAGGTTGATCCATCTAAGCTGACTTCCCTTGGGCTCTTCACCCTCTGAATAAGAGAACTCCGTATCCGGAAAATAGGCTGCAAAATCCTTCTCAACCTTCTTGAAGGTATCAAGAAGAGGCTTGAAGTCCTGCTCACATAGATTATGGAAATGAAGTCCCTCAACCCCATTAGGAAGCCTAGAAGGCATATCACAGAGCCTTATACCAAGTCTTGAGCCGCTGGCGCAGGGATCATATATCTCATGTGCATCATCGGTGCTGATCTCGGGATTGATCCTTAGTCCAACAGAGATCTTGCCCTCTTCATAGGCCTTCTTCCACACAGGCTTGTGGTGCTGGAGCTGCTTTATGGAATTAAAGACGATGTGGTCACAGATCTCGCAGAGCTCTTCCATCTCATCGTCCTTGAAGGCAGGCTCATATACGTGATTCTCTCTTTTGGACCCATCCGGCGCATGGAACTCCTCATGGGCAAGTCTTGCCTCGAAGATACCCGATGCTGTACATCCGGATAAATACTGTGCAATAAGCGGATAGGTCTGATATATGGAATAGGCCTTCTGGGCCAGTAATATTTTTGCTCCGGATTTTTTCTGAACATCAGCCAGAATCTCCAGATTTTTCTTTAGTTTTTTCTCATCGATAACATACGCAGGAGTAGGTATTTCTTTTAAATTCATAAGTAATTACCACCTTTATTATTCCGGCGTCCTAAAAAGCGCCATGTATTAGAATAACATATCACCCTTTAATTTTACTATGCCAAATGCCTATCAAATCTAAAATAAACATAAATCACTATAAAAAAAGTCCCCCGGAACAACATTTCCGAGGGACAGACATATCATATTTATCAGTCAACAAGCACGGGATTCTCATCAACCACCCATGGAAGGCCAAACTCGTTAAGCATCTCCATGTAAGGATCGGGATCAAACTCATCGGTTGTGTATACACCGGGCTTCTTCCACTTGCCTTCAAGCACAAGTGATGTGCCGATCATAGCAGGTACACCTGTTGTGTAGCTGATAGCCTGGCTTCCAAGCTCCTTGTAGCACTCCTGGTGATCACATACGTTGTAGATGAAAAGAGTCTTCTCCTTGCCATCCTTGATTCCCTTGAAGATACAGCCGATATTGGTCTTACCCACTGTTCTGGGGCCAAGGCTTGCGGGATCGGGCAAAAGAGCCTTCAGGAACTGAATAGGCACGATCTCTCTTCCCTCAAACATAACAGGGCTTGTGGAAAGCATTCCCACATCCTCAAGACATCTCATATGATCAAGATAGCTCTGTCCGAAGGTCATGAAGAAACGGATTCTCTTGATCTCAGGGAAGTTTCTTCCAAGGGCCTCAATTTCCTCGTGGTGAAGAAGATACATATCCTTCTTGCCAACCTGAGGGAAATCATACTCTCTCTTGATCTCCATGGGCTTAGTCTCTACCCAGTGTCCGTCCTCCCAGTAGCTGCCGTTGGCACTTACTTCACGGAGGTTGATCTCAGGATTGAAGTTGGTTGCAAAAGCATAGCCATGATCGCCTCCGTTGCAGTCAAGAATATCAACGCTGTGGATCTCGTCAAAATAGTGCTTCTTCGCATATGCAACAAATACACTTGTTACGCCGGGATCAAAACCTGTTCCGAGAAGACCTGTGATACCTGCCTCCTTGAACTTGTCCATATATGCCCACTGATAGCTGTAGTCGAAGTAAGCGGTAAAGCCCTTCTCCTTGCATCTCTTCTCATAAGCTGCGCGCCATACGGGCTCATCTGTATCTTCAGGCTCATAGTTGGCGGTATCGATGTAATCAACCTTGCACTCAAGGCAGGCATCCATGATTGCCAGATCCTGATAAGGAAGAGCAACATTAAGAACCGCATCGGGCTGGTACTCTTTTATAAGCTTAGCCACATCGGCGCTGTCATCCGCATTAACGGTAGCTGTTGTGATTTTAACGCTTGTTCCCTGCTTCTCAAGTTTGTCCTTAAGTGCATCGCACTTGGATACTGTGCGGCTAGCAAGGCACATCTCAGTAAATACTTTATTGTTCTGTGCGCATTTCTGGATTGCAACCTGAGCAACTCCGCCGCAGCCGATAACCAATAATCTACTCATTTTATTCTCCTTTATCTTCGTAATATTTGCTATATTCTTGTCTAGATAACACGGATTGCTCCGCAAAAAACGCCCTTGTTATCTAGACATATCTTCCTCTTCTTGAAGTAAATCTTCAACGTATTTGGGGAGCATGAAGGCTCCTTTGTGAAGATGTGTTGTGTAGTACCAGGTCTTGATACCTCTCTCGTCCCATCTGTCGGGGTTGAAGTCCTTCAGAGGATGATACTTCTTGCTGGCAAAACCAAAGAGCCAGTAGCCTGCGGGGCAGGTAGGAATGTGGGCCTGATATACCCTGTTAACCGGGAATACTCTGTAGGCCTTGCGGTGCATGGCTCTGCAGCTCTCCTCGTCCTCATCGTAGAAGGGACTTCCATGCTGATAAACCATGATTCCGTCGTCGTGAAGCGCCTTGTAGCAGCTCCCGTAGAATTCCTTGGTGAAAAGTCCCGCCTCATGTCCAAGAGGCTCTGTAACGTCATTTATAATAAGGTCATACATATCGTCGCATTTACGAAGGTACTTAAGTCCGTCCTGATAATAGATGTGAACCCTGTCGTCCTCAAGTCCCACTGCGTTGTCCGGGAAAAACTGTTTGCAGACATCCACAAACATATTGTCAGGCTCCACCACATCGATGACCTTGATCTCGTCATAATGTGTCAGCTCTCTGGCAACACCGCCGTCTCCGCCGCCAAGAACCAAGACTCTTTGAACCTTGGGGTGAACAGCCATGGGCACATGAACGATCATCTCATCATAAGTGAACTCGTCCTTCTCGGAAAAGATGATGTTTCCGTCCGAGGTCAGGAACTTACCGAATTCAGGTGAATCAAAGACATCGATTCTCTGAAACTCACTGGTTCCCGAAAAAAGCTGTTTGGCAAGGCGAATGCTTATTTTTACATTGCCTGTGTGCATATCACTGAACCAATAATCCATCTCAGCCATTACTTCATCTCCTATATCTTAATAAGTCTATGCTTCTTATTTCAGTACAAAGAGCTCCGAGATATCCTCACTCTCGGGTCCCTGCATGGAACAGCCCTTTTCCATGGCTGTTTTAATATAATCCAGAATATCTTTGGTGATCATCTCACCGGGTGAAAGGATCGGTATTCCCGGCGGATAGCACATAACCGACTCCGCACTGATCCTGCCCACAGTCTCATCTATCGGAAGTGATTCCTTCTCAGCATAAAAAGCTTCCTGAGGAGTTGCCTTAACTATAGGTGTGATGTACTCTGCAGCGAAGATCTGATATTCCGGCTTGGAATAAAGTCTTCTGATATCCGCAAGTGCTCCTGCCAGACGCTCAATATCCTGAAGCCTGTCGCCGATGGAAATATAAGCCATAACATTGGACAGGTCTCCGAACTCCATCTGAATATCATACTCATCACGGAGAAGATCATATACCTCGATACCTGTAAGTCCGATGCTCCTTGTATTAACCACAAGCTTGGTCTCATCAAAATCAAAGATACTTCCGCCGTTCTTGAGCTCATTGCCGTAAGCGTAATAACCACCGATATCATTGATCTCTTCTCTTGCGTACTGAGCCATCCTTGTAACCTTGGCAAAGCTGTCATGTCCGTTAAGCGCAAGATTTCTTCTTGAAATATCAAGGCTACCAAGAAGCAGATAGCTGGCAGAGGTGGTCTGTGTAAGATTCACTATTCTGCTGATATATCCCACATTTGCATCCGGGCCGCACAATAGGATCGAACTCTGTGTAAGGCTTCCTCCAGACTTGTGCATACTGATGGCAGCCATGTCGGCGCCTGCAGCCATTGCATTAAGGGGGAGATTTGGTCCAAAGTACAGATGCGTGCCATGAGCCTCATCCACGAGAGCCTTCATGCCATTGGCATGGGCCAGCTCTACAATCGCCTTAAGATCTGAGCAGATGCCGTAGTAGGAAGGGTTGTTGATAAGAATAGCCTTGGCATCAGGATTATCTTCCACTGCCTTCTTAACATCCGCTATCTCCATACCAAGAGGGATTCCCAGCTTGGTATCTACCTTGGGATCAATATATACGGGAACAGCGCCGCAGAGAATAAGAGCATTGATGGCACTCTTATGTACATTTCTGGGCATAATGATCTTCTCCCCTGCCTTAACATGGGATAAAACCATAGCCTGAACAGCGCTGGTGGTTCCGTTAACCATCATAAATGCATGGGCAGCACCAAAGGCGTCTGCCATAAGTTCCTCTGCATCCTTGATAACCGATACGGGATGGCACAGGTTATCAAGTGGCTTCATGGAATTGACATCGATTCCGACGCATCTGTCGCCAAGAAAGCTCACAAGCTCGGCATTACCTCTGCCTCTCTTGTGACCGGGAACGTCAAAGGGCACAACCCTCTGTTTTCTAAATCTCTCAAGAGCCTCATAAATAGGGGCTTTCTTCTGTCTTTCTAAATCCAACTAACTCATCCTCCAAAAAACCGATCGGTTAATCGGTGTTACTCGCATAGATAGTATAATTGTCTGTGCCCCCTATAACAACCATTTTTTTTGAAACATCATTAATTAATCCTTCGCTGTAGGGGTAAAATACAGGCCAGACGGGAGAATCATAGGTTTCATCCCTTTGCTCCGGACCTATCACAACATAATTTGCTTCCTCCAGCGTATAATATTCCGTCGGGGTCACATCATAATAAAACTTCAAAACATATTTCTGATAATCATCAGTATAGTATATGGTATCAATATCCGACACATTAATAGTGTCAAATGCTGCCTTGAGCTCGTTTTCTCTGTCCGCCATCGGCGCCCTGTAATAGGGATTAGTCATTGCCAGCACCCAGAATAGAGTAGCTGCGGCCATGATGCATATACTGGCAGCACTTTCCTTCTTTTTATCTTTTATCCTGTCAGTAAGTTCTCTGCAGATAATTCCCAATCCCAGAGTCAGAGGAACAGCCAGAAAACTAAGAACTCTCTTATAGGGATGAACGCTCTGTACTACCAGCATAACAGGAACAAAGATCATGAAAACCGATACAAAAAGCGCGCCGTAGAACTCCTCATCCTTGTCATTTCTTTTACTTATCGCGATCACAAGATTAAGAACAAGCACCAGAACCGCAATAACAAGAACAACTGATCCCAGCCTGTCATAATAATTGTCAAAAAGTTCCTTAAAATACTGTGGAAGGCCCGTAATGCACTGCACCCTGTCGATGCTCTGAATATACGGAGTTGCAGTCATATATTTTATTCCGGTAAGCGCCGAATCTATCGGAGCCTTCAGCACAACCTTCGCCTGATTCATCCCGAAAAAAGCGCTGCTCTGATCTTTGCTCAGAAGATTGGCTCCTATTGCAAGCCAGATCAGAAGATACAGGAAAAAGGTTCCGATGGCGGCAACCACACCTGACATAAACAGCTTGAACAGCTCGCTCTTTTTCCCTGCAAACAAAAGGAATAATCCTCCTGTTAAGCAGATGGGAAGCACCCAGTACAGCGAACTTGGAATGGTATACAGTCCCAACATCAGAGACAGTCCAAACAGTACGTAATCTCTTTTCCTGCCCTCTCCCATGCCGATATTAAGCGCACAGGTCATGGCGATGAGCAGATATGTGATAACCAGCGTGTAGCCCCTTCCTTGAACAGCCAGTGAATGAATAAGGTAAGCTGAACAGTACATAAGTGTAACCGCTGCGCTCAGGAACCTGTCAAGGAACCTTGCGCAGAATCTGTACAGAAGGAGCAGATTGGCCACAGCAGCCAAAAAGGATACTCCCCTAAGTCCTATATAAGGATTACCCAAATAGTCCAGAAAAGCCGACAGAACCGAATATCCCACGTGGTTATTGGGAACCGGCCAGTGAATAGCCGCATATGCCGGACCTCTGCTGATAAAGTAATAATAGGTATACAGTTCGTCGTACCAGGGCCCGTTAGTAAACATCCTGACCAGGTATATAACTGCCATAAGGATTACCACAACGATTATTGGTAGCTTTACGAGTTTGTTTTTCATAAAAAGAGATTTCCCCTGTTAATTTATATTCAGTCGTGAAGTTCGAAGACATCTATCCAGTATCTCTCTATCAGAATGCTGGCTCTTCGATATGCGCCTATCCCTTCACTCTCCCAGTTCTTAACTATATCTTCTCTGGAAGCAAAGCTCCCGAAGAAATAGACCTCTTTTCCGCTCTGCAGGAAATAATCCAGCATGTCGTCCCCGGCATCATCCCTGATACTTCCAAGCATATCCGGAAGGAGCTTATCAATCTCTGCATCGTACAGATACACCTCACAGTCAGGTCTGTAGAAGCCCATCACGGCCGTCACATGGTCAAAATTGGTGATGATGACTGAGCCTGTGGGTATACTGTCCACAAGGTTCATAGCTGCGGCTTCCTCATATACCTTTTTGCTCTCCTCATCGCAAAAGCCCTTGTAGTTCAGAGCTCCTGCAAGAATAACGGGAAGGATCAAAAGATATAACAACGCTCCCAATCTTCGCTCCAATGCCTTGTTCATGACTTCTGATACAGCTATCGCCACAAGAAGCCATGCTCCTCCAAGAGAAGGCACCATATATCTGTAGACAAAAATCGGCGTTCCCAGAGCCGATAACACGAATCCACTGGCAATCACCACAATAACCGGCATCAGCATAAGTACAAAAAGTTGCAGCCCATCTTTCTTGGCAGCTCTTTTGGAAGCAAATAAATATATAGCAAGTATTACTGTAACTGTCAGTATCAAGAGCCCTGCCGATATTTCAGGCATACGCCCTGCATAAACAACAGGAAGCGTAGCAAACTTGATACAGCCAAGTATGCTCCTTAGCGTAAGGGGCTGAATCCAATACTTGCCGCTGATATTATCCATCTGCCTCTTAATTACACCAAGCCAGGGCAGATACGCGATCACAGAGATAACTGCAGCTGCTGTCACACCGATAAGGATCTGCTTCCTGTCATCACCTTTTTGAAACAAAGAGATAATTCCCACCGCCAGATAGATACCTGCAGTGGCAATGCAGGCGTAATACTGAGTATAGGCAGTAAGTATTCCCAGAACAAAAAACAGTATAAAAAGGCGCTTCCTGTCACCTTCGCCTGACAATATCCTATCAGCTGTCATTATATGAGCTGTAATAAGAAACAGCGCAAAGGAGTACATTCTGATCTCAACATAATAAATCGGGATCTGAGGCATAACCGATATCAGGAACATAAACATTCCCGCCGTAAGAATCCCGAATCTCTTTCTGATATACGTAACAGCCAAGGCCATAAGTCCCAGCCAGGGAAGGCACGAAGCCAGCTTGGCTGCGGCGTAGAAGCTTCCTTCCCCGAATATTCCGGTGACGATAGAGGTAACGAATCTAAGATAAAAATAATAAAGAGGCGGGTGGACATCTCTTGCTGTAAGACTCACAATATCGCCATAGCTCTTCTTAGCGAAACACAGGGAAAAGACCTCGTCGTACCATATATCCCTTCCGAAGGCAAACTTAAGTGTATTAAAAAAAGCTGCTGTTCCAAGTACCAGAAACAGCACTCCAAGAATGTTATTCAGATTTTGTTTTATTTTTGCGCACATAGAGTTATTATAGCATTTTTGTAGAGCAAATAGCAAAAAACTCCTTGCCGCAACTGCGACAAGGAGTTTAATTTCTTATGAGTTTAATGAATTACATCATACCGCCCATTCCTGCGCCGCCAGCGGGCATAGGAGGTACGGGCTCCTTAACTGTAGCAACTGCTGCCTCTGTTGTAAGGAAGCTTGATGCTACTGATGTAGCGTTCTGAAGAGCTGATCTTGTAACCTTGGCAGGATCGATGATTCCATCCTTAACCATGTCTACATACTCTTCTGTGTATGCATTAAAGCCAACGCCCTGCTTGGACTCCTTAACCTTGTTAACGATTACGGATCCGTCAAGACCTGCGTTGTTAGCGATGTGGTAAAGAGGAGCCTCAAGAGCCTTGAGAACTACCTTAGCACCTGTCTTCTCGTCGCCTTCAAGTGAATCTGCAAGCTTAGCTACTTCCTTGGTTGCGTGGATGTATGCACTGCCGCCGCCGAAGATGATACCCTCTTCTACAGCTGCTCTTGTAGCATTAAGAGCATCTTCCATTCTGTACTTAGCTTCCTTCATCTCTGTCTCTGTTGCAGCACCTACTCTGATAACAGCAACACCGCCTGCCAGCTTGGCAAGCCTCTCCTGGAGCTTCTCTTTATCAAACTCAGAGGTTGTATCCTCGATCTGCTTCTTGATCTGAGCTACTCTGTTCTTGATGTCTGTCTTGTTGCCGAGACCGTCAACGATAGTGGTCTTCTCCTTCTCAACCTTGATGCTCTTAGCTCTTCCGAGGTCATCCATTGTAACGTCCTTGAGCTCAAGACCAAGATCAGAAGAGATAACCTTGCCGCCTGTAAGGATTGCGATATCCTCAAGCATAGCCTTTCTTCTGTCGCCGTAGCCGGGAGCCTTAACAGCAACTACATTGAATGTTCCGCGAAGCTTGTTAACGATAAGTGTTGTAAGAGCCTCACCCTCAACATCCTCAGCGATGATAAGGAGCTTGGAGCCTGTCTTAACGATCTGCTCAAGAAGAGGAAGAATATCCTGGATATTGGAGATCTTCTTGTCTGTGATAAGGATGAAAGGATCATCCAGTGTAGCTTCCATCTTGTCCATATCTGTAGCCATGTAAGCTGAGATATAGCCTCTGTCGAACTGCATTCCTTCTACAAGGTCGAGCTCTGTCTGCATTGTCTTGGACTCTTCGATTGTGATAACGCCGTCGTTGGAAACCTTCTCCATAGCGTCAGCGATCATCTGTCCAACCTCATCATCTCCTGATGAAACTGCAGCTACTCTCATGATCTGCTCTTTGCCCTTAACCTTGGTAGCCATCTTGCCGATAGCCTCAACAGCCTTGTCTGTAGCCTTCTTCATACCCTTTCTGAGTACGATAGGGTTAGCGCCTGCTGCAAGGTTCTTAACACCCTCATTGATCATAGCCTGTGCAAGAACTGTAGCTGTTGTTGTACCATCACCTGCTACGTCATTGGTCTTGGTAGCAACTTCCTTAACAAGCTGAGCACCCATGTTCTCGTAAGAATCCTCAAGCTCGATCTCCTTGGCAATTGTTACACCGTCGTTGGTGATTGTGGGAGCGCCGTAGCTCTTATCAAGAACTACATTTCTTCCCTTAGGTCCAAGTGTTACTCTTACTGTATCTGCAAGCTTATTAACGCCTTCTACCATAGCTGTGCGGGCGTCAGCGCCGTACTTAATTGTCTTAGCCATTTTAATTTCCTCCGTTGATTTATTGTACTCCGTGATATACGGATTGCTCCGCTTCGCTCTCGCAATCCTACATACATTCGGAAATCGATCTGCTCATTTCATTCGCATATCTGTTTTCCTCATGTATGTTCGGTCCTCAAGGTTTCATTTATATGTCTGCAAGCAGCCATAAATGAATCTTTTCGTCCCTATATCACTCATTTAATTATCGCTAATATGTCGTTCTGCTTAACAATGATGTAGGTTACATCATCAAGCTTAACTTCTGTTCCGGCGTACTTGGAATAGATAACATTGTCGCCCTTCTTAACCTGCATCTTAACTTCCTTGCCGTCAACAACTCCGCCGGGGCCTACTGCGATAACTTCGGCCTGCTGTGGCTTCTCCTTCTCAGCACCGGGAAGAACGATTCCTGATTTTGTAGTCTCTTCTGCCTCAAGCTGCTTAAGTACAACTCTGTCTGCAAGTGGTTCTAACTTCATTGTTAATGCCTCCTTTATGTGATACTTTTTGTTTACTTTTTAGTCTTGTTAGCACTCAATCTCATCGAGTGCTAACCTCTAAGAACATATATTACTACCATAGTGAAATAAATGCAACCTCTACACCCCCACTAATTTATAAAGAATTTAATATAATTTAATCCCCAGTAAATTGCATATTTCAGAACCGCCTCTCATAATGAGGCTAAGAAAGTATGTATTAATTCACAACAGGGATGTTGTGAAGCCCGCAGCGGGCAGCTCTTCAAGGAGGTGATAGATATATGAGTACAAATTTCTTTAGTAGCTTATCCGGCTCTTATGATTATGTATCCAGCATGTCAGGTCTTTTGTCGGATTATTCCAGTATAAAAAGCGGTGCCTACGGAAGCCTCATGAAATCATACGTAAATAAAGTAGGAAACAAGGCTGCCCTGAACGCATATCGCGAGACAGGCTCCACCACTACGGGAGCAGCCTCTGAGGTGACATCCTCCAAGTCAGGAAGTGCAAATAAATCAAGCTTTCTTGACAGCTATTTTAATGACATAAAAAACAGCGGATCTACTCCCAAGTCCTCGTCAAAAGAATCCTCGGATTCCTCAAGTACAACTTCGTCAACAGCCACCACTACCACAGATGCCTATGCAAAATACAAATCCTCCTGGCTGGACGATCAGCTAAAGCAATACGACAAGGATGCCAACAAGACCACCGCAGCAGATACTTCGGTATCCTATGACACAACAATTTAACAGGATTAAACAGAAGCAGCACCGGCACAGGAGCAATTCCTGTGCCGTTTTTTTATGTCGGGTGATGTCTGTCACCACTTTCAAACTCATAAGGATCTCGCCAGCTCTTAAGGAGACCATCCACTACTGTATTACAGATCATAATCTTATAAAGGCATCCATTCCGGAGTTCTATGCGAAATATAAGCTTCTCAATGAAGATAGTTAAGCAAATAAAAAAAGGCTCAAGTCATAAGGCTTGGGCCTTTAAATATGTTCATAGCAATGAAAATGAACCATTGACTCCGTCCCCGGGGGCCATTATTCTTTTCTTGGAATATCCTTGCCGTAGAGATCTATATAGTTCTCCTTAAGGGCTATAGCCCAGTATTTCTCAGGAATATCAGGCCACTTCACTGTTCCTCTCTCCTGCTCGCAGAGTCTCATGGCTCGTAGCAGCACTGTCTGATTGAGGTCAACTCCCGTTCTGATGGTATGCATGGTAACTGCTGCCCAGGCCGGTGCCATGGTACACAGCTCAGAATTCTTGAACTCCCTGAGGATTTCCTTCCTGTCATACTCAAGCTGAACATATTCTTCTTCCCAGGATTTGGCATCTCCGTGAAGTATACAGAACTGTGTCTTACCGCTGTGATACCACGGAATACCGATAGAGCCGGGATTGACACCCTTTTTGCCCCTGTAGATATATGTCTCCTGAATATGATTGTGGCCGTGGAGCAGCACTCCGGTCTTTAAATGAGACAGAACCTTCTTGGTATTTCTCTTTTCCCGGAACAACAGCTCCCCGGTATTAGTGGGTGAACCGTGGCAGTATTCAAAGCCCGGCAGACCCTTAGGCTGATATATACCGTAATTAGGCAGGGATTCAAAAAAATCAAAGTCCTTGTCCGTCAGATTCTGATAAGTATACAGTAAAGATCCGCTGGCGGAGCCTCTCTTCCACTTCCCCTCGCCGGTCTTACGATAGTTCAGAAGATATTCTTCCCTGTTCCCTCTGATAATATAAGTATTGAAATACTGCTTAAGGACATAGATGAGCTCCATGGTCTTCTGAGGATTGGGACAGTCCGTCACAAAGTCCCCCAGAAGCACGAAATTCGTTATACCTTTGCCCACAGCATAGTCAATGGCCGCCTGCAGCGCCGTATGATTGCCGTGAATGTCACTGAAAACAGCAATATCCATTAGCTGAATACTCCTTCAAAAGCACCTTCCGTGCTGAATTCCTCAAACTGTTTGGTAAATAGCTCGAAGTAATACCCCTTTAGATCCATAAGCTCCTTATGGGTTCCTCTCTCTATTATCTTACCATCCTGAACCACCAGAATAATATCTGCGTCCACTATGGTTGAGAGTCTGTGGGCGATCACAAAAGAGGTCCTGCCCTTGATCACCGTAAGTATCGCATCCTGAATCGCCTTCTCCGTAACGGTATCGATGGAAGCTGTGGCTTCGTCAAGAACAAGAATGCTTGGGTCTGCCAAAATAGCTCTGGCAAAGGAAAGAAGCTGTTTCTCTCCCACTGACAGCATATCTCCATCCTCACCAACATCACTGTCAAGGCCCTTGTCCATGCGCTTAACTATGGAATCGGCGCTGACAAGCTCAAGTGCCTTCCAGATCTCTTCCTCCGTCGCATCGGGCTTACCATATTTAAGATTATCCCTAACCGTTCCCGAAAACAAGTGGGGTGTCTGCAAAACGTAGCCTATATTGGAATGGAGCCACAGCTGCGACCTCTCCGCCGCATCACGTCCGTCTATCAGCACCTGACCGGAGGTTGGCTTAAAGAATCTGCATACCAGATTAACCAATGTTGACTTACCTGCACCGGTCTCTCCAACTATGGCCACATTGGTTCCCTGCGGAACCTTCAGATTAAAGTGCTCCAGAACATACTCCTCTCCATCAGGATAATGGAAGGAAACATCCTTGAATTCAATATCTCCGTGAAGAGGCTCCCAGTTCTCTTTCCTGGGATTAAAGGTATCACCATACTTCTCTATTACCTCAGGAGTATCGTAAACATCGGACCTGGTCTGAATAAGGCGGGTCAGTCTCTCCACATTTACCTGCACAGCAATAAGCTCCGACAACGTAACTATCACATTCTGAACCGGCTCCATCATTCCAAGGGCATAGGACAGGAATACGGAAAGAGTTCCTATCTGCATCACGCCTTCCATGGTGATGGTACCTCCCTTGTACAGTACGATCGACAGCGCCAGTGAAGACATCATGGTTATGATCGAAGTAAAAAGTGCGGAATAATGAGTTGCATGAACCGAAGTCCGTCTCATTTTCTCTGTATCGGTTTCAAAGTCATTCTGGATCTTATCCTCAACCACAAGGGTCTTAATGGCCTTGGCCCCTGTTATTCCTTCGTTGAAATTGCCCGTGATGGTTGAGTTGATCTCCCTTATCTTCCTGTTAAGTACGATGAGCTTACCCTGGAAATACATCACAAGAACCGCCGCGATGGGCACCAGTATCATGATGTACAGGGAAAGCCTTGCATTGAGGGCTATCATCATTCCCATCACGCAGATAAGATAGGCTCCGTTCCAGATGATATCCATCATTCTCCAGGACACCATAACACCTATTTTGCCGGTATCACTCATAACCCTGGCGTGGATGTAACCCACGTTGTTCTGGTTAAAATAGGCCAGTGACAGCTCCTGCAGATGATTGAAGGCCGCATTTCTAAGGTCTCTGTCGACGCTGAGCTCCACCTGTCCGCACATATAGCAGCATATAAAATTGTCGATAACCTGCAGTATAAGAATGCTCACATACAGGATAATAAATACAGTCAGCCCATTCAGGGTCTGCTTTCCCACAAAATTGTCCAGGGCATATCTGTTAAAGATCGGATAGATCGAATCCACCAGTGAACTCAGTATTCCCAGAATTATCATAAAGATTATCTTGGGATAATACTGCTTGATATAGGGATGTAGTCTTGGTATTCCAAAAAACGGCAGCTTAACCGCCTTATCATTTTTATTCTCGCTCATACTACCCCCTGCATCTGAATATCATAGATTCTCTTGTAGATACCGCCCTTTGCAAGGAGCTCATCATGGGTTCCGGATTCCGCAACCTTCCCCTTGTCCAGAACGATTATATTGTCTGCGTGCATAAGAGTTGTGATCCTGTGAGAAATAAGAACCACTGTGGAATCTCCCACATTCTCTGACAGAGCAGCCCTTATCCTTGCATCTGTCTGGGTGTCGACAGCTGACAGTGAGTCGTCAAATACCATGACAGGCGGCTTTTGCACCAGCATCTGGGCAATGGCAGTTCTCTGCTTCTGTCCTCCGGATAAAGTCACGCCCCTTTCTCCCACATAGGTATCATAACCCTTTAAGAAGGTCCTGATGGTATCATCAAGAGCTGCGATCCTGGCTGCGTTCCTGATTTCCTTCATATCCGGCTCCTTAAGAGTGATTCCGATATTCTCTGATAAGGATCTGGAAAAAAGAAATGGCTCCTGCAACACAAATCCGATGTTCCTTCTAAGGTGACTTGCCTTGATATCTGATATTTCAGTATCTCCCACATATATTGTGCCCTTACCCTCAGGAAGCTCATATAGCTTGTCCATGAGATACATCAAAGTAGACTTGCCTGAGCCGGTACTTCCCAGGATTCCGAAGGTGGTTCCCGCCTTGATAGTAAAGGAAACGCCTCGAAGCACCTCCTCAGTAGCATTGTCATAGGCAAAAGAAACATTCTCAAATCGAATATCCTGGCGAAGGGAAGGCAATCCCGCTCCCTCTTTGTCCTTCTCGGGTTCACTGTTCATGATATAGCGAAGACGATCGATGGAAACACCTGCCTTACTCATCTCTGAAATGATCCTTCCAAGGGCTCTTACAGGCCAGGTCAGCATCGCATTATATGATACAAAAGCAATGTACTCACCCACCGTGATTCTGCCCTGAACACAGACAACAGCACCAAGCACTGTGACCAGCATGACCTGTAATCCCGAAATAAGATCGTTGGAAGACCAGAAGGCCGCCAGCGTCTTCATAAGACTGATCCACATCTCGGTGTACTCCTGATTCTGCTTCTCGAATCTGTCCTTTTCGTATTTCTCCCTTCCGAAGGCCCTTACCACTCTTACGCCGGTGAGGTTCTCCTGGGCTGTGGCGGAGAGTCTCCCCTCTTCGCTGTCTGCATGCTCGAACTGGGAGCTGATCTTGTTATGGAAAAAGCAGGAATACAGAACAATTATCGGAATAAATATCCCGGAAAAGAATGTGAGAAAGCCATCTATATTGATCATAAAATACATGGCCACGATAATTCTGATGACGATTCTGAAAAGCGAAAGAAGCTGCTCCGAAATAAAAGCCCTGATGGTCTCAACATCAGAAGTACACCGCTGAATAATATCACCGGTGTGGTTCTTCCCATGCCAGGAAAAAGGCAGGTGCATTATGTGCTCAAAGAGCTTGTTTCTCATGCGCTGAATTAGCTTTTCGGAGGCGATGGAATTAAGGAGCCTGAAAAGGTATCTGCACAGGGCCTGCAACAGTGCTATGACTGCGATTACCACAGCTATCAGGTACAGGTGGCTTCTTAAGAATTCGTTTCCTCCCAGAAAATCCATGAAGGTCTTTAAATATCCCGGGGTGCTCCCACTGTCTGTGGGAGACTCCGAGATACAAAAGTCAATTGCATACTGTACGATCTTGGGGCCTATAAGCTCCAGAAACGTAACACAAAAAGAAATAAGAATACTAAATAAGAATATGGCAGTGCTCCCCTCAAGGAAGTACATAACCATCTGTGTTTTGGTCTTAAACCTTAAGTTTTTGTCTTTATTTTCCATATTTACCCGTTAGTCATAAGGCTAATTGAAGGTAAAATGCCATTATTTAATAATCTCCTTGATGGAACCCGCAAGTCCCGCAATTCCCTGGAGATTGGAGGGAACGATGATCTTGGTTGCCTGACCGTCAGCAGCCTTCTCAAAGGCCTCAAGGCTCTTAAGTGTAAGAACTGACTCGTCGGCACCTGCCTCCTTCAGCATTCTGATACCTTCGGCATTAGCGTGCTGAATGCTCTTGATAGCCTCAGCCTGACCTTCTGCCTCTCTGATTTTCTTCTCTCTCTCAGCTTCGGCTCTAAGGATTGTTGCCTGCTTGTCAGCCTCAGCCTGTAAGATCTTACTCTGCTTCTCACCTTCTGCAACAGTGATCTGTGACTGCTTCTCACCTTCTGCAAAAAGGATCTTCTCTCTCTTCTCACGCTCAGCCTTCATCTGCTTCTCCATGGCATCACGGATCTGCTCCGGAGGATTGATGTTCTTGAGCTCTACTCTTGTTATCTTGATTCCCCAAGGATCTGTTGCGATATCAAGAGCATCCTGCATCTGTGCATTGATCTGGTCTCTGGAAGTAAGAGTCTCATCCAGAGTAAGTGAACCGATTACGTTACGAAGTGTTGTTGCTGTAAGATTCTCAATGGCTCCTATGGGATTTCTTACGCCGTATGCATAAGCCATGGGATCGGAAATTCTGAAGAATACGATAGAATCGATCTGCATGGTAACGTTATCCTGTGTGATAACGGGCTGAGGCGGGAAGTCACAATACTGCTCCTTGAGATCCACCTGTCTTGCAACTCTGTCAATAAAAGGAACCTTAACGTGAAGACCTACATCCCAGGTCTCCTTATAAGCGCCGAGGCGCTCAACAACAAAAGAATGTGCCTGAGGCACGATCCTGATGTTGGCTGCTATCAAAACCACCAACAAAATAATAAGTACTGCAAAAACACCAAGCATCATAAATTTAAATCCTCCCTTTCAACAATAAGTTTAGCTCCGCTAACTTTAACAACTCTTACAGTAGTGCCTTCCGGAATGATAATGTTGTCAATCGTGGAAGCTGCCATCCAGGTAGTTCCGTCCATGTCGATTTTACCTGTCCCCTTAAGGTTGTCAATTTCCTTTTTAACCACAAGCCTACGGCCTATAATCGCATCAATATTGGTCTTTTTAGCCTTGCCGTTGACATATTTGGCAGCAAGTGGTCTTACAACCAAAAGAACCGCCACCGAAACCACCAGGAATGCTGCTACCTGAAGTAAAACAGTGGCGCCTATCATAGACAACAAAAGTGCCGCCAGGGCTCCCGCTGCAAACCATATGGTAACAAGTCCCATCGTTGCCAGTTCAATAACGGAAAAAACAATTGCGACCGCAAGCCAGACCAAGGGCATTGACATCTCCATACCTATCCTCCTTCCCCAAATTACTGATGTAAATGTATTATACTTCATAAACACAGCATTTGATAGTAGTTTCATAACAATTATTTAATAGTACTTTAAGATTTCTGCAAATTGTAATTGCGTTCATAAAAAGTTAAAATATTGTATATATGTGTGTGCATTTTCAGGAGAATTTATATGAGCGAAACGAATTTTAAAGCCTTTAAAACCATGGTTAATCTATATAACATCCCCGCCTCGGTTCTCGAAGTACACAAAAACCCCGATGGCACCTGCGGTGATGTGATTATGTACGCCATCAATTCTCTGATGGAAAGAAGCTATCAGAACCTTTTTTCCGCAGAAGGTGAAAACAAGCAGGTAGAAGGTAAGCCCTATTATGAAAACATGCCAAGAGAGCCCAAGTTTGAGCATCTCTGCTTCAGATGCGCCTGGAACAGGCAGCGTGCCCACACCTATGTCGACACCACAATGATGTACGGCTACTGGACTGAAGATATATTATTCCCATTGGATCCTCCTGAGCAACCGGAATCTGACGATGTGGCCTACTGTCTTTTCATGTATACCCTCAACAAAGAGATGGATACCGGCAAGTTATCTCAGGTTTCCCCTGAGATTGCCAGCTTCGTCATCAAGACCTGCCTCACCCTGAGGAATGAGGAAGACTTCTACTCCAAGATGGAGATCGTAGCAAGAGACATCCGCACTTACCTGGATGCCTTTTCCTGCTGCATGATGACAGTAACTCCCGACCTCTACAAATTTGACGTTATATGTGAATCCGTTAGAGATAATGCCAAGAATCTCAAGGAAATATTCGCAAATATTCCCTATGAGATAGTTGAGACCTGGGAAGGACTGGTGGCCGAGACCAACTGCGTTATCATCAAGGATGAAAACGACATGCAGTTCTATGAGCAGAAATCCCCTGAATGGGTGGAATCACTTCTTGATAACGACGTAAAGAGTCTGGTTCTTGTGCCCTTTGTCCACCAAAACGCTATAATAGGCTATCTGTACATTACCAACTTCGATACCATTCAGATATCAAAGATGAAAGAGACCGTGGAACTGGTATCCTTCTTCCTGTCCTCTGAGGTTGCCAATCACATGATCATGGAGAGACTTGAATACCTCAGCAATGTGGATATGCTGACCGGTGTCTACAACAGAAACAGTATGAACGTCATGGTTGATGAACTCTCCACCAAGCTCAAATTAAATCCAAGGCCCTTCAGCGTTGCTTTCTGCGACTTGAACGGTCTTAAATCCATAAATGATAACGAAGGCCACGAAAACGGTGACCAGCTCCTTAAGGATGCCGCCAAAGTCCTGAAGGAAGTATTTGTCGGCGATAAGATCTACCGCGCCGGCGGCGATGAATTTACCATCATATCAACCCACGGAACCGAGCAGGACTTCATCAAAAAGATCGCCGACCTTAAACAAAAGGCCTGCGATCCCAATTGGCTCTATTTCGCCGTAGGCTACTATCATGACCCTTCCGAGGGAAACCTCAGGCTTGCCATGCGCTACGCCGACGAGCGGATGTATAACGACAAAGATGCATATTATGAAGCACATCCGGAAAAAAGAAGATAAACCGTGTGCTCTATTCCTTCTGTAATATCAAAAAGGGCTTTCCAGCCAAGATTCTCCAGCTTCTTAGCATTAAGAGCTGACGTTGGCATCAGGTTGAAGCTCTTTTTTTCTGCGTCAGTAGCCTCCTCGTAATTATATAATAAAAAGCGCTCCGCATTGACGAAGCGCCTTATATTATTTGACTAATTCAGTTAAGCATAAGGAAGTTCGGTTCTCGCAAAATACGCTCGCCCGAACGGCCTTGCTAACTAAACTCGAAAATACCTCGTTAAGTAATCAAGGTCAAAACTTACCAGCCTTAGCAGCCTCTTCGATTGAAACGGCTGTAGAAACAGTCATACCAACCATCGGGTTGTTACCTGCACCGATAAGACCCATCATCTCAACGTGAGCGGGAACTGATGAAGATCCTGCGAACTGAGCATCTGAGTGCATACGGCCCATAGTATCTGTCATACCGTAGGAAGCAGGACCTGCTGCCATGTTATCGGGATGAAGTGTACGGCCTGTGCCGCCGCCTGAAGCAACTGAGAAGTACTTCTTGCCGGCCTCTGTTCTCTCCTTCTTGTAGGTTCCTGCAACGGGATGCTGGAATCTTGTAGGATTGGTTGAGTTACCTGTGATAGATACGTCAACGTTCTCCTTCCACATGATAGCAACACCTTCCTGTACGTCGTTAGCGCCGTAGCAGTTAACCTTAGCACGAGGTGAGTTAGCGTCCTTGGAATAGCACTTTCTGAATACTTCCTTAACCTCACCTGTGTAGTAGTCATACTGAGTCTCTACATATGTGAAGCCGTTGATACGGGAAATGATCTGAGCTGCGTCCTTACCAAGACCGTTAAGGATAACGCGGAGAGGTTTCTGACGAACCTTGTTAGCCTTCTCTGCGATACCGATAGCACCCTCAGCAGCTGCGAATGACTCGTGACCTGCAAGGAATGCGAAGCACTCTGTATCCTCTTCAAGAAGCATCTTACCAAGGTTACCATGGCCAAGACCTACCTTACGACGATCAGCAACTGATCCGGGGATACAGAAAGCCTGAAGACCGATACCGATAGCTGCAGCAGCCTCGGAAGCCTTGCGGCAGTTCTTCTTGATAGCGATAGCGGCACCTACTGTGTAAGCCCACTTAGCGTTCTCAAAGCAGATAGGCTGAATGCCCTCGATGAGCTTGTATACATCGATGCCGGCAGCCATTGTGATATCTTTACATTCTTCGATAGATGAGATTCCATACTCCTTAAGGCAAGCCAGGATCTGGGGCTCTCTTCTTTCATATGATTCAAATAAAGCCATTATAATTTCCTCCTTCTCACCTTAATTATTCTTTTCTGGGATCGATGCATCTTGCAGCGTCAGCTACACGACCATACTGTCCCTTAGCCTTATCAAAAGCTGTATTAGCGTCATCACCGGCCTTGATGAAGTCCATCATCTTGCCGAAGTTAACGTACTTATATCCGATGATCTCGTCGTTCTCATCAAGAGCAACATCTGTGATGTAACCATCTGTAAGCTCAAGATAACGAGGTCCCTTGTCAAGTGTTCCGTAGGTTGTACCAACCATTGAACGTGATCCCTTACCAAGATCCTCAAGACCGGCACCGATCTGAAGACCGTCCTCAGAGAATGCGGACTGTGTTCTTCCGTAAACGATCTGAAGGAAGAGCTCTCTCATAGCTGTGTTGATAGCGTCACAAACAAGGTCTGTGTTAAGAGCCTCAAGAACTGTAAGGCCGGGAAGAATCTCAGCAGCCATAGCAGCTGAATGAGTCATACCTGAACATCCGATGGTCTCTACAAGAGCCTCCTGGATGATACCGTCCTTAACGTTGAGGGAAAGCTTACAACCACCCTGCTGAGGAGCACACCAGCCAATACCGTGTGTATAACCGGAAATGTCCTTAATTTCCTTGGACTGAACCCACTTTGCCTCTTCAGGAATGGGAGCAGCGCCATGATGTACCCCTTGTGTTACGGGACACATATTTTTTACCTCTGTTGAGTAAATCATGTGAAAATCTCCTTTCGTATTGTAAAGTAACTTTCATTACCTACTTACGGATTTTTAAGATTGGCAGAAAACGCCACATCTATTTTTACATAACTTCCGACACATTTCAACATTTTTGATATATTTTTAACACATATTTTATTATCAAGTGGGCTGTTTTATATAGGACGGGGTTATGAAGGTTGTGAATTATTGAATGGGTAGTTATAATATATGAGATGTTTTTCAAGAAAAATCAGAGGTGAAACTATGGAAGAATTCAAGATTTCAAATATGTACGATCTAAACGAAACTATCGCAGCAGACTTCATGAAAACCAAGGAATATCCCTGGGAGCTGCTTGCGGGAATCAAGGATTATATAATTGAGCTGGGCAATAAGCTCCCCGCAGATAAGTTTGAGAAAAGAGGCGAGAATGTATGGATTGCCAAGAGCGCCAAGGTGTTTGACTCAGCTTATATCGGAGGCCCCTGCATTATCGATGAGGAGGCCGAGGTAAGACAGTGCGCATTTATCAGAGGCAGCGCAATTGTTGGTAAGGGCGCTGTTGTAGGCAATTCCACAGAGCTTAAGAATGTTATTCTCTTCAATAAGGTTCAGGTGCCTCACTACAACTACGTTGGCGACTCTATCCTTGGCTACAAGGCTCACATGGGCGCCGGCTCCATAACTTCCAACGTTAAGAGCGACAAGAAGCTCGTAGTAGTCAAGAACGGCAAGGACGATCAGGTTGAAACCGGTCTTAAGAAGATGGGTGCAATGCTGGGCGATAACGTCGAGGTAGGCTGCAACTCAGTTCTTAATCCCGGAACCGTAATCGGAAGATGGTGCAACGTATATCCTCTTTCTTCTGTAAGAGGCTGCATCCCCGCTTACCACATCTTCAAGGACAAGGATCACATTGTAAAAAAGGTTGAAGACTAAATTGCTTTTTTAGCTTTCTTATTCCATAGGAGGAGGCGCACAAGAAACAGTATTCCTCTTACGCATAGCTCCGTGGCCATAGCTACCCAGGCTCCCTTGAGTCCGTAATGTGAGCCAAGGAAATATGCAAGAGGAATCCTGACTGCCCATACGCTTATGAGATTCAGGACACTTGACATAAGAGTCTCTCCTGCCCCTCTGAACACGCCCGCTGCCACTATGGATGCACCGTAAAAAGGCTCCGCAAAAGCTTCTATTCTAAGTATCTGAGTTCCAAGACTTCTTATTTCTTCATCCGGTGACAATATCCCTATCATAAAAGGAGCGAAGGTCCACATCAGGGCACCGCTTAATCCCATTATTGCCATACCCAGAATAACCGACATCCAACCAAGGCGCTTGCCCAGGTCTTTTCTTCTGGCGCCTATGCACTGTCCCACGATGGTGGTGGCTGCAACGCCTATTCCAAAGCCCGGCATGTAGCACAGACTCTCAGCCGTTATGGAGAAAGAGTTAGCAGCTACAGATACCGTTCCGAAAGGCGATACGATTCTGGTAAAAGCCACATAGGCAAAGCCCATGATGATATTGTCGATTGCCACAGGAATAGCTATCTTCAGCGCTGTCGGAAGTTCCACAGAAGCAAAATCAGATAAACTCTTTGAGCGTTCGCCCTTACGTCCCACAAGGCTGAGCGCCGGAGACTTCACCAGAAGAATATACAGCATGATCCCCGCAACTATCACAAAGGACAACGCCGTGCCAAGGGCCGCTCCGGTTACGCCAAGCCTTGGTATAAACATGGAATTAAATAACACATCCAGAGCGCACATGATAACATTAAGTATACTGGGAACACGAATATTGCCGCTTGACTGGATCATTCCCTGGGATGCCAGCAGCATCTCTCTTGCCGGTATGGATATGGCATATATCAGAAAATAAGAGGCCGAATCCTTAAGGATCGCCTCCTCTCCTCCCATCCATATCGGAAGCCGGGAACTAACGGCAACACCAACTGCCATTATTATCAGACTGAAAAAAAGATTGACCACAAGCCCCCATTTAACGATGACTCTGGCCCCCTCTTCATCCCTGGCGCCTATTCTGTGGGCTACGCATACGGAAAAGCCCATTGCTGCAGCGGTGAGAACTCCTCCCACCAGCCAGGTTGTACTGGACACAAGTCCTATTGACGCCGAAGCGCCTGCGCTCAGATGTCCCACCATGGATGCGTCTATGTATTGCATTATTACCGACGACAGCTGCGCAAGTATCGCCGGGAAGCTGAGCTTTAGTATCAGCAGTATCTCTTCTCTAAAGGTAAGTTTTTCGCCATTTCTAATGGCTGATAATGGATCTCTCATAGTTTTTCTAATGCTTTGGCAAATTCTCCCTGAAATTTTTCGTTTTCCTCTTCGTGCCTGATACGGCTAAGCTCTATCTGCTCTTTGGACAGAATTTCAGAGGAAATGAAATGTAGATTCTCTGCTGCTTTCGCAGTCTTTAATACAACCTGGCGGGGACTGTCCCCCACCAGTAGTAGCTCCATTGCCTCTTCATCCGACAAAAATCCGCTGGTTATAATCCCAAGGGTATCATATATTGTGTCGCAGGCTATGGGACCTATTATCAGGTCATACTCTGAAAAAGAATCCGGCACTAACCTTCTGTTTGCAAAAATGTATCTATACCACTCCGGATTCTTATCAAAGACCTTGATCTTAAGCATCCTGTCATCCAATTCATAGCGGTTAACGATCACCTCAAAACCGGGCTTTTCTATAGCCCAGCCATAGGCAAAATCCCTGTCATCCGTCGTATAAAAGCCCTGACCGAAGTCGGCATTGATCCTGCCGCGGTGAATATCGGGCTGCTTTATCTCATCATATCCTGCATGATATAAGGTCATCATATATTTTCCCTCCGGTACGGACATTATAGCATAAAAAAACGATGATCCGAAGATCACCGTTCAGACTGTAGACAAAATGGTCCTGAGAGCGTAGCTCTCAAGACCATTTTTCTTTTTCGCGAGTGTTTTATTGATAATAAAGGATAGAAACGGCCTCTATCAGGCCATCTCTAACCGCCATTCATGCTTGATTCTTGCAAGCTTTTTCAGATTCATACACGCAAAGGTAAGCGCGACCTTCATTTCCATCCGCGCCTTGCCATACATCTGCGTATATCTGAATCCGTGGTTCTCTTTAGCTGTTCCAAAGATTCTCTCTATTGTTTCTTTTCTGTGAGAATAGAGATCCTTCATTCCTTCTGTATACCTTATATCCTCACATTCTTCCATGTAATCTTCCCAGATATGACGAGTTATAAGCTTTACATGGTTTTTACTGAGTGTGCACTGCTCGAGATATGGACAGCTTTCACAGACCTTTCCGCAGCTCTTGTATTCCCGGTATCCATCACGATTTGTTGTTGAATACTCCAGTACCTGATCATTAGGGCATACATAACAGTCATTGTATTCGTCGTATGCGTACTCAGATTTCTTAAAGAATCCTTTCTTTGTCATTGGACGCTTGTATGGGAGAAGTGGTTTGATGCCATCATCTATGAGGAGTTTTGCTATGGCCGGCGTCTTATAGCCTGCGTCTGCAACGATAGTTTCAACACCAATATCCTTAATCTTATCGTATAGCCCTTTGAATGTACGGCTGTCATGCTCATTGCCTGGATTAACTGTATAATCAAGAATCCATCCATTCTTATCACAGGCAGTCTCTATACCGTATGCGAATACATTCTTGTGTTCACCTTTGTGGAACCATCCACTATCAGGATCGGTAGTGCTGCATTTTACTTTCTTGGTATCCTTTGGCACATCGTCTGTAAAATCACTGAAATCATCATGCCCACCTGTGCCTTTATCATTATCATCATCTTTATCTTTAAGAGGTTTCTTGCCGTGCTCAGCTCTGTCTTCGTTTATTTCTTTCCTGAGCATTTCTTCATAGAACAGTGCTTCCTGCTTTGCCAGTTTATGCTGCATCTTACGGTTGTTTGCTCTGGCTTTTACATGAGTGGCATCTACAAAGACAGCAGTAGGATCAACAAGCTTGAAGCGGTAGCAGTCTTCGAGAATACGCTGGAATATCTGCTCAAAGAGGTCTGTGTCCTTGAAACGTCTTGTATAGTTCTTTCCAAATGTTGAGAAGTGCGGGACGGGCTCGTTAAGTTCCAGGCCCAGGAACCATCTGTATGCAACGTTGACTTCGATTTCCTTGATAGTCTGTCTCATGCTGCGGATTCCGTATAGATACTGGATGAAAGGGATTTTAATGAGAGTGACAGGATCCATGCTGGGTCTGCCCATGTCTGAAGAATACTTATTTTCAACAAGATCATATATAAATGACCAGTCGATGGCTTTATCAATAAGCCTGAGCATGTGGTCCTGTGGAACCAGATCGTCCATGCTCACAAACTGCATTTGTTCACGCTTTCTTTCGGTATTAGAAGTCATCATAAAGGCAATCCCCATCCCCAACTTTGATACTTCTATTATATCAGAAAAAGTGCCTCAAGCCCAGATAAATACTGAGTTTCCGGCACTTTTATAAAGAAAAATCCACGGCAAATGCCGTGGACTTTGTCTACAGTCTGA